>CAYSZK010000075.1:0-19310 GCA_964435495.1 uncultured Verrucomicrobiales bacterium
GGGCCGTCACTCCGCTTCGAGGGCGTCGAGAAGGGCGCGGAGTTTGCGGATGGCGTCGTCGCGGGCGAGGGATTTGTCGAAGAGGGAAGAAGTGCCGCAGACGAGGATATTGGCGCCGGCGCGGACCATGGCGGGGATGTTTTCCCAGCTCACGTTGCCGTCCACCTCGATGTCGGGCCGGATGCCCAGCGAATCGCATAGGGACCGGAGTTCGGCGATTTTCTTGAGGCAATGGGGGACGAGTTTCTGGCCGGCGTAGCCTGGGTTGACGGTCATGACGCAGACCAGATCGGCGAGGGGGAGAAGATGGCGGACGGCGTCCACGGGCATGGCGGGGTCGAGGGCGATGCCTGGGGAGGCGCCGAGTTTGCGGATGGCGTCCAGGGTGGCGACGGGGTGGCGGGACGTTTCGGGGTGGAAGGAGATGCGGAGTCCGGGGAGGCCGGCGAAGGCGGCGAGGTGGCGGTCGGGGTTTTCGACCATGAGATGGACGTCATGGGGGACAGCGCAGGCGCCGGCGCAGGCGCGGCAGAAGTCGGGGCCGAGGGCGAAATTGGGGACGTAGGCGCCGTCCATGACATCCATGTGGAGCAGGGCGACGCGGCGGGCGGCGAAGAGATCGAGTTCGGCGCGGAGATTGAGGAAATCGGCGCACATCATGGAGGGGGCTATCTGGAGGGGCATGGGGCGTGTGTGAGGAGAGGGGGCGGCGAAGGAAAGCGAAAAGTGGACGGCGCGGGGGCGGGGCGCGGGCCAACGCGATTGACAAGAGGCGGGGCGGCGGAGAGGATGCGGCGATGAAGGCGCTGGTGTTGCGGGCGAACGGACGGCTGGCGGTGGAGGAGCGCGCGGCGCCGCTTGGGCCGTCGGAGCCGTGCGCGGTGGTGCGGGTGGCGGCGTGCGGGGTGTGCGGGTCGGACATACCGCGGGCGTTCGACGGAGGCGCTTACCATTATCCGCTGGTGCTGGGGCACGAGTTCAGCGGGGTGGTGGAGGAACCGATGCCTGGGGGGAAGCTCGGGCGCGGGACGCGGGTGGCGGTGTTTCCGTTGTTGCCGTGCCGGAAGTGCAAGCCCTGTTCGACGGGGGAG
The DNA here is from genome assembly GCA_964435495.1 of uncultured Verrucomicrobiales bacterium. Classification (GTDB taxonomy): domain Bacteria; phylum Verrucomicrobiota; class Verrucomicrobiia; order JADLBR01; family JAIBCM01; genus CAYSZK01. The sequence continues at coordinate 1,092 of CAYSZK010000075.1, forward strand.
TACGCGCAATGCACGGGGTATGATTACTACGGATCGCGGCGCGACGGGGGGATGGAGGAGTTTGTGCGGGTGCCGGAGTGGAACCTGTTTCCGGTGCCGGAGCATGTGAAACTGTTGCACGCGGCGATGGTGGAGCCGGCGGCGGTGGCTTTGCACGGGGTGCGGCGGATGCGGGTGCGGGCGGGGGACGCGGGGGCGGTGTTCGGGGCGGGGCCGATTGGGAACATAACGGCGCAATGGCTCCGGATTCACGGGTGCCGCCGGGTCTATGTGGTGGATGTGGACGCGCGGAAACTGGACATCGCGTCGCGCATGGGGTTCGAGCCTGTGGACGCGCGGGCGGGGGACCCGGTGCGTGCGATTCGGGAGGCGACGGAGGGGGAGGGAGCGGCGCGGGTGGTGGAGGCGTGCGGGTTGCCGGCGACGTTTGCGCAGGCTCTGGCGGCGGCGGGGACAGGGGGGGAAGTGGTGTTCATGGGGAACATCCACGGAACCTTCCAACTGGAAGAGAAAGCGTTCTCGGCGGTGTTGCGGAAGGAATTGGCGATTTACGGGACCTGGAACTCGAAGGTGGTTCCGGCGGGGCAGGACGACTGGAGCACGGTGCTGGCGTATCTGGACCGGGAACTGGACGTGGCGCCGTTGATCAGCGACACGCCGGGGCTGGAGGACGGGCCGGAGATTCTGGCGAGCGTGCGGGAGCGGAAGACGTTCCACAACAAAGTGGTGTTCCGCCTGGCGGCGGGGTGAGGCATGAAAGCGGGGTGTGAGGCGTGAGTGCGGCGATTCGTTTGGGAGTGAAGACCGATCCGATTGAGACGCGGTTCAGTTTCGAGTGGCTGTTTGATTTGATGCGGGAGGAGGGGGCGCGCGACGTGCAGGTGGGCTCGTTTTACGAACTCTACTGGGTGGAGGACGATTATTTTGCGGATGTGCGGCGGGCGGCGGAGGAGCGGGGGCTGCGGGTGCGGAGCGTGTTCACGGCGCACCGGGAGCTGGGCGGATTTTTCACGGGAGACAAGCGTTTGGAACGCGCGGCGCGGAAGGGGTATGAGCGGTTGATCCGGGTGGCGGCGGTGCTGGGGGCGGAATTTTGCGGATCGAATCCCGGGGCGGTGTATCGGGACCGCGCGGCGGGGAAGGCGGCGGGGCTGGACTGTTACCTGGGGCACATGCGGGAGTTGATGGAGATTGCGCGCGGGGCGGGGCTGAAGGCGTTGACGATGGAACCGATGTCGTGCCTTGCAGAGCCGCCTTCGACGCCGGAGGAGATCACGGCGATGATGGAGGCGGTGGCGGGGCATCACCGCGCGCATCCGGGCCGGACCGTGCCGGTGTATTTGTGCGCCGACATCAGCCACGGGTTGGTGGACGCGGAGGGGCGGACGCTGCACACGAACGTGGAACTGTTCGAGCACGGGGCGCCGTGGATGGCGGAGTTCCATTTCAAGAACACGGACGCCCAGTACAACAGCACGTTCGGGTTCTCGGAGGCGGAACGGGCGCGGGGGACGGTGGACCTGGCCGAGTGGCGGGGCATTGTGGAGCGGAACGCGGGGCGGTATCCGGTGGCGGAGGTGACAGGGTACCTGGAGATTGGGGGTCCGAAGGTGGGGCGAGACTATTCCGATCCAAAGCTGGGGACGGCATTGCGGGAGTCGCTGCGGGCGATTCGCGGGGCGTTCGGGCCGGGGTCCTGCTCCTAGTGTCCTGCCGGATTTGCCGCGCGGGCGGCGCCGCGCCGGATTTGGGCTGGATTGGAGGCCGGATCGTGGCAGTGTGCTGGACACGGTGTTATGACGCTTTTCCTGAATATACTCTGGATGATTTTGGGCGGGGGAATCTGGGTTGCGTTTCTCTATCTTCTGGGCGGGGCGCTGTTGTGCGCCACGATCATCGGGATTCCGTTCGGGGTGCAGTGCATGAAGCTGGCGGGATTGGCGCTGATGCCGTTTGGGACGCGGATGATCGAGGAGGAGAAGGACTCGGGATGCGTGTCGCTGGGGTGCAACATCCTGTGGATACTGGTCGGCGGCATCTGGATCGCGGCGAGCCACCTGGCGTTGGGGATCGGCTTGGCGGTCACGATCATCGGGATTCCCTTTGCCATCCAACACTTCAAACTCACGAGTCTCGCGCTCCTCCCATTCGGTCGGCGTGTTGTCCGCGACTGAGGGGGACGGCGGCGGGCGGGACGGGCGCGGTCCGTGGGACGGCTGGCGGCCCACGGTGTTGGCGTGGGTTTTGCTTGTTTCTGTGCTGTTGCATGGCGGGGCGTTTGTGGTGGCGCGAGGCTGGGTGGTGGTGGCCCCGATGGCGGAGCGGTTGCGCAACCTGGCCAGCCAGGAGCTGCTGATCGAAGCGGGAATTGAGACGGCGCCGGAGATGAAATCGTCGCTGCCCGATCCGGCGTCCGGGGGCGCGGGACCCAGGATGGCGGAGCTGCCGCCCGCGGCGCCGCTGGATGTGAACGTGATCGCGTCGAGCGCCACGGCGCGCACGGCGTCGCCGTTGTTGTCGGGATCGGACTTCCGGCTGCCGGGAGGCGGTGTGAAGGGGTTGGGATTCGGCGCGGGGCCGGGCGGGCTGGGGACGGGGCGTGGTTTTTCGATTGGCGGGCGGCGGGTGGAGGCGAACGTGATATTTGTGGTGCTCGACGCGTCGGGGTCGATGAAGGCGGACGCCAAACTTGACCGGGCGCGGGCGGGCATCCGCAGGCTGGCGCAGCGGGGGGGCGTGCGGATCGCGGGGGAGGCGGAGGTGGAAGGGTGCGCGTTTCGGGCGGTGTCGCCGGGGGGCGGGGGCGGGTATGGCGAGGCGGGGGCGGTATTCCTGGAGGCGCTGGCGCGGGAGAAGACGATCGACGCGATCTATTTTTTCAGCGACTTTCAGGACCCGGTGGACGCGGCCTCGACCGAGGCGATCCGCGAAGCGGCGACGCGGCGGTTTCCGAAGGTGCGGATTTACCTGCACGCGCTGGAGGCGAACGTGCGGGAGGCGTTGTCGGATTTGGTGCGGGCGACGGGTGGGGACATCCTTTACGAGGACCCGCCACGGTAATCGGAAGGGCGGGGTGGCCGGCTTGACAGCGCGGGAAACAGGTGTAGCCGTGCGCCATGTTGCGCTCTACGGGGCTCCTTGCCGCGGGATTTGCCTGTTTCCTGCTGGCGGGCGGCCATTGGGCGGCGGCGCAATGCGTCGCGTGGGGGAAGATGCTCGCAGCCAACTCGGCGCGGTACGGAACGGCGGCGGGCGTGGAGCGGACGTTCAGCGGGCGGCACCCATGCGGCATGTGCAAGAAGGTCCAGTCGGGACGGCAGGCTGAGGACGAACGCAAACCGCCCCTGGCCAAACTGGAAAAAAAGGGGGATTTGGGCATTGCGCAGCGGGCCGCGTTCGTGCCGCGGCCCGCGGTGCGGTTTGCCGGGGTCCGGTCCGTCCAGGCGGGACCGATAGAGGAACAGCCAAGCGAACCGCTGGTGCCTCCGCCGCGGGCCTGAACCCTTTCCGGCATCGAACTTGGGACTTCGCCGCGCCCGCGGGCGCGCAAAGTTATGGCTGGCGCCATGCCTTCCGGCTGCGCCGTCCGGGCCGCTCGCACCCGCGCGGGGCGGCAAGAGAACGGGGATTTTCCCAAGCGGAATCCGCACCTTGACGGCCGCGCCCAGGACGGGCACGCGGCGGCGTTGCGGGCGGAGCAAGAATTCAGAGCAAGGAGCAAGACAAATGAGCAAGAACAGATTTTTTATGGCGGTCCTGATGGCCGCCGGGGCGGTCCCGGGAGTGCGGGGCGCCACGATCACCAATCCCCCGAGCCCGATGGCGCAAGGGGGCATGGTTCACATCAACGTAACGTTCACCACCAACAATGCCGCGAATGCCTTCGATATCCATGTGGATTCCGGGTCGCCAGTGTTGAAGCCTTTGACGGATTGGAGCCCGGGAAACAATTTCGTGACCAACGTCCCGTGGTTCGACGAACTGGACCCCGCGCAGGACGGGCTGGCGTTCAACAGCCAGTTCGGTTTCCTGCTGGATGTCGCGGGGAGCGACACCCTTCCGTCCGGGCAGTCGTTCGGAATCCGGCTGTTGACGAACACGCCGGGTCTGGAGGCGTGGTTTTTGCGAACCACCCCGGGTTCGGAGTTGTTCGATCCCGTGTTCACGCCCGCGCACGAGTACGTGCTGTGGAACGGGACCATGTGGCACACCTTCTTCACGGCGGACAGCGCCGGGGCGTTCTCGGCGCAGTTCGAGATTTTCGTGGCGACCAATGCCGGGATCGGCGCGGTGGACTACACGACGGTTTCGGGCGAGGACGCGTTCTACTCGACAGGCACGGTGACGCTGAACTGGACGGCGATACCGGAGCCTTCGACGCTGCTGCTGGCCGGCGGCGGGCTGCTGGCGTGGATGGCCGCGTGGCTGAGGAGGCGCCGTGGGGGGGACTGACCGCGGCGGTTTCACGCTCGTCGAGCTGATGGTGGTCATCGCGATCGTGGCGTTGCTCGCGTCGCTCGCAGCCCCCGCCCTGAACCGGGCGGGGGCCGCGGCGCGCGGGGCGCAATGCATGGGGCGGATGCGTTCGCTGGGGCTGGCGGTGATTCTTTGCGCGCAGGACCGGGACGGGGAGTTTCCGCGGAGCAGCCATTCGGCTTACGGGCACCGGGAGCCAAGCTGGGCCAAGAGCATCCTGCCGTACTTGGACGGGCCGGCGGCGCCGACCACGGCCCAGTGGGAGGAGGCCCAAAAGCGGCATTTCCGGTGTCCGGAGGACCGGGAACGGACGCGGGGCCTGAGTTACGGGTTGAACGTCTATTTCGAGTTGGACCCGGGATTCGACGATTACGCGGGGAGCCCGGCGACGTGGCGGCGGCTGGCGTCGGTGGCGCGCCCCTCGGCGACGGTGATGCTGGCGGAGTTGAAAACGGCGACGAGCGCGGACCATGTGATGGCCCATTTTTGGGAGGGCACCGGGGAGGGTGCGGAGGTGGACGGCACGCGGCACGGGGGCCGGTCGAATTACGTGTTTGTGGACGGGCACGCGGCGCGGCTTGCGTTGCGGGAGACGTTCGATCCGGGAACGGGTCTGGACTTGTGGAATCCCGGCACGGCGGGGGAGCGGTGAAGGACGGGGGAGGGCGCCGTGTGGCGCGTCCAAGCCACGGGCGGGGGGCTGTTTCCTTGCAGACATGCTTTGGCGAATGGTGGACCTTGCCCCGTGGTGCGGACCCTTGTAAAAAAGCGGGGTCATGGTGAATCAAGGGTATGAGCCAGGGGGGGGAAGGCGGCGGGCATGGAGGAGTTAACGTCGCGCGAGCGGGTTTTGCGGGCGCTGGAACGGCGGGATCACGACCGGGTGCCACGGGACGAGTCGTTCTGGCCCGACACCCTGGTTCGTTGGGCGAAGGAGGGAGTGGCGCCCTTGCGGGAACTCGCGGATGTGCCGCGGTCCGACGCCAACTTCTGGACGCGGTTATGGGAGGCGGAGGGCCGGTTGAAGGCAGGGATCGGCGCGGACATCGCGGGCGCGGGATGGCTCTGGCCGTCGCCCTTTCCGGGGCGGGCGGAGACGGTGGCGGAGGACGCGGAAACGCGGACTGTGGTGAACGAGTTTGGGGCGCGGGTGCGGTATTGGAAACAGCGGAATGGAACACCGGAGCATCTCGGGTTCACATGCGACTCGCCGGAGGTGTGGCGTCGGCGGTTCCGGCCCGGGTTTGAGGCGAACGGGATACAACTGGACGTGGCGGGGGTGGTGGCGGCGGCGGCGGCGGGGCGCGCGGGCGGGAAGTTTGTGGTGTTCAAGGGGGTTGAGGCCTGGGAGATGCTTCGGGCCATGCTGGGGGACGAAGGGATGGCGCTGGCGATGGGTGAGGAACCGGAGTGGGTGCGGGAAATTTCCGAGTTCACGACCGGGCTGATTTTGGAGAATTTGCAGGCCGCGCAGGACGCCGGGGCGGACGTGGACGGGGTGTGGATTTACGGCGACATGGCCTACACCAACGCGCCGTTTTGTTCGCCGGCGATGTACCGGGACCTGTTGTGGCCGGACCACGCGCGGATGGCGCGGTGGGCGCACGAGCGCGGGTTGAAGTTCATTTATCACACCGACGGGGATGTGCGCGGCATGATGGGCCATTACCTGGAGGCGGAGTTCGACGCGCTCCAACCGATGGAGGCCAAGGCGCGGATGGACGTGCGGGAGCTGGCGCCGGAGTACGGGGACCGGATCACGCTCTTTGGGAATCTGGACGCGCGGGTTCTCGCGACAAACGACCCCGGCCGGATCGAAGCCGAGGTGGCGTCCAAGCTGCGGGCGGGCAAGGAGCGGCGCGGCTACATCGCCCACTCGGACCATTCCGTGCCGCCGGACGTGGCGTGGGAGACATTCCTGGCTTATCAGGCGAGCATCGAACACCACTCGGCGTATTGAACCGCGCCCCGCCCGGCGGTCACGGCACCGGAAGCGCGGGCTCGCGCGCTGGGGATGGCGCGTTGGCGTGGCCCGCGGGCGGGCGTTCCGCGATTTCGGCCGGCGGAGGATCGCCGGGGAAGGTGAGGACCAGCTCAATGCGGCGGTTAAGGGAACGGCCCTCGTCGGTTTCGTTGGAGGCGACGGCGTGGACCGGTCCGTAGGCGTGGAGCGCCAGCCGCTCGCGGGGGATGCCGCCGGATTCGTCGAGGCGGCGGGTGGCAACGGCGGCGCGGGCGGCGGCGAGTTCCCAATTCGAGGAGTAGCGCGTGGAAGCGCCGCGGAGGGGCAGGGCGTCGGTGTGGCCTTCAACGCGGATGCCGCAGGGGAGGGGCTTGAGCATGCGGGCGATTTCGTCCAACAGGCGGCCGCCCGCCCCCGAAAGCCTGGCGGAGGCGGAATCAAACAGGAGCGCGGAGGGGAGCCGCACGCGAATCCCGGCGGGGTCTTCGAGGACCCTTGCGCCGGCTGTGTGGCGCTGGCCGGCCAGCGATTCTTCTAGGGCGCGCGCGAGGTCGAGGCGCCGGCGGCGGGCGGCGTCGGCCTGGGCGAGTTTCTCCTCCATGCGCAAGCGCTCGGCGCGGGTGATCGCTCGTTCCTTGAGAAAATTATCCACGCCGCGGGAGACGAGGTCGGCCTCCTGGCTGTATTGCAGGCGGAGCTGCTGGCGGTCCTGCTCGAAGCGGGCGGCTTCGGCGGCGAGGCGCGACTCGAGGTCCTTGAGTTTGTGGTGGGCCTGGTGGGCGCCCAGGACGAGAAGGACGAGCGCGGCGGCAAGGGTGCCGGCGAGGGCTGGGACGGCGTGTTTCACGGCGTCGGGCAATGTGCGGCGGCGGGTGGCGGCGCGCAAGGCGGGAGCGGGGTGGTGGGGGCGCCGGAAAATCGCCGCCCGCGGGGGGCCCCGAGGCGGCGGAACGAAAGGCGCGAGGGAAGAAAGGGGAAACGGATCGCCGGCAGGGGGGAGGCGCGCCACGGGTGCGCGGGAGAAACTCCTGTCGGGAAGATTTTTCTTGCGGCACCCGGCAGGGGAGGCAAGGTCCGCATCGCGTTTTTCGGAGGGCGCAAACTTATGTTGAACAGATTGATCTCGGTTGTTTCGATCCTGGCCATCGCGGTGATCGTGGTGTTGCGGTTATCGCCGCTGGCGACCAAGGAGCAGGCGCTGGCGGCGGTCAAGCTGATGCCCGGGATCGAGCAACCCGTGCGGCCCTGGTACAAAGTGCTGTTCAACATGTCGGAGCAGAAGGTGAACCTCAGACTGGAGCCTGGCGCCATGGCGGCGTTCCAGTTTCAGCTCACCCAGGCAACCCGCTTGATCGCGCGTCTGGATTCGGGGGAGAAGGCATGGCTGAGGTTCAAGGTTTTTTCCGCCGATGACGCGTACGCGGAGCCTGTGGCCGAGGCGGAGGGCCGGGGCATCTCGACGGTTCTGCGCGGCGGCACGTACGAAGTGCGCGTGGAGGTTCTCAAGGGGGGCGGGCCGGAAACGGTGTCGTCCACCGTGGTGGATGGCGCCCGCAAGGTGCGGGTGGAGATCATTGAGGAAGGCTCCGGCGAAGTCGAGCAGCCGGTGGTGGTGACCGCGTTGTATTGACCGCGCCGCCGGACGCGGATCACCCGGCGGCGGGCGCGGGATGGTACCCCAAGGACTGGGAGGTCTCCCGCGCGGCGGCGGCTACGGCCTCCGCAATCGACGGCACAACCTGCTGGGTGACGCGGCTGGCCGGGCCGGAGAGCGAAATCGCCGCGGCGATCGTGCCATCGCGGTTGCGGACCGGGGCGGCCACGCAGCGGATGCCGGGTTCGCGTTCCTCATTGTCGGTGGCGTAGCCGCGCCGGGCGCACGCGGCCAGTTCCTTCAGCATGTCGGCAAGGGTTGTGATCGTGCGGGGCGTGAATTCCTTGTAGGGGCCGGGTCCCAGGATGGCCGCGGCCGAGGGTTCGTCCAGATCGGAGAGCAGAACCTTGCCCGCGGCGGTGCAATGAAGCGGGATGCGCGCGCCCAGGCGCGTGAACATCCGCAGCGTGTGGCGGGCCTCGATCTGGTCCAGATACAGGGCGTCGGACTCGTCCCGCACCACGAGATTGACGTTCTCGTTGAGTTTCAAGTTGAGCGCCCGCATCGCGGGACGCGCGGCGCGCCGGAGGCTGTCCTCGCCGACAAACGCGCAACCCACCTCAAACGCGCGGGCCGCCACGCGATAGACGCCGGTGTCGGGGTCGGGATCGACGTACCCCCTGCGGCGCAACGTCTCCAGCATGCGGAATGTGGTCGAAGCGTGGAGCCCGGTGCGGCGGCTGATGGCGGTGAGCTGGCCGGGCTCCGAGGCAACGCATTCGAGGACGGCGAGAGCGCGTTCCACGGTTTGCAACGGGCGGGCGCGGTTGGGGGACTTGCGCGGAGCGGTGCTGAAGACAAGCGTTTTGGCCATTGCGCGAGCATGCAGAACTCCGCCAGGATGCGCAAGCATCTTTCAGGTCTTGAAACCTTTTGGCCTCCGAAAATTGCCAAACGGGTTCCCCGCGCTTTCCGTTGGACGGCGCGCGCGGATTTCTCCAAACCCCTGGCCATGGAATACACAGCGCCCGCATTCGATCTCTGGGGACCGGCCCACATGGCCGTGCTGGCGCTAACGTTCGGGCTGCCGCCGCTGGCCGGGTGGCTGGCCCGCGCGCGTCCGCGGGTGGAGGCGCCGATGCGGTGGGCGCTCGCCCTGCTCCTGACAGCGAACAAAGTGGCCGTGCTCGGGTGGGGAATCATCGTCCAGAAGGCGCCGTGGCCTTCCGCCCTGCCGCTGCACCTGTGCGACGTCGCAACGGTGCTTCTGGTGGCCTGCTGCGTCTGGCGATGGGAACGCGGCTACGAGCTGGCGTACTTCTGGGGGCTTGCGGGGACCCTGCAAGCCGTGTTGACCCCGGACATTCGCGAGGGATTCCCGAGCTTCCGGTTCGTCACATTTTTCCTTTCCCATTGCGGGGTGGTCGGAGGCGTGATCTTTCTGGCGGTGGCGTCGGGGTACCGTGTCGGGCCGGGATCAATCGTGCGGGCCTTCCTGTGGCTCCAGCTCTATGCCGTGGTTGCGGGCGGCGTGAACGCGCTGGCGGGGACCAATTACGGGTACCTGTGCCGCAAGCCGCAGGGGGCGTCGCTCATGGATTATCTCGGGCCATGGCCGTGGTACATTCTCTCCCTGGAGGCGATCGCCCTTCTATCGTTCGCCGTGTACTGGCTGCCCTTTGGAATGGCGCGAGGGTTCGCGGCGCGGCGCGGTTGAAGGCGCTCAGGCCGCGCCCGCCCACGCCCCCTCAATCGCCCGCCGCTGGGACGGGAACGCGATTTCCGCCGGATCGAACTCCGCGCGCGCCACGAGCACCGTGCCATCCACTTCATCCAGGGCGCCAAGCGTCGCCCATGTGCGCACCCGGCATCGGAAGAAAAGGTCCAGGACCCGGTAGCCCACGCCGCGAAACTCGTACTCGTTGGGGTGCGACGCGAGGAATTCGCACGCCGTCGTTTCCAGCCCCACCTCCTCCCGCACCTCGCGCGCCACCGCGTCCTCGGCGCGCTCGCCCGGATCAATAAAGCCGCCCGGCAACCCAAGGAGCCCCCTGCCCGGGTCCTTCGCGCGGCGGATCAACAGAAGCCGCCCTTCCGGGTTCTCGATCAACGCCGCAACCGCGGTCGCCGGGTTCAGAAAAAACAGGAACCCGCACGTCGCGCAGGTGAGCGGCCCGGGCTCCGGCGCGGCGCGGACGCCGCGCGCCCCGCACGAAGGACAGTGCTCGAAGACCTCCCGGAATGGCCGCGCGGTCACCCCGTGATCTCCGCCTCGATCGGGCAGCCATCCTTGAGCATGGCCAGCGGCGCCACGTCGCCGGGCACCTCCCTGCCGTCCACCCGCAGTTGTTTCACGCCCCGGTTCAGGCCCTTGGGATTCCTGACGGTGATTTCGAGGTTCATGCCCCGGAACCGCCGCCGCGCCGTGAACCCATTCCACGCCGCGGGCAGGCACGGATCGATCCGGAACCCTTCCCGTTCGGGCCGCAACCCGAGGATGTGCTGCACCGCCGAGAAACAGGCCCACGACGCCGTTCCCGACAGCCACGGCACCCGGCTCGCGCCGCACTTGGGACTAAAGCGGCTGAAGGTGCTCTGGCAATGGACAAACGGCTCGACTTCGCGCACGTCACCCCGGTCGTTGTAGGCCGACGGCATGAACGCCCGGTAATACTGGTAGGCGCGGTCGCCGTTGCCCGCGAGGCATTCCGCGATTACGCCCCAACTTTGCGTGTGGCTGAAGATGCCGCCGTTCTCCTTGTTGCCCGGATTCATCAACACCGCGCGCATCACCTCCACCGGCGTCTTCTCGAAAGGCGGCTCGCAGATCAACAACCCGAACTCCGAGGCCAGCCGGCGATGCACCGAATCCAGGCAGGCTTTCGCCTGGTCCGCGCCCGCCGCCCCGCTGATCACCGCCCACACCTGGGTGTTCAGGTAAATGCGCCCCTCGGGCGACTTGTGCGACCCGTACACCGTGCCGTCCTCGCCCACCGCCCAAAGGAACCACTCCCCATCCCAGCACGTCTCCTGGATTTTCGCGTCAAGCTTTCGCCGTTCCTCCCGCGCCCAAGCCGCCTCGCCGGGCTTGCCGAGCCGCTCCGCCACGTCGGCATAGACACCCAGCCCCAGCCGCACCTGGAACGCCACGAACACGCTCTCCCCCTTGTACCCAAGCTTCAGGCAGTCGTTCCAATCCGCCGCCAGCCCGCTGGGCAGGCCGTTGCGCCCCGTCCGCTCCAGATTGAACTCCAGCGCCCGCCGCAAATGCCCGAACACGGTGTCCCCGCCCTTGTCCGAATACGGCACCGTCTCGTTGTAGAACGCGTCGTCCCCCGTCTCCGCCACGTAGGCCGGGATCGTGTTGAAAAACCACAGGCAATCGTCGGACCGGTAATGCCTCGGATCGGTCGGTTCCATGGCGCCCGGACGGTGCAACCACGGCTTGATCTCGGGCCGCGCGCCCCCGGTCGATTCCTGGCCGCTCAGCATCAGCACCAGCCGCTCCCGCACAAGGTCCGGCGCCATCCCCGTGACCCCGAGACAATCCTGCAGCGCATCCCGGAATCCCAGCCCATCCCGCCCGTCCCCCGTGTACACCAGGCTGCACGCCCGCGCCCACGTGAACGTCATCAGCGCGTTGTACGAATTCCACACGTTCACCATGTGGTCGAAATCCGGGTCCGGCGTCTCGACCCGCACCCAGTCGATCAGCCCGTGCCAGTGCTTCTTCAACCGCGCCAGCTCCGCCGCCGCGCGCGCCGGCGTCCCGAATTCCTTCACCGCCCGCTCCCCGGCCGCGCGGTTCCCAATGCCCACCAGCACCAGCACGTCCGCCGCCGCGCCCGGCGCAAGGTCCAGGTCCGACTGCATCGCGCCGCAAATGTTGTCGCTCACGCCGGGGGAGTTCCCGCACCGGCCCGCCACCACCGCGGCCGGATTGTGGAAGCTCCCGTAGGCGCCCAGGAACTTGTCCCGGTCCAGGTCCCACGCCGCCACCGGCGCGCCGGCCTGCGCCATCCACCAGCGCCGGCTCTGATCCCGGTTCGCGAAATCGTCCGGGTCCGCCGCCAACCGCCCGCACATCGACGCCTCGATCAACCCGTCCCTGTAATGCGCCTCCGCAATGTAGGCGGTGTATTGCAGGTTGAACGCGTCCTGCGCGACGTTCCATTCGCTCGCGAACTCCGCGAAGGAAAACAGGCTGAGCTTCCGCGGTTTCGATCCCGTGTTCACCACCTTCAACCACCAGTACTCAAACTCGGCGTCCCGCGGCACGAAATAGGACGTCTCCATCCGCACCCCGTCGTACTCGCTCTCAATCACCGCGTAACAGGTCCCAAACCGCGCCGCCGACGTGAACCGGTCCAGCGGCTTGCCCACCGGCTGCCACGACGCGCTCCAAAAATCGCCCGAGTCCCGGTCCCGGAGGTACAAATACCTGCCCGGCTGGTCCATCGGGACGCTGTTGTAGCGCATCCGCAGAAACCGCCCCTGGAACGGCGACTGCGAGAAGGAGTAGCCCCCCGCGTTCTGGGTCACCACCCCGCCGTACTTGCGGGACCCAATGTAATTGCTCCAAGATCGCGGCGTGTCCGGCCGCTCGATCACATACTCTTTGTTGCCGTCGTCAAATCGTCCGTAGCGCATCGACGGCGACTATGCGGAAAAAGCCCCGCAAGAAAAGGCGTTTCACGCGCGCGCCGGCGCCGCCCCGCGCCCCCCGCCCCCGCGCCGCCCCGTCAACCCAGCGCGCCGGCGATCTGTTTCGCCGCCGACTCGAACGCCTTGCTCACCGGATTGCCCGGGTCGCGCACCAAAATCGGCGTCCCTTCGTCCCCCGCCTCCCGCGTCGGAATGTCCAGCGGCACTTCCGCCAGCAGCGGAATCCCCAGCCGCTCCGCTTCCCGCTTGCCGCCCCCCTTCCCGAAAATGTCGTATCGCTTCCCGTCGCTGGGACACACGAAATGGCTCATGTTCTCGATCAACCCGAGGATCGGCACGGATACCCGCGAAAACATCGCCGCCGCCTTGCGCGCGTCGATCAACGCCACCTCCTGCGGCGTGGTCACGATCACCGCCCCGCTCAACGCCACCGTCTGCACGATGGTAAGCTGGATGTCCCCCGTGCCCGGCGGCAGGTCCAGCACCAGCATGTCCAGTTTCCCCCATAACACACCCCGCAAAAACTGCTGGGTGTACCGCGTCACCATCGGCCCGCGCAAAATCGCCGGCGACTCCGGGTCCAGCAGGAAACCCATGCTCATCAGGCTCAACCCGTGCCGGCGCACCGGCAGAATCCGCTGTTCCCCGTCCACCTCCGGGTTCTCCACCGTCCCAAACATCAAGCCCATGCTCGGCCCGTAAATGTCGCAGTCGCACAGCCCCGTCGCCATGCCCAGCCGGTGGAACGCGCACGCCAGGTTCGCCGCCACCGTCGATTTGCCCACCCCGCCCTTGCCCGACGCCACCGCCACCACATGCCGCACGCCCTCCAGTTCGCTCCGCGCCGCCCCCTGCCCCGCGGGCGCCGAAGCCGTTCCCCCGCCCGCCGGGCGCGCGATGTTGATCGCCACCGACACCACCCCAGGCAACGTCCTGACCGCCGCCGCGCTCGCCTCCTGGATTTGCCCGATCACCGCCTCGTCGCTGGTCGCCACCGCCATGTCCAGCGTCACGCGCCCCTTCTCGCACGCGATCTCCTTCACCAGCCCAAACGAAACAATGTCCCGGCTGAACCCCGGATACCTGACCCCCTTCAACTTCTCGCGAATCTCATCGGCCGTCGGCATCCCACGACATTTCAGGCCATCCGCAAAATGTCAACTGCCGCGTGCGCATGTGCAGCGAGCGCATGGAAGCTGGCCAACTTTCCCCGCTTCCCTGTCTGAAATAGAACAGGCGAGATAGGGCAACCCTCTCTTTCCACCGGGCGCGCCCAGCAATTGTAATTTTGGCGGGCGGGCCGGAATCCGCGTGCGGCCAAGCCCGCCGGCCTGTGCGTGGCACCTTGCCCACCCGGCGCCCTCACCGATGACTCGCACGTCCGGCCCAATGCGGCAGGTTCCCGGCATGAACCTTGCTAACCCTTGACCATGTCCAAGTCCAGCCCCCCCCAGCCACCCGCGGCCGCCGCGGCGCCGGCGCACAACGGCACCGCCCTGTTCCGCGAAGTGTTGCAGGGAATCTGGACCCAGTTCCTGCCGGAGCGCTCCGGCGAGGTCGCCACGTACATTCCCGAGCTGGCCAAGGTGGACCCCGACTTGTTCGGGCTCTGCATCATGACCATGGACGGCACGATCTACGAAGCGGGCGCCTCGACCCATGAATTCACCATCCAATCGATTTCCAAGCCGTTTGCCTACGGCATGGCCCTGGAACAGTGCGGCCAGCGCATGGTGAGGTCCAAGGTCGGGGTCGAACCCTCCGGCGAAGCCTTCAACTCCATCAGCCTCGAGCCCCAGACGGGCCGCCCGCTCAACCCCATGATCAACGCCGGCGCCATCGCGGTCAGCAGCCTCGTCCAGCGGACCCTCGGCGACTCCGCGGAAAACCGCATGCTCGAATGGTTCTCCAAATTCGCCGCCCGCCCGCTCGCCATCGATCCGGAAGTGCATCTCTCCGAAAGTTCCACCGGCCACCGCAACCGCGCCATCGCCCATCTGCTCCGCAATTTCGGCATCGTCGGCGATCCCGTGGAAGACGGCCTCGACCTTTATTTCCGCCAGTGCTCCATGCTGGTGAACTGCCGCGACCTCGCCGCCCTTGGCGCCACCCTCGCCAACCGCGGCCTCCAGCCCGTCACCGGCAGGCGCGCCCTCACCGCCGATTACGTCGATCACGTGCTCAGCATCATGACCACCTGCGGCATGTACAACTACGCCGGCCAGTGGCTCCATGAAGTCGGCCTCCCCGCCAAAAGCGGCGTCGCCGGCGGCATCTGCGCCGTCCTCCCGGGACGCATGGGCATCGGCGTCTTCTCCCCGCGCCTCGACGGCCAGGGCAACAGCGTCCGCGGCATCGCCGTCTGCCGCGAGATGTCCCGCCGCTTCCGCCTCCACCTCTTCGACGTCCCACGCTCCGCCCGCTCCGTCATCCGCGCCGAGGGAACCCTCGCCTCCCGCTTCTCCACCCGGATGCGTTCCGCCGCCGAGACCGCCCGCCTCCGCGATCTCGGCGCCCAGGCCCATTGGTTCGAACTCCAGGGCGATCTCCAGCTCGCCGCGCTCGAAGTCGTCCAGCGCCACGCCTGGAAGCGCACCCCGGAGGGACGCCTTTTCCTTTTCGACCTCGCCCACGTCGATTCGGCCGACGAAACCGCCGCCTCCATGTTCGGCCTGCTCCTGGACCGCCTGCTCGCCCTTGGCGCCCAGGTCGTGACCACCGGACTCCAGATCGACGGCCTCCTCTTCCGCCATCTCACCGAACGCCGCGCCCCTTCCGCCGCGTTCCCCACCTTCGAGGACGCCGTTGAAGCCTGCGAAGACAGCCTCCTCCACGGCGTCCCGGTCACAGCTTCCCCCGGCGTCCCGGGCCGCGAGGTCGCCATCCCCGGCCTTGACGTCGCCGAGGCCCTTGGCGCCAAGGGCATGCGCGTCCTGGAGTCCATGCTCGAACACCACGAATACCCGCGGGGCGCGCGCATCTTCAAGAAAGGCGACGCCGATCCGCGCGTCTTCTTCGTCTTGCGCGGGATCGTTTCCGTGCGCCTGCCGACCAGCTCGGGCGCTTCCCGCCAGCTCGCCGCCTTCGAGGCCGGCACGGTCTTTGGCGAAATGGCCCTCATCGACCGCGGCCCCCGGTCCTCCGATGTTTGGGCCGACACCGACGTCGCCTGCGTTTCGCTCTCGCTCGCCCGCTACGAAGCCCTCGGCACAGAGCACCCCGCCCTCAAGTTCAAACTCCTCGAATACCTCGTCCGCGTCGTCGCCGGGCGCCTGCGCCGCGCCAACGACCAGATCGCCGCCCTCGCCGGCTGAACCCCGGCCCCGCCCTCAAGCCCGCGCGGACACAAGCCCCTGCCACTTGCCCACCATCCGCCGCGTCCCCTCGTCCAGCGCCATAAACGCCATCTTTTGCGCCGTGAACCACTCCACCGCGTGGCTCTCGGCGCTCGCCACGGGCTGCGCCCCCTCCGGCGCCACCATCAAGAACCGGATGTCGTAATGCAGGTGCGCCGGCTCGCCCCGGTCCGGATTCTCCGGGATCGGATGGATGTCCAAATCAAACGGCTCCCCCCGCGCCATCACCAGCCCCACAATCCCCGACTCCTCCTCCGCCTCCCGCCGCGCCACCGCCGGCACGTCCTCCTCCCCGTCGCAGTGCCCCCCGAATTGCAGCCACCGGTTCAGGAACCGATGCAACGCCAACAGCGCCCGCCCCCCGTCCGCCGACACCACCAGCGCGCTCGCCGTAAAATGGCCCGGAAAACAGTCCCGGAAAAAGCAGCGCTCCTGGCTGTCCAACAAATGCAGCATCCGCCGCCGGTGCTCCGCTTCCGCCGGAGACCGCGACAAATCCATCGCCGCCAATTGAGCCCGTAATTCCGCCCGATTCATGGTGTTCTTCCGTGGAAGGCCGCCGGCGCCGCGCGCCGCCGCACACCCCGATTACACCCGCCCCGCGGATTGGCAAAGCCATTCGCACCCCCGCTCAACCCCGCCCACCACGCCCGCCAAAGAACCCGCTCGCCAGCCGCACCCCCAGCCCCTATAAACCCCCGCATGCAGGGATTCCGCGGCAAGCTCCAGCTCGAACTGTCGCTCATGGACCTCGTCCAGGTCAGCTCCTTCACCGGCCGCAGCGGCAAGCTCGTCATCAAGAGCGGCGCCGATGTCGGCACCGTCTATCTCAAGGAAGGCCACGTCGTCGGCGCCGAGGCCGGCGGCAAGACCGGCGAAGACGCCTTCTACTCGATGGCCCTCTGGGGCGACGGCGAATTCCTCTTCGCCGCCACCGATGTCGATGCCGAGACCACCGTCAAACGCGACATCAACAGCCTCCTCCTCGAAGCCGCCAGGCGCCGCGACGAGTCCGGCCAGGACAAACTCAAAAAATCCGCGCTCATGCGGATTTTCCCCGAAGTCTCCTCCCGCCCCGCCCAGCTCAGCCCCCTCCAGGAATCCTACCAGGCCTTCCTCCGCGAAAAGCAGCGCGTCGAAGCCCACTCCGGCGCCTTCCGCCGCTCCCGCGCCCCCGGGGAGCACCGCGACGACAGCCCCGTCTTCGGCCTTTTCGTCCTCGTCTTTCTGGTCGCGTTCGCCGCGTTCATCGGGTGGCTCCTCTGGAACTGGAAGGCCGGCCGCCTCCCCTTCCCCTGAACCCGCGGCGGGACCCGCGCTTCCGCTGGACACCGCCCGCCGCCCAGCCATTCTTATCCCATGAACCGCCGCCTCACGAGCGCCGCGCTCCTGCTCGCCGCCGCAATCCCGTCCGCCAGCGCCCAATCCCCGCCACCGGCCCCTCCCGCCGTCAACCTCGCCATCGCCCCCGACCGCCCCACCCTCGAATCCCTCGCCGCCCAGGGATGGCCCGCCGCCCGCGACACCGCGGCCGCCGCACTGGCCGCAGCCTACACCCGGTCCTCCACTTCCAACCCCTCGTTCGTCGCCTGGCTCAACACCCACACATGGCTCGCCACGCTCGCCGAAGATGAATTCGCCGCCGCCGCCCGCCACCTCGCCCCGCACCTCCGCAACACCGCCGACGATTCCCCCGTCGATCCCGTCGAACTCGCCGAGTCCCTCCGCCACGGCCGCGCCGCCGCGCGTCACATCACCGACCGCCTTCCCAAGGGTTTCGAACTCCGCAACAGCCCCGTCGCCGGACGCCTGGACTCCGCCACCGCCCTGGACCTCGCCGCCGACGCCGCCTTCTGCGACGCCTTTGCCGCCAACACCTCCACGCGCGATTTCCTCCCCGCCACCGTGGAAATTCTCGGGCGCATCCGCCGGGAACGCCCCGCCCTCTGGCCCGACTACCGCCCCCTCGCCCTCGCCCTCGCTATCGTCCACGACCAACCCGCCCCCGAAACCTGGCCCCATCACCAGGTCGAACGCGCCGCCGTCCCCCTCGAAACCCCGGACCCCCTTGCCCTCTTCGACTACTGGTCCGGCCTCAACACCAGCCGCAAACTCCTGCTCGACCTCCGCAACCTCGGCCCCGGCCAGCTCAAGTTCGTTATCGA
>CAYSZK010000076.1:0-19090 GCA_964435495.1 uncultured Verrucomicrobiales bacterium
TTCCCCGCCCCCGCGGGGGCGGCACCCGTTCGCGCAACGCCCCCTCGATACTGCGTCCAATCGCCGGGAGCGGCCTTGAGGGCCGGCGGCCCGGCGGGGCCGGTTTGGAGGGGGTGGGACGCCCCGCCCGCCGCGCGCGCGATGGCGCCGCCGCCGCCGATAAAACCCGCCGCGCCGCGCAGGTGCGGCCAGCAATCGCACTGGCTTGCGTTGAACACCAGCATCCCGCCCGCCGCATACGCCCCAACGCCGCACGGCGACTTGACACCGATGGCCACATGGCCAAGGCCCTTCTCCAGGCCCGGCACCCACGTCACAATTCCGCAGCCGCCTCCTTCGGTTTCCGCCGTGTCCACCTGCTTGCCGGTGGAAGCCTCGAAGACGCCTCTGCCTCCGAAATAGCGATCGCCCACAAACATCGCTTTCGGCCCCATCAGCGCGTCCTTCCACAGCAACCGCCCGTCGCCGGCGTCAAAAATCAATCCCTCTCGCGCGCCCGGCGGAGACAGGCGAAGCTGGCCGGCCGGGCCCACGATCAGGGTGGACGCCGCCTCGACATTGAAGTTGCGGAACACCTTGGGCCGTTCGAACGCGTCCAGCCAGGCGGCGTCCCGGTTTTCCCACACCAGCTTGCCGCCGCCGTCCAGGCAGGCCAGCCGCGTCTTCTCGCTGTAGAAATAAAGGCGTCCGCCGCGGACGGCGATGGTGCGGTAGTCAATCGGCGCCGCCTCCTCATACCGCCAAAGCGCCTTGCCCGAAGCCAGGTCCATCGCCACAACCGCGCTCCCTGCGGCCGCGTGCGCCGCGCGCGCCTCCTTGTTCGCCTTGTCCCCGACGAAGCTCAACGGCTTGCGCGCCGGAGCTTTTGGCCCGAGCAGCGCGTGAAGGCGCCCCCCGTCAATGGCAAGCCATTTGACGCGCAACTCCGCGTGGGTGTCCAACTCCACATGCGGCAAGGGCGCGCCGGTCTTCATGTCGAACACCAGCACTCGGCACGCCGCGCCGTCAGCGAGAAAAATGCGCCCGCCCGCCAGCGCGCAGATGGGTTCATCGGCCTCGATTCCCTCCGGAAGCGCGCGTTGCCAGAGGATTTGGCCATTATACAGGCCGCGACCCATGAGTTTCCCGGCGACGGAACCACGGTCCGGCTTCTTTGTCACCCAGTCGGTAAACTCCACCCGCATGCCATCCGCCGCCAGCATGCTGCCTTGAAAGGAGGTCTGGAAAGGCAGCGCCAGATACTGCAGCAGCAGCGGCGGCTGGAAGGCCGTGTCCCCGGAGACCGGGTTGTTGTCCGGCCCGTGCAAACGGTGCGTCCAGTTGTCCGCTCCCGCCAACGCCGGGCGCGTGATCCAGTTCCCGCCCAGCAGCGCCCGCCCGCGCACCGGCGCCAGCACCCGCAACGCCTCCGCCTCCGCCAACCCAAACCCGCCGCCCCGCGCCACAACCAAATCCGCAAGGCAATCCGCCAGCGGCAATTCGCCTTGGGCCGCTGTCTCCACGAAAAGCGGCCGGCCCAGCACGCCCGCCTCCGCCGCGCGCGTGCGCAACGCCTCCACCCGCGCCGCGTCGGCGTCCACCGCCAGCACCAGCCAGCCTCCCGCCCGCGCGAGCCCTAACGCGTCGTCCGCCGCCCCGGCCCCGTCCAAGCCCGCAAAACAGGCCACACCACCCGCGAGCCCGGACGCGTCCAGCAAAACCTTCACGTCCCCCCGCGCCGGCGCCGCCGCCACCGCCCACGCCGCCAGACACGCCAAAACCGCCATCGCTATTTTCATCAAGCCCGTACCTTTCCGCGCGGTTTTCCCGCGCCGTTCCGTGTTCCCTCCGCGCCGCCCGGCGGCCGCCCCGTGCTTCTCCGTACGATCAACTTCGACGCCACCGGGACGCCGGCTTTCCGGCGTGCGGCGGGCTGGCCCTGGATCAGGGCCAGCACAAGGTCCACCGCCTTGGCGCCCATCTGGGGCAGGCAATGGCTTACCGTCGTCAACGGCGGCACGCAAGACCGGCTGAAAAGGTCGTCGAACCCGATCACCGACACATCCTCCGGCACGCGCCGCCCTTCGGCCTGGAGCGCCGCGACCAGTCCCGCGGCGACGGCATCATTGTAACACATCACCGCCGTCACCCCGGGCGCCACCGGCGCCGCGCTCCGGATGGCCTTGCAATAACGCGCGATCTGGTCCGGCGGTTCCACCCGCGCGCACTGGGAATCGAGCCACTTCTCCTCCACCCGCATGCCGTGCGCCGACGCCGCGCGCCGGAACGCCGCCGCCCGGGCTGGGTCCCGCGCCTCGCCGCGGATGGCCGTGCCCAGCCACAACACCCGCCGGTGGCCCAGAGCCGCCAGGTGGCGCACCCCCTCGCGAAGCCCGGTCTCCACGTCCAGCCGCACGACCGGGCGCCCGGTTCCCTGGTCGTCCTGCATAAACACCACGGGGCCTAGCTTCGCGTTGTCCGCCCTGTCCAAACCGCACGCCGGCCCTCCCACCGCCAGAAGCCCGTCGATGCGACGCGAGCGCAGGGCCGCAATCGCGCGTTCAAACGGGTGGCGCGCGGGCCCGGGCCCGATGACCAGCACGTCCATGCCATGCGCCCGCGCCGCGTCCTCAATGCCCAGCGCGATCGGACTCCAAAACGCCGAGTGAAACGAGCGTTCCATGCCCGCGCCCCAAACCAGCCCCAGCGTGTTGGACCGCCCGAGCGCCAGCGTGCGCGCGTGGAAATTGCCCACGTACCCGAGCTTGTCCGCGGCCCGTTCGACCCGCCGCACGCACGCCGCGCCAATCCCGAGCTCGGACGCGCGCCCGTTGAGGACCAAACCCGCCGTGGAGCGTGCCACGCCGGCCGCGCGGGCCACGTCTTCCAGAGTCGGAGGCATGACGGCACCTTACTAGCCGCCTCTAGCCGCGTCAACCGTGCCGACCACCCCGCCGCCGCGCGCGCGGACCGTGACCGCCGCGCAATCCGCTTGCCGCCGCGCCAGCGGCGCCTAGACAGTGGTTTCCGGCATGAGCGCCCAACAGCCGCACATCGTTTATGTCCTCTCCGACGAACATTACGGGGGGGCGATGGGCCACATGGGGGATCCCAATGTCGCGACGCCCAACATGGACGCCATGGCCGCCCAGGGCGCCGCGTTCGGCCGGGCCCGCGCCAACTGCCCCATCTGCACGCCCTCCCGCGGCACGATTTTCTCCGGACGCCACGCCCACGCGGGGCCGGTGCAGTTTTTCTTCGACGTCTTCAAGCCCCTGGCGCCGAGCACCGCCACCGAGCTGCGCAAGGCCGGCTACCACACCGCGTACTTCGGCAAGTGGCACTGCGGCGTGGTCAAGAACCAGAGGCCGCCAGCCGTGCTCGCCAACCCCGCGCGTTTTCCCGGCGGCTGGCCCGAGCGCACACCGGAAATGTTGCGAGGGGGTTTCCAGGATTGGAACGCGTTCGAGGTCAACAACGCGCCTTTCGACGGGTTCTACTACCACCAGCGCGAGATCGACCCGCGCAAGATGGACGGGTACCAGACCGACTGCCTCACCAGCCTCGCCATCCGGTACCTCGAGGACTACCGCGGCGGCCGCCCACTCTTCCTGGTTCTCAGCGTGGAGCCGCCCCATTTCCCGCTGGAGGTTCCGGCGGAATTCCTGCGCTGGGATCCGGCCAGGCTCGTCGTGCCCCCGGATTTCGAGGACACCCCCGAGCGGCGGCGGGCCCTGGCCACATACTACGGCATGATCGAGAATCTCGACCGCAATATCGGGCGCCTGCGCGAAACCCTCGCCCGCCTGCCCGCCTTCCGGGACCGCACGTTCACCGCGTATTTCTCCGACCACGGCGATTTCATGGGGACCGACCGCCTGATGTGCCGCAAGGAACTGCCGCAGGAGGAGAGCGTCCGCATCCCCGCCCTTTTCGAGGGGCCAGGCATCCCGCCCCAGGGGGTCCGCCCGGAGAAGTTCAGCCTGGTGGACATGATGGCGACCACGCTCGGTCTGGCCGGTTGCCCTATTCCGTCCCACAGCCAGGGCCGGGATTTTTCGCCCGCTTTGCGGGGCGAACCGTTCGAGGATGTGGAGGCTGTCCTTTTGGAAATGCAAGGCTCGCCACGCTGGACGCTGGACCATCCCGACTGGCGCGGCCTGGTGACCGACCGGTACAAGTACGCCTTCTACGAAACCGGCCACGAACAGCTTTTTGATTTGGAGACCGACCGTCACGAGATGGTGAATCTCGCCGCGGCGCGCCCCGATCTGTGCCGGACGATGCGCGAGCTGCTGCTGCGGCTGCTGCGCGCGACGCGGGAACCCTATTTTGACGTGCTCATCGAGCACGGCGCGCCCCCCGCGGACACTTCCGACGTGGGCTCCTGGAGCAACGGACAGGCCAGCCCGGCGTGGAACGGCCTGATCCAGCGCCCGGATTCCCTGCCCGTGAACAAGCCGGTGTGAGGCCGCGCCGCGGGGGCGCGCCCAATCCCGCCCGCGCGCCTGGATTTCCGTTCCGCCCTCTTGCCCTCCGCCGTCCTGGGAGCGACATGGAACAACCGTCAGTTTTGGTGTTCCGATCGGAACACTAAAAATGACGCTGTTTCCGCGGGCGTCCGGGCCGCGCATGCGGGCGCCCCGCTGCCCATGCCCAGCGTCGCGGCTCCGCCTGTGGGGCCACCTCCCCGCGCGAAGCCGTCACTTTTGATGATCCGATCGGTACACTAAAAGTGACGGTTGTTTGGGGATGCAGGGGGCCGCGGAGGCGAAGGATTTGCGGACCCAGCTTCTCCCGCCTACGCTTGCGGCGCTCTTCCGCGCCCGATGAACAGAAACGAACATCAACCACGCGCCGCGGTCCGCGGGCGCTCCGCGGTCCGTGCGAAGCGCGGCGAACCCCGCCGCTTGGAAGAACGCGGGCTCAGGGGGCGGCGAGACGCGCGAACTGCCGGAATCGCCGTCCCCCGCGCGGTGCGCAAGAAATTGCTCGCGTGGTTTGACCGGTGCCGGCGGGATCTGCCCTGGCGGCGGACGCGGAATCCGTACGCGGTCCTGGTTTCCGAGGTGATGCTGCAGCAGACGCGGGTGGCCACGGTGATCCCGTATTACACGCGCTGGATGCGGCGCTTCCCCGGCTGGCGCGCCCTCGCCCGCGCGCCGGAGTCCGCCGTGCTCAAGGCATGGGAAGGGCTCGGGTATTACCGCCGCGCCCGGCTCCTGCGCGAGGCAGCCCGCGCCGTGGTGCGTGAACACGGCGGCCGGTGTCCGCGGGATTTTGAGGGGCTTCGGGCGCTGCCCGGCGTCGGCGAATACACCGCGGGCGCGGTGGCTTCGATCGCCTTCGGAATCCGCGCGCCCGCGGTGGACGGCAACGTCCTGCGCGTTCTCGCCCGGCTCACCAACGATCCGTCGCCGATTGACCAACGGGAAGGGCGCGTCCGGCTCCATGCCGTGGCGGCGGCGCTGGTCGATCCGCAACGTCCGGGCGACGGCAACCAGGCGCTGATGGAGCTCGGCGCCACCATCTGCCGTCCGCGAACCCCCGACTGCCCGCGCTGTCCGTTGCGGGCGTTGTGCGCGGCGGAGGACCCGGCGCGGCTGCCGGTGCGCGGCGCGCGGCGGGCGGTGGTTTCCGTTGAGGAGCACGCGGTGGTGGTGCGCGGGCCGCGGGGCATTGTCCTGGAGCGGCAGCCGGCCGGCCGGCGGTGGGCGGGCCTCTGGCGCCTGCCGCGGCTGGCGGCGCCGCCGGCGGGCGCGGCAGTGGGACGAATCACCCACAGCGTGACTCGGTATCGGGTGACGGTAACGGCGTATCGCGCCGCGCGTTACAAGCCGGCCGGCGGTGTGGAGTGGATATGGGCGCCGCGCGGGCGGCTCGCGCGCCTGCCGATGCCGGGGCCGGAGCGGCGGCTGGTTGAGGCTGTGTCTCCGTTTTCTCTAGCCACCACGGGTACGGGCTGAGAGCATCGCCGGCGTGAAGGCCATCATGGTGATGTTCGATTCGTTGAACCGGCGGATGCTGCCGCCCTACGGCTGTTCCTGGGTGAAGGCGCCGAATTTCGAGCGGCTGGCCCGGCGGACGGCGGTGTTTGACACAAGCTACGTCTGTTCCATGCCCTGCATGCCCGCGCGGCGCGATCTGCACACGGGCCGTCCGAATTTTCTCCACCGAAGCTGGGGGCCGCTGGAGCCATTCGACGCCTCGATGCCGCGGATGCTGCACGAAGCCGGGGTGTACACGCACCTTGTCACCGATCATTACCATTATTGGGAGGATGGCGGGAGCAACTACATGTCGCGCTATTCGTCGCATGCAATGTTCCGCGGCCAGGAGGGGGACCTCTGGAAGGGGCAGGTGCGGGACCCGGAGACGCCGGACGCGGCCGGGCAATGGCGGCGTTCGGACCGGGTCAACCGCCAATTCATGGCGCGCGAGGAGGAGCAGCCGCAGGCGAAGACGTTCGCGGCGGGGCTGGACTTCATCGAACGCAACCGCGGGGACGACAACTGGATGCTGCAGATCGAGACGTTTGACCCGCACGAGCCCTATTTCACTTCGCGGCAGTACAAGGATTTGTATCCGGAGCATTACCGGAACTACCGGGGGCGCGAGTTCGACTGGCCGGCCTACGGGCGCGTGAGCCAGACGCCGGAAGAGGTGGCGCACGCGCGGCACGAGAGTGCGGCGCTGCACTCGATGTGCGACCGGCATCTCGGGGATGTGCTTGACATGATGGACCGGCACAAGATGTGGGACGACACGATGCTGGTGGTCTGGACCGACCACGGGTTCCTGCTGGGCGAGCACGGTTGCTGGGCGAAAAGCTGGCTGCCGTATTACGAGGAGGTGGCGCGCACGCCGTTCTTTGTGTGGGACCCGCGCGCGCGCGTGGGCGGGGAACGGCGGCGTTCGATCGTGCAACCGGCGTTGGATCTTGCGCCGACGCTGCTGCGGTATTTCGGCCGGCAACCGGGGCCGCACATGCTGGGCAAAGATTTGGCGCCGGTGGTGGCGAAGGATGCGCCGGTCCGGGAGGCGGCGTTGTTCGGGCATTTTGGCGCGCACGTGAACGTCGCGGACGGGCGCTGGGTGTACATGCGCGGATCGGCGCGCCCGGACAACCAACCGCTGTTCAACTATACGCTGGCGCCGTTCGACATGCGGGCGGCCATGGGGTTGGACTGCTTCCAGGAGGGGTGCATGGCCGTGGCGCCGCCGTTTTCGTTCACCCAGGGGGCGCAGACCATGCGCCTGCCGGGCGGATCATGGTTCAAGCATGACCTGGACGCGGAGGGGCGGATTCCGACGATGCTTTTCGATCTGGAAAGCGATCCGGGCCAGGAACGTCCCGTGGCGGATGCGGCGGCGGAGCGGCGGATGACGGAGCACCTGGTGCGGTTGATGCGGGCGTGCGACGCGCCGTCCGAGCAGTATGAACGGCTGGGATTGAAAGTGTAGCGGTTCGGTTCGGGAGGAGGGGCGCCCACGTCCGGGGTCCCCCGCAGACGGGCACACGCGGCGGCGCGTGGGTCAGCGCCCCAGCCGCTTCCGCCACCGTCGCAGCTCCGCGGCCACCAGCCGCGGGTTGGGCGCGCCGGGCATCTTGCGCCGCTCCAATTGCGCCGCGACCCCGCGCCGCACCACCGCCATGGCCGGCTTGAGTTCCGGCGCGATTTTCACCAGCTCCGCCTCCGGCACGGCCCCGAACGGCACGCCCATCTCCTCCGCCCGCCGCACCACCGCTCCCACCAGGTGATGCGCCGACCGGAACGGCACGCCCGCGGCCACCAGTTCGTCCGCCACGTCCGTCGCCAGCAACAAGGGATCGGCCACCGCGCGCGCGCACGCCGCCGCGTCAAACCGGACCGTTCCCAGCATCTCCGCGAAAATCTCCAGCGTCGCGCGCACGGTGTCGGACGTGTCGAACAGCCGTTCCTTGTCCTCCTGCAAATCCCGGTTGTACGCCATGGGCAGGCCTTTCAACGTCACGAGCATGGCAACGAGGTTGCCCACGACGCGCCCGGTCTTGCCGCGCGCCAACTCGCACACGTCGGGATTCTTCTTTTGCGGCATCAGGCTCGACCCTGTGGTGTAGGCGTCGCCGATTTGGGCGAACCCGAATTCCGCCGAGGACCAAAGGATCAAATCCTCCGCCAACCGCGAGAGGTGCACGGCAAGCAGGGCGGCCGCGGCCAGGTATTCGACGATGAAATCCCGGTCCCCAACGGCGTCCAGGGAATTGGCGGTCACCCGCGCGCGCCCGCGTTCGTCCACGAATCCCAGCGTCCGCGCCACGAACTCCCGGTCCAGCGGCAGGGTGCTGCCCGCCAGCGCGCCCGAGCCCAGCGGGCAGACGTTTGCCCGCCGCGCCGCGTCCGCGATCCGGCCCGCGTCCCGGTCCAGCATTTCGACATAGGCCAGCAGATGATGGGCCAGCGGCACCGGCTGCGCCCGCTGCAAGTGGGTGTAGCCGGGGATCAACCGCTCCGCGTTTGTGGCGCCCAGATGGACCAGCGCCGCCTGCAACGCGCGCAGCGCCGCGAGTTGCGCCGCCATCTCGTCCCGGAACCAGAGCCGCACATCGGTGGCAACCTGGTCGTTGCGGCTCCGGCCCGAGTGCAGTTTCCCGCCCGCCGGCGTCAGCGCGATCAGCTCCGCTTCGATGTTGAGATGCACGTCCTCGCGGTCCAGCCGCCACTTGAAACGCCCCTCTTCGATCCGGCTCTGGATCACCGCCAGCCCCTTCCGAATGGCCGACAGCTCTGCTTCGGTGAGTATCCCCACGCGCCGCAGCATGGCCGCGTGGGCGAGGCTGCCCCGGATGTCGTGCGCCGCCAGGCGCGCGTCGAACGACACCGACTCCCCGTACCGCAGCACCCGCTCTGCCGGCGGCGCCTTGAACCGTCCGCCCCAGGCGCTCTTCGATTTTTTGGCCATGATCGACAAACGACTCTAACCATTCCCGCGCGCGAAGCCAGACATTCCGCGCCGGGGCGCCTGGCGCACGGGCTCGATTTGGCCTTGCTCCCAGCCGCGCCACGCCCCAGCCTCAAGCCATGCTCGAATTCGATCTCGACCTGCCCCTGGCCGGCGGTGATGGCGACGATCCTGTCAAGGCCCGCCAGGCCCGCGTTGCCCTGGTTCGCGAAACGCTCCGGGCGGTCTCCCGTGACGAGGCGCGCGCGCAACTGCTCAAAGCGCTGGGTTCCCTGGACGACGACTGGGAGGGGCAGTTGGCCGGGTTGGTGGACAAGGAACAGGCCGCCACCTGCCTGGTGGCGGACCTGCCCGGCGGCGGGATATTGTGCCTCTGCCCCACGCTGCGCCGCGGCTGGTGGGTGACCCCTTCCCCCCACGGCGCCGGGCGCGGCACCATCGCCGACAAGAACGTTGAGTTGATCCTCACAATCGCGCGGGAAAAACGGTTGGCTTGACCCGAACCGGATCGCGCCCCTTTGGGTTCGCAGCCTAAACCCCGCCCCGCGAACCTTCCAGGAAGCGGGGCATCACCCGGAATCTCCGGCGCGGTTTTCGCCGCGCCAAGCGCGCTGGCCGGAGGCGGGCCATCCGCCTGATTTTTTCGCGCCCACGGGATCAGAATTCGATCACGGCGTTCGGGCCTGGCAGGGCGGCCTCGATTCCGTGCCGTTGGCGAAGCAGCGCGGCGAGCGCGGCGCGCCCCCTGGCTTCGCCGTGGGTTAAAACCACGCGCGGCCGGCTTTCGGCCATCGCGCCGAACCAACGCATCAGGTCGGTCTGCCCGGCGTGCGCGCTGAAGCCGCCGAGGGACTTGACCCTGGCCCGCACGGCGATGCGCTGCCCAAAAATCCGGACCCAGGGCCGGCCTTCGACGAGCTGCCTCCCCAGCGAGCCCTCCGCCTGGAACCCGACGATCAGCACCACGGCGCCTGGGCGCCAGAGGTTCTCCTTGAGATGATGCAGGATGCGCCCGGCGTTGCACATCCCGGCGCCCGCCAGGATCAGGCAGGGGCCTTCGACGCGGTTGATCGCCATGGATTCCGCGGGCGTCACGGACGTCTGGACCGAAGCGAGGTCCTCCGCCAGCGGGCGCACGCGGCGCAGGGCCTGGAACTCTTCGTCCAACAACTCCGTGTGGCGCTGGTAGATGCCCGTCGCCTCAATCGCCATCGGACTGTCCAGGAACACCGGGAACTTCGGCACGCGCTTTTCCCGGAACATGATCGCCAGCAGGTATAGCAGAACCTGGGCGCGCCCCACGGCAAACGTGGGCACCAATATCTTGCCCCGGTTCGCCACCGCTTCTTCGACCGCCCGCTCGAATTCCCCGATCGTCTCGTCCAAAGGCCGGTGGTCCCGGTCGCCGTAGGTCGATTCGAGGAAGACCAGGTCCGCCCGCCGCAGCGGCGCCGCGTCCTTCAACAGCGGCGCGCCCCGCGGCCCGAGGTCCCCGGAAAAAACCACCAGCCGCTCGCGGCCCCCCTCGTTCACCGCCAGCTCGATGCTGGTCGAACCCAGGACGTGCCCGGCCTCGACAAACCGCGCGCGCACGCCCGGCGCGGCGTCCACCGGTTTGTCATAGGGAACGGGACGGAGCCGCTCCACCAACGCCTCCACGTCGCGCGGCCCGTAGAGCGGTTCCGCAGGGGCAAGGCCCGCGCGTTCCCGCCGGCGGTTCTCGCGTTCGGCGTCGTGCATCTGGACCTTTGCCGAATCCCGCAGGATCAGCCTGGTGACGTTGCAGGTCGCGTCGGTTCCCAGGACAGGCGCCGCGAGGCCGGCCCGCGCCAACAGGGGAAGCCGTCCCGTGTGGTCCAGATGGGCGTGCGTGAGCAACACCGAGTCCAGGCGCACGGGATCAAGTCCCGGCGGCAGGATGTTCTTCCGCGCGGCCTCGCGCCCGCCTTGGAACATTCCAAAATCCAGCAGGACCGACGCGCGCCCGGTCTGGATGTGATAGGCGGACCCGGTGACTTCCCCGGCCGCCCCGTGCAACGTGATTTTCATTCCGCCTTCCCTCCCTTGGGACGCCTCACAAAATGCCGTCCCGTTCCAGTTGCTCCAGCCTCCGCTCGTCGGATTCGGGCACGATTTCTTCGAGCCCGGGCAGATCGGTGAGGACCGAAAGGCTGAGGCTCACCTGGTCTCCGGCCGGCATGCCGGTGGACTCCGCGACCCGCCGGTTCCGGGTCACGTACACCCAAGCGAACTGGTCCCCCTGCAACACGCGGAACTGGACATGCTCGCCCCAGAGAATGTCCCCGGGTTCCTCAAGCGGCAGCGTGGCGACGTCCCCCTGGCTCACCTGCTCCACCCGGTCGAACCGCCCGAGCCACGAACCCACCATGGCGGAAATCGCCCCGCTGTCCAACGGCTTGCGGAACACGGCGACAAACCCAAGGGAAAACGGATTGCTCATCGCCGAATGCCTTTTTCGCCGCAAGCCCGGCGCGCCGCCGCCATGACGGTCCCGTCCACCTACTTCGTTCCGTGCAGTTTCTCGGCCAGTTTCTGTTGTTCGGGCAGGAGGCTCGAGGCGTCCAGATTGGCCAGCTGCACGGCGGCGTCGGCGGCGCGGCCCGCGCGGACCAGGGCGTCCGCATAGGCCACTCGGAGGGCCGGCTGTTGCATCGCTTGGCCGGGCAGTTTCTCGTAGATCACAATCGCGTCGGCCGCGCGCCCTTCCGCGGCCAGCGCGCGGGCGTAGGTGTCGGCCACCGCGGGTTCGGACGGACGGGCCTCATAGACTTCCTGGGCCATCTTTACCGCCCGCTCGCGGTCGCGGCCCACCCACAAAAGGAGGCTCGCGACGTTGTTTTTGACCAAGAGATTCGCCGGCATGACTTCCAGGAGCTTCTCGTAGCATTCAAGAATCTTCGCCGTGTCCCGCTTGCCTTCGTATTGCCGGATCAACCGGGTCAGGGCCAGCAGGCGGACCTGGTTGTTGGCGGCGCTGGAGACCGCGGCGTCAAAAAAGGGAAGCGCCACGTCCCCCATGCCCCAGCGCTCTAAAAGGTCCGCCGCCAGAAACGCCAGTTGCGCATTCTTCACCGCGATCTGCTCGGCCCCGCGCAACGACATCCGCGCCGTGGACTCATCCTTCTGCGAGCGCTGCGCCCGCGCCAGCCAAAGCCAGAAATTGAGCCGCTGCTCGTCGGGCACCTGCAGCTTCTCCGCCTCTTCCTTCGCGATGCGCGCGACGTCCGCCCACTTGTTCTGCTGCGCCTTGAGCGCGATCTCCAGAAGCCGCACCTCCTGGCGCCTCCGCTCCTCGGGCGGCAGTTTGTCCAGCAGCTTTTCCCCATCCGCCGCCCCGGTCCAAGACGCCCGGCGGGTGATCAGGTCCATGCGCTGCTGCACGGACTTTGCCGTCTTCCACAAGTTCTCGATCTCCCGGTCCCCCTCGGCGGCGTCGCCCTTTCGGACCAAGTCCAGCCGTTTCACCTTGGCCGTCCAGTTCTCCGGGTCCCGTTCGATCATCTCCGTCCACAGCTGGATCGCTTTCTTCGGGTCCCGCGCCGAGGCCGCCTCCGCGAGGGATTGCGTCGCCGCCGCGAAGAACTCCGGCTTGGAACGCAGGTCCTCCAATGCCTTGCGCCCGCGCTCGGCGACGGCCGGATCGTTCGCAACCAACTCCAGCGTCGCCACGGAAACGCGCACGCGCGAGTCGTCCGGCGCCAACTCCCGTGCCTTCAACAACGCCTGATACCCCTCCCGGTAACGCTGCTGGGTCAGCAGCAGCACTCCGCCAAGATGCCAAACCTCCGAATTGCGGTCGAACTTCTGCAAGATTTTCGGCAGGACCACGTTGGCCACATCCACCCGCCGGGTCTCCGCGCACGCGCGCAGCAACGAAATCGCGACGTCCTCGCGCGCCGGGTCCAGCTCGAACGCGCGCATCAGGACCACCACATGGTCGGCGTTGCCCTCCGCCCGGAAGACCGCGGCCATCTTCACCCAGGCGTCGCCACGCGTGAAATCGTGGCGGATGGCGTTCTGCAGCTGGATTTTCGCCGAAGCGTAGTCCTTGGCGGCCAGAAACTTCTCCGCGCTCGCAAGGTACATGTCCGAACGAATCCGGTGATACACCTTTCCGATCCGCGGTTTCAGCGTCCACAGCAGGCCCGCCCCGACGACGAGCGCCAGGAAGACCACCGCGGGTAAAAACCAAACCCGGTTGTGCCGGTAAAAGGAACGGAAGCTCATTGCCGCGAACGATGGGAAAACCCGCCCCCCACGTCAAGCCCGCATGCGAGGCGCCGGCCCCCCCCTCCCGACCCCCTCCCTTGCAGCCGAGGTCACCCTTTAAGCGCCGCAATCCGCACGCAGAGGGCAAGCACATCCGCCAGGTGAGTCTCCAGGCTGTGCCTTTCCGCCGCCGCCCGGCAGGCCGTCCGAATCCCGTTCCTGGAGCCGGGTTCCGCCCATTCGTCCAGCGCCTCCGCCCACCGCTCCGCCGGCGCCTCGGCCTCCAGGACGGTTCCGTCCCGGCCGGCTGTTAGGATTTCCGAAGCCCCGTTGGACGCGCTGGTGACAACGGGCACCCCCGAGGCGAGCGCCTCCAGCGTCACATTGGCGAACGGATCGTATAAGGTCGGCAGGATCATCACATCGGCCCCCCGGTACACCCGCGCCAGATCTACGGAACCGCAAGTTCCCAAAAACTCCACTCCCTCCGCCCGATACCGGTGGCGCGGCCCCTTCCCGGCCACGAGGAGATGGGCCGGACGCCCCGATTTCGCCCGCCATGCGCCGACAGCCTCCACCGCCCGGCGCAAGCCCTTGCGCTCCCAGCCCGTCCCCACGAACACCGCCACCAGCGCGTCCTCCCGGATGCCCAGCCGCGTCCGGATATGGGGATCGGGTTCCGCCGGCCACTGGCGCAGGTCCACCCCATTATACACCACATCGATCCGCCCCTCGGGAAACCCAAACCGCGCCACGATCTGGCGTTTGACGAACTGGGAATTGGCCATCACCCGCAGGGTCCGCTCCGGATGGTACGCGCGCCGCTCGCTCCAGCGCATGAGGTTCTGGTAGGGACTCGCCCTGTGCATCGCCTTCATCCAGAGACCGTGCAACCGCTCGCGCCGCTCCAGCCACTCCACATGCACCCCGTCACCCGCCCGCAACAAATCCTGCCGCCAGTGCCGTTCCAGGCTGAACACAAATGGCTGGGGATACCGCTTCAGCCATCGCTGCACCGCCATCGGAAAATACCAGGGGCGCAACACCCGCCCCACACTCAACCGCGGCACGTCCAGCCGGACCAAGTCCACCTTCGCCGATTCCACGAAAAAACTGTGCGGCGGCGCGTCCGCGCATAACAAGGTGATTCGGAACCCCTTCTCCACCAACCCCCGCGCCAGCAGCTCCAGGTACCTTTCGGCCCCGCCGGGCCCCACGGGAAACTGCCGGATCAACGTCAACGACTGGGTCACGCGCCTTCTCCTACCCGATTCCAGACCCCAAGCCGAACCGAAAAAGCGCGCGTCCGCCACGCCCGCCGCGCCCCGGCCCGGCCACGCCCTTGCGCAAACATTCCCCGCCCGGGCCGGAACTCAGTGCGCGGCCTCCCGCTTCATCCCCTTAGGCTGCCCTATCTCCGCCAGCATCCCCGAGAACCACGGCGTGTCGATATTGAACGGCTTGCCGCCCTTGATCCGCGGAAATTCAATCGCCCGCAGCACGTTGCCGCGCTCCTCGTCATGCCCGATCACGCCGCTCTCCCCGCGCAACGCGCAATCCACCGCCAAATCCACGCAGCCCCGGATCAGCGCGAGGTCCGCCGGGTTCGCGGCCGCCGACCGCGCAAAGTATCCGCTCTTCTGCACCATCGTCTTTTCCGCCCGGATCATCCCCGAGAACTGTTTCGCGAACCAGTTGCCCGGATTGATGGTGTCCAGTTTCACGTGCCCAAACGGATCCCGTTGCACCGTCTCCCCGCGGCTCTCCATCTCCTTCACAATTGTGTCCAGACCCGCCCCCTCGCTCAGGAAGATGTTCACGTTGTCCAGCCGGTCCATGACCGCGGCCAACCGCTCCACCTCCGCCTCAATGTCCATCCGCATCTCCGGCAGGTAAATCGCGTGCACGTCCATCGCGGCCCGCGACAACCCCGACTCGTCCAGAAACT
This sequence comes from uncultured Verrucomicrobiales bacterium, assembly GCA_964435495.1. Lineage (GTDB taxonomy): Bacteria > Verrucomicrobiota > Verrucomicrobiia > JADLBR01 > JAIBCM01 > CAYSZK01. The sequence goes on from CAYSZK010000076.1 coordinate 15,101, forward strand.
CCCGGTGCGCCAGCCGCTTGCGCCACGCCGCCGCCGTCGCCGCCGTCAACCAGCCGCAATTCCGCCCCATCACCTCGTGAATGATCAGCATGCGCGGGTTCGAGTTGCGCTCCGCCACGATGTTCTCGAAGAACACCGCCCCCTGCTCCGCCGCCGTCCACGCCCCCAGCGTCTGCCGGATAGGAAGGACATCGTTGTCGATGGTCTTCGGCAGGCCCACCACCGTCAGCCCGTAGTTGTTCTTCGCAAGAAACGCCGCCAGATCGGCCGCCGCCGTGTTGGTGTCATCCCCGCCAATGGTGTGCAGCACATCCACAGCATCCTTCGTCAACTGCTTCGCCGCCACCTCCCGCGGGTCCTCCCCCTCCTTCACCAGGCCGCGCTTCACGCAATCCTTCACGTTCGTCAGTTTCACCCGGCTGTTCCCAATCGGGCTGCCGCCGTACCCATGCAACAAATGCGCCTTCTCCCGTATCCGCGGCGTCACCTTGATGCTGTCCCCCAGCAGCAACCCCTTGTAGCCGCTGCGGTACAACAGAATTTCCACGTCCGGCGCCAAATCCGTGTACCGTTCGATCAACCCCGCTATCGCGGAGGAAAGGCACGGCGCAAGGCCGCCCGCCGTCAATATCGCCACCCGTTTCACCTTCATAAGCGCACCCGCATTAGGTGCCGCCCACGGCATTCGCAATCTTAATCGTACCGCAATTTTTGCCCAACCCCGCGCACGCCCCGCACCCCCCTCTCTCCCGCGCACCCAGCGCCCGGCGTCATGCCCCCGATTCCAGCACCGAAAAATCCGTAGCCACGATCACTCCGTGCCGCCCCGCCTTCTCCCGCGCCTCGTCCCGGATCGTCACCGCCACAATGATGCGCTTGGCAACCTTCCGGCCCGTTTGCCTCTCGAACAACGCCACGCTCCGCGCAAACTCCGTCACATCCGGCCCGTTCGCGCTCGACTTGATCTCGGCGGCCACGGTCACGCCATTCAGCACCAGCACATCAAGATCATAACTCCGCGGTTCATGGTCGATGAACCCCTCCGTATCCTGCCCGTGGAAGTGCTCGACCCGGTAGCCCAGCCCCCGAACAACCTCCAACAATCCCGCCCGAAACGCGGCTTCCGCCCCGTCTCCCCAACGGGCGCCCAGAACCCCAAACCGGTTGTGGATGTCCTTGAATCCCACTTCCATCCTGACCACCGTCCGCCGCTGCGCCTCCGCCAGCTCCTCCACCTTCTTCTCAGTCCGCCGCTGCGCCTCCGCCAGCTCGGCCACCACAGCCTTGAGCTCCCGGAAATCCTCCTTGGTCACCGAATTCCGCAGCTCGGCATACATGTCCCCCAAAAGGCCCGCCAGCTCACCAGCCGCCTTTTCGCCCAGAGAAGTACTCAGCTTCTCGTATATCCGATAAGTATCCATTGCCCTTCCCATTACATTCCCTCCTTCCACCTCATCCGTCAACCCATGTTCCACAGCCCGCCACACCTCCGGCAGGCCCCCAAAGCCTTACCCGCCCCACCCCCGCGGCGGCCCGCGCAATCCCGCCATCACGTCCTCCCCGCCGATCACCTCCCCAAAACACCGCCGCGCATAGCTGTCCGTCATTCCCGCCAGGTAATCACACGCCGCCCGGTGCACCCCGTCCTTCTTGATCCGCCGAACGGTCTGCGCCCCCATCAACGTCGGGTTCTTCACGTACACCTCGAACAGACGCGCCAGCATTTCCGCCCCGCTCCGGTTCATCCCCTCCACCACCTCATGATGGTAGAACCGCTCGAACAGGAAATCCCGCAGGTCCTGTAGTTCCTCCGCCATCACCTCGGAAAATCCGATCAACCGCAGCCCCCGCCGCCGCACGTCGTCCGCGTTCGCCGGAGCCGCCGCCCGCACCGCCGCCGCGGAGGCCAGCGACAAATCCTCCACCAGCCTGTCCACCAGGCACCGCACCGCAAACGCCCGCCGCCGGGCCGCCTCCAATCGCGGATACTTCGCCAGAATCCCGTCGTCCACCTCCCGCCACAGCGCCACCGCCCGCAAGTCCTCCAACAGAAATAGACCCGCGTCCAGCCCGTCGTCCAGATCGTGGCACGAATACGCGATGGTGTCCGCGTAATCCGCCACCTGCGCCTCCAGGCCCGGCGCCTTCCACCATTTCTCCGCCCGCAGCGCCGCCGCGGCGCCCCCGTGCTTCAGCAGCCCCTCCCGCACCTCCCACATCAGATTCAGCCCGTTGAACTCCGGATACTTGATCTCCAGCTCCTCCACCACACGCAGACTCTGCTCGTTGTGCTCAAACCCTCCGTGCCACAGCATCAGCTCGTTCAACGCCCGCTCCCCCGCGTGCCCAAACGGCGCGTGCCCCAAGTCGTGCGCCAGCGCGATGCACTCCGCCAGGTCCTCGTTCAACTGCAGCGCACGCGCCACCGTCCGGCTCACCGACGCCACCTCCATCGTATGCGTCAAACGCGTCCGGTAATGGTCCCCCGTCCCGTTCAAAAACACCTGCGTCTTGTACTCCAGCCGCCGGAACGCACGGGAATGCACCAGCCGGTCCCGGTCCCGCGCGTACTCCCCGCGAAACGGATGCTCGTCCTCCGCGTGCTCCCGCCCACGCCCCTCGCCGGGCTGCTGCGCGTACGGCGCCAACACCAACGGCCCACGCCGCCGCCCTTCGTTCCGGCCCCGTTCCATGACCGCCTCTTTAAACCCCGCCCAAAACCAAACCTAGAAAATTCCGCCGCGCGCGGCGCCCCAGCCGCTCCGGACGGACTCGCTTTCCCGCCCCACCCCGCCTATCCTGTCCCGCACCACACACCCCCCTTTCCCCCATGCACCGCCCCCGCCACCCACGCCGCCGCAAAGAACCCGCGCCCACCCCTCCTACCAAAGTATGGACCCACAAACTGCCCCCCGCCGCCCCGCCCGTCGGGCTCTCATGGATCGGCCCGGACCTTCTCTCCCAGTTCACCGAGTCCGCCACCACCGCCCACCGCCTCTACTCCGAACCCGAAGCCTGGATCGAACGCCTCGGAAATGACGCCCTCGTCTCCGCCCGCGACGAAACCCTGCTCGAACCCCTCGCCGCCGCCCTCGAATCCTGGGCCGCCGCGCACCACATCGAAATCCGCCGCGTCTTCGGACGCCACCTCCCCAAGTCCCCCGGCGGCCGCAACGCCCCGCGCCTCCTGCAAGGCGACCCCAACCTCCCCCTCGAAACCGTCGTGACCGAATACGGCGCCCGCTTCGGCATCGACTTTGCCGCCGGGTATTCCGCGGGCCTTTTTCTCGACCAACGCCACAACCGCGCCCGCCTCGCTTCCCTCAAGACGGCCACCCTCCTCAACACGTTCGCCTACACCTGCGCCTTCTCCGTCGCCGCCGCCCTCGCCGGAACCGCCACCACCAGCCTCGACCTGTCCAAAAAATCCCTCGACCGCGGCCGCCGCAATTTCGTTCTCAACAATCTCGACCCCGCCCAGCACCAATTCCACGCTTGCGACGTCATCGAATGGCTCCCCCGCCTCGCCCGCCGCAATGAACGCTTCTCCTGCGTCATCCTGGACCCCCCCACCTTCTCACGAGGCGCCGGCGGCAAAGCCTTCCGCGCCGAGTCAGGCCTCGCCGATCTTATCGTCGAATGCCTCGAACTTCTCGCCCCCCGCGGCCACCTCCTGATCGCCACCAACTGCGCCGCCCTCAACCACCCGGCACTCGAACGCATGGCCCGCCACGCCCTCCGCGTCGCCCGCCGTTCCGCCGCCCTCCACGCCGAACCCCTCCCGCCCGATATCCCCGCCCCCCACGCCGCAACCACCCTCTGGCTCGATACCAAAGACTGAAGCCCGGCGGAGCCACCGGCCCTCAACGGCGCCCCGCTTGTCCTTGGCGACAACCCCAGTCCCGCGGCCAAACACAAAGCGCATAAGGGAGAGGGATTCTCGTTTTATCACTTGATTCAGGTATTCGCGTTATCGGCTTCGATTCTATG
>CAYSZK010000077.1:0-19047 GCA_964435495.1 uncultured Verrucomicrobiales bacterium
GGGGTGGGGGGGGAGGCGGTGGCGCGGGAGGCGATGCGGGCGCGGTAGCGCGAGGGGCAACGAATATTGGCGGAGGCGATGGAGGTGGTGGGCGGGGGGCGGGCGGCGTTTGTGCGTGGGGTGACGGGGGGCGGGTGAAGTAGGGCGCCGGCGCGCGCGGGGGAGGGGATGCGCGTTTCGGAGGGTGAGGGCCGGGGTTCAAGGGTTGCGGCGGACGCTTTCGGGGCCGAGCGAATCGCGGACAGCGTCCACGGCGCGCATGGCGCGGGTCCAGCGGTTGTCGTTGTCAAAGAGGCCGGGTTGGAGTCCCTCGGGTTGGAGATTGTGGCAGGAGACCCCGGCGAGGCGGAGGGCTTTGCCGCGGCCGCGCTCGCGGAGGGCGAGGCGCCAGGCGGCGTGGTGGAGAGCGCCTTCTTCCTGGACCGGGGTATCGAGGGTGGCCTGGCGGGTGATGGTTTGGAAGTCGGCGAAGCGGAGTTTGATCTGGACGGTGCGCGCGGTGAGGCGGTGCTGGCGGAGCCGGCGGGCGACATCTTCGCATTGGCGGAACATCGACTCGCGGATGAGGCGCAGGCTGCGGGTGTCGTGGTCAAAGGTTTCCTCGCTGCCGATGGATTTGATCCCGCCGCCGGTTTCGAGCGGGCGGTCGTCGCGGCCGAAGGCCAGATCGCGAAGTCGGAAGGCGAATCCGCCAACGAGGGGGCGGAGGTCGCCGGGATGATCCTGGAGGGCGCCGATGGTGGCGATGCCGGCGCGGCGAAGGATTTCCGCGGTGCGCTTGCCGACGCCCCAGATGCGTTCCACGGGGAGGGGGCGGAGGGTTTCGGCGGCGGTGGCGGCCTCGAAGACGGCGAGGCCATCGGGTTTATGGAGGTCGCTGGCAAGTTTGGCGAGGAACTTGTTGGGCGCGGCGCCGATGCTGGCGGTGAGGCCGGTGGTGGTGTGGATGAGCATTTTGAGATCGGCGGCGAGGCGGCGGGCATGGGCGAGATCGGGGCAGCGGGGGGTGGCATCGAGATAGGCTTCGTCCACGGAGACCTCTTCGACGTCCCGCGCGGTTTCGTGGAGCAGCTTCATGATCCGGCGGGACTCGGCGCGGTAGCGTTCCATGTCGGGACGGACGAAGACGCCGTCCGGGCAGAGGCGTCCGGCGGTGCGGGAGGGCATGGCGGAGTGGACGCCGAAGCGGCGGGCTTCGTAGGAGGCGGTGCAGACGACGCCGCGCCGGTCCGGGGGCGCCCCGACGATGACGGGTTTGCCGCGCCATTCCGGGTGGTCGCGTTGTTCGACGGAGGCGTAGAACGCGTCCATGTCCACATGGAGGATGGCGCGTGGGCGGGTGGGGCCGGAGGGCGGGGGTGGTTCCACGGGGCGCGGGGCGCCGGGGGTGGCGGATCAGAAGCGGTAGCGGAGGCCGACGGTGCCGCCGACCGAGTAGGAGGCGTAGTCGAAGATGGGTTCTTCGGAGTTGTTGAAGCTCAAGGAACCGGTGCTGTTGACGTCGCACCATTCGGTGATTTTGTAACGAAGGCCGAGGGAGACGTTGTTGCCGAGGTCTTCGCGGCCGCCGAAATCATAGACGATGTACGAGATGCGGTAATAGAGGCTGGCTTCGAGGGCGCGGGTGAGGTTGGCGACGTAATTGGCGTAGAGGCTGAAATCGTCGCGCTGGGCGGCGGCGGGGTCCTGCATGCTCATGGTGGCGGAGAAACCGGCCATGAGAAAATGGGCGCGGCTGAAGGGGAAGACCTTGTTGAAGCCGGTGGTGATTGAGTGGGTTTTGGAGAATTCGTTGCCTTCCTCCTCGTCGGTCAGGCGGCTGTAATTATAGCGGAGCGTCCAGGCGACATCGTGGAAATAGTCCATGACGTGGGTAAAGCCGATGCCGGCGTCGAGGGAATCGAAGTCGAGCTCGGTGAAATCCTGGTACCGGAACCATTGATGGCGGACGGTGACGTCCATGAGCCACTGGGAGGAGAGGCGCGGGGCGTAACTGGCGCCGACCTGGCCGACGAGCATCCAGTCGCCCTGTTCGCTGTCGGCGGTGAGGGCGATGTTTTGGGACCAGTGCCCGGAGAAATCGCCGAAGGCCGTGAAAGGCTGTTGCCGTTCCTGGCGCCGGAGGATTACCTGGCGCCCAATGTCGTCGTCGCCGGGGGACGCCGGAGCCATGGTATCGTCGGCGTACTCGGCAACGCGCTGGCTTTTGTCGGCGCGGAGATTGGGATCGACGGCGAACCGGCGGCTTTCCTGGATGGCGGCTTCGGTTTGCACGGATTGGGGCGTTTGCTGCGCGAAGGCGGGAAACGCGGCTATAATACCCAGGGCCGTGGCGGCAAACGCGCCAGGCGCGGAAACGCGGAGAGGCAACCCATTCATTGGCGGGGATATATGGCCCGAAGGGGGGGATGTGTCAAGCGGGGGATTCCGGGTGATTTTCCGTGCGAACCGGGCGGGTTGCGGTATACTCAACCATGCGGCGACGACGCGCCGTTCTTCTACTGGTTGCATGCGGGATCGCGGTGGTGGCGGTTGAGGGGCGGGCTTTCGCCGCGGGGAGCGGGGAGCGGAGCAAGGGGCGCGCGGCTTTCGAGGCGGAGATGCGGAAGCGTCCGGAAGACCCGACACTCTTGATGGGCTACGGCGAGTATCTATGGCACGAAGGGGACCTGTCCGGGGCGCGGGAGCATTTGTTGCGGGCGGTGAAGGCGAACCCGTTGCTTTCCGAAGGGCATTTTCTGTTGTCGATGGTGCATCGCGACATGGCGAATCTGCCGGAGAGCATCCGGAGCATGGAACGGGCGGTTGCGGTTCGGTCCACGGCGCCGGACTGGCATTTCCACCTGGGCAACCTGTACTACTTGTATCGGTCGGACGCGCGGACGCTGCACGGCTGGGACGGGCAGCGATGCATCCGGGAAGCGATGCGGTGTTACGACCGGGCGTGGGTGATGTCGCCGACCAACTACACGTTTGCCGCGGGGTATGCGGAGACCTTCTACGCGCTGGAGCCGCCGGACTGGGCGGGGGCGCGGAAGGCGTGGTTGAAGGTGTTGGAGATCGCGCCGGACGCCGGCGTTGTGTATGGGCACTTGTCGCGGATCGCGCTGGCCGGAGGGCGGCTGGAGGAAGCCCGCGCTCTGGCGCGGCGGGTGCACGAGCCGTTGCGGTCGAAACTCGAAAGCCGGATTGCGGCGGCGCGGATTGGCGTGGCCAAGCCGGGCGCGCCGTTGCCGGAGCCCGTGGCGGCGGAGAGGACCCCGTGATTCAGCTGGTGCGTGGGCTGGCGTGGCTGGCGTTTACCGCCGCGATGTCGTTTGTTTTTCTGGTGATGCTCGATTACGGGCCGGCGCGGTTTCCGCAGGGCATGGCGCGGGAGGTGGGGCGGGTGCGCGCGTCCGTTGTAAAACGGTTGAAGGCGCCAAAGATTCGCGCGGCGCCGCCGGCCAAACCCGCCGCGCCGGCGGGCGCGGTTCAGGGGGGCGGCGCACCAGGCAACTGAAGCGTGGCGGGGGCCACCCAGAAACGGCGGCCAGGCGCGGGGCTGGCGGCGTTGACGGCGATCTCGGGCATGTCGGGAATCTGGCGGGCGCGGTCGAGGGGCGATGTCCACGGGCAGTAGGCTGACCAGCGGCCATCGCGGGACAGCCAGAGAATGGCCTGGACGGCCGCGTAGGGGGCATCCACGGCGGCGCGCACGCCGATGGCCGACCGCGCGCCGGTTCCGGGATTGGCGGCGGAGGCGGACAGGGCACCGGCGCCGGCGTTGGCGGGGGCGACGGCGGGCGGCTGGCCGGGATCGGGGTTGGGGGTGACGATCCAGGATTGGGGGGTGAGCAGGTGAATATCGGCGGTCAGGGGCACGGGCGTAATGAGGAGTTCCCAATAGGCGGCGGAGGCTTCAACGCTGATTTCGAGGTGGGCGCTGACGGCGCCGGGGGCGGCGGACCAGCGGCAGGAACCGAGATGGGCGCTGGCGGCCGGTGGCGCATCGACGCGATGGTAGGCGCGGTAGGCGGCGGACGCGCCGGCGGGGGGAAGCATGGGCGCGATGCGCAGGTTGAGCTCGGCAGTTTGGATGGAGTCGAGTTGTTCGACCACGGCGCCGACCCGCGCGCGCGTGGACCGCGGGGAGCGGGCGGGAATCTGGAACACGGCGGGATCGAGGAAGGCGACGGGATTCGTTGTGCCCAAGGCGCGGGAGGCGGCGATCTGCCGGGATTGCTCGACGCCGGCGGTCGAAAGGATGACGTAAGCGGCCTGCCTTCGGGGCGCCGGATTTTCGATGAGGAAGGGGACGGGAATGGACGTGGCCGGGGGCACGCGGGCCAGGGCCGGCGCGGTGCGTGCGTTGAAAGGAACATCGCGTCCGGCGCGGCATGGGGACGCAGCGCCCAGGGCGACGATGGCGACGATGGCGGGGATTCCCGCGGAGAGCAGCCCGGTGCGCACGCCTCTTCTTACCACCGGCGCGGGCGGCGGGCGACGGAAAATCCGACGGGATCAGGGCGCCGGGGTTGGGCGCGCGGAAAGCGGCGGGAGACCGCCTCCGCGGTCAGGCGCGTTGGAGTTTTGTGATCCGTCCGCCCACGATCCACTCGACGACGAAGACGCTGCCGTCGGGGCCGAAGCAGGCGCCGTGGGGGCTGGAAAACACGCCCGGGCGGATGTGGGGCGTGCCGGCGAGGTTGGGCCAGCCTTCGGGAGCGACCGGGGGCCACCAGACGGTAGGGTCGGGATTGGGCCGCACATCGGGGTTGGCGCCGAGCGCGCCGATGGGTTGGAGCGTCGCGCGGTCGATGAGGCTTACGGCGCCGAAAAGCTGCGGGACGAGAACGGCGCCGTCGCGCGAGTCGAAAGCGGCGGGACTGTGCAGGGGGCCGCTCCTGAGGAAACGCCCCTGATCGTCATAGACGGCGATGCGGTGATTGGCGCGGTCGGTGATGAACAATTCCCAGCCGCCGCAGGCGGGCACGAACTGGATGCCGTGGCACTCGCGCAGGGGGCCGGCGCCTTCGGTTCCGTCCAGGGACGCCACATAGTCCCCGGAGGCGGTGTAGCGGTGGACCAGCCATGAGCCGTAGCCGTCGGCGACCCAGACTTCGCCCGTGGCCGGGTGTTGCGCGGCCCAGGTCGGGATGTAGGCGCCCTTGCGTCCGGTTTCCAGGCCGGGGGCGTAGGCGGGGATGGGGGGCTTTTGGATTTCGAGGACGATTTCGCCGTCGAGCGTTGTCTTGCGGACCGCGCAGGTCTTCTCATCGACCAGCCAGAGGAATTCCCGGCCATTTTCCGGGGCGACGGTGAGTCCGTGGGCGCCGGGATAATCGGCGCCCCACGCGGACTCGATCTCGCCGTCGGGCGCGAGGATGACGACGGCGGGATCGTTCTGGTGGAACAGGATGAACCGGTCGCGGGTGCGGCTGTAGGCGATGCCATGGGTGCGCCCGTTTTCGCGGCCGCGGGGGGTGGCGGGGATGCGCGCCCAGTTCTCGATCCAGGTGTAGGAGATGCCGCCGCAGGAGAGGTTCATGAGGGGCGGTTAGCCGAAGAATGCGGGCGCGCAAGGGGAAGTGAACGCGGCGTTCCAGGGCGGATGGGGGCGGGACGGTGGGGGATTACTCGAAGACCTCGCGGCCCTGGCGGAGGAAAACGCGTTTGGGGAAGCCGGTGGCGGCGATGTCGCCGTAGTTGTGGCCTGCGTCGCCTGGATAGACGCAGAACGTGATGAGCGGTTCGGCGCCGGTGTTGATGGAGCGGTGGCCCCAGTAAGGCGGGACATAGACCGCGCGTCCCGGTTCCAAGCGCTGCCAGGCGCATTCGCCGCCGGTGGTTTTCATCATCATGTACCCGGCGCCGCGGAGGCAGAAATAGATTTCGGCGGTGTTCGGCACGGTGTGGTAGTGGCCCTTGGTCATGAAACATTCCTCCCCGACCAGGCCCGGCTGCAGTTTGGAGATGGCCATGGTGAGGTGGCCGTATTGGGTGGGGACGGGCGCCTCGAAAACTTCGTAATGGAGCGGATCGCCGCCGGAAGCGACGAGGGCGTCAAGGGCCGCGGCGTCCTTGTAATAGCCGCGCATCTCCGAGGTTCTGCGCGAGACCGTGCGCGGGGCGTCGCGCATGGTGGCGGACTCCAGATCGATGTGGATGCTGAACGGCTGGAGGAAGTCGGTGGCGGGGTCCAGTTTCATGGCCGGGAGGATGGGGGTTGGCATGCAGGATGTCAACGGACAGCGGAGGCGGCCGGGGGGGGGATGCCTCCCGGAAATCTCCCGGCCACACATGGCGCCGGCCCCGCGTGGCGGTCTCGGGGGATTGACCTCGGCGCGGAGTGTGGTAGGCAGGGCGGTCATGCGCGCGGTCCTGGGTCTCTTATCGATGGGGATGGTGGCGGTGGCAGGATTGGCGGGGTGCGCCGGGAACCCGGCGTTTGAAACCGGGGAGGGCGGGGCGGGGGCGGCGGCGATATACGTCCGGGAGTTCGGTTTTGCCGAGGCCGTGGTGGATTCCAATCTGGATCCGCGGCAGCGAGAGGATTTGAAGGCCAGTGTCGCGCGGGAGGTTCAGGAACGGCTGGTGGACCGGCTCAAGGAATTGGGCCCGGCATCGGCGGCGCCGGTGCGGCTTCCGGACGCCGGATGGCTGGTGGAAGGCGATTACTTGGAATTGATCGACGGATCGGTGCTTCGATACCTGATTGGGTTTGGCAAGTCGGGCGCAGGCGTTTCGGCGCGGGTGAAGATATACAACCTCGCGGCGGGGACGCGGGCGCCGGTGGAATTGTTTGAGGTGCCCGATTCGGTGGCGCGGCTGGACACGGACAAGGCGCGGCGCGTGGTATCCACCGGCGACCTTGCGGCGCGGGTGCGGGAGAGGTTGGGCGCGCGGCTCGCGCCGCCCGCGGCGCGGTGAGGGGCGCGCGGGGCAAGCCTGTCCGGGAGAAAGATTCCAACACCATGAACGAACTGACAGTCATTCAGGCGATTGAAAAGCGGCGGTCCACCAAGCACTTCACGCGGGAGGCCATACCGCCGACCGTGCTCAACGCGCTGGTGGACGCGGCGGCGGAAGCGGCGAGCAGCTGGAACCTCCAGCCGTGGCGGATTGTCCTGGTCCGGGACGAGGAACAAAGGAAAGCGCTTGCGGCTGTGGCGTGGAACCAGCCCCAGATTTTGGAGGCGCCGGTGACGTTTGTGTTCGCGGTGTCGTTGCAGGGGTGGCGCCGGACGATGTCCAGGACGATTGAGACGGCGGAGGCGACGGGCGCCTGGGGGGACAAGATGGTGGGGATGTTGCGGGCGGCGGCGCCTGGATTCCAGGAGGCGCTCGGGCCGCGGCTGCGCGAGTTTGCGGCCAAGGACGCGATGATTGCGGCGACCCATGTGGCGCTGGCGGCGGAAAGCCTCGGGCTCGGGAGTTGTTTCATGAACGGGTGGGTGGAGGACGGCGTGAAGCGGGTGATTGGCGCGGAGGGCGACGGCGATATCGCGGTGGCGGTTGTGCTGCCGGTGGGGTATGCGGCGGAGACGCCGAAGCATCCGGGGCGGTTGCCGCGCGGCCTGACGTTTTTTGAAGGGCGCCTGGACGCGCCCTACCGGTTCGTGGCGCCGCCAGAGCTGCGGAGTCCGCGGGAGAAGGCGCTGGGCCTGGTGCATCTGCCGCGGTTAATTGACAAGGTGCGTCTGGCGGCGCGGGGCGCGTTGCCGGGTTACAACTACCTCGCGACCGGCATGGACAAGCGGCTGCTGGAATTTCTGGATGTGAAACCGGAGGCGTTTGAGGCGGCGGTGCGGGGCGCGGCGGACGACGGCGCGGTGTATCGCTGGCTTGAGGCCAACGCGCGGAAGGCGGACGACGCGGCGAAGCGCGAGTTCAACGAGGGGCTGATGGGGATAGGGCCGACGGACCCGGACCGGGCGGCGCGGTTCCGGCTGTTGCTGGACTCGGTGGACCCGTCGCGCACGGACGTGAAGACGTTCATGGAGTTGATCGACCTGCTGGAAGGCCGGATTTGATCTGGGCGCGGGAACGGCGCCCGGATCACTCCGATGCGTGCTTGCCGCGGGGAGCGGGCGCGCCCGTTGGCTGGATGGCAAGGATTCGGGAACGGCGCGTGGGCGCAAGTCAGGGGTTGAGAAGCCGGGGAACCCTGTTATAGACACAGGATGGCAAACGGTTCACCCAAGAACAAGCCGCCGCGGTATCCGAAGCCGCCGGTGCGGCGGGAGCCCCCGGACGGGAGCGGGGGCGGCGCGCCCGGCGGGGACGGCATGAATTGGCGGAGCGCGGCCTTGTTTTCGATGTGCCTGATGCTGCTGGCGGTTTTTTTATTTGCGCGTCCCGGGGCTGGCGGGGCGGTGCAGGAACTGGCCTACAGCCCGGAGTTTGTGAACGCGCTGGAATCCGGGCGGATCAAATCGGCGACGGTGACGATCGACAACTCCACGGGGGAGCAGAAGGTGAAGGGCAAGTTTGTCTTGGCGGAGGACCCGAAGGAGCGGGACTACTGGGTGGCGATCTCCCTGGATTTCAACCGGGATTTGAAGGAGTTGTTGGCAAAACACGGCGTCAAGCAGGTGGCGACGAACTACACGACGAGCTGGCTGGCGCAGGGGATATTTTCGTTCCTGCCGGTGCTTCTGATTCTGTTGGTCATTTACTTCATGTTCCGCCAGCAGATCAAGATGGCCGGGCGCGGGGCGTTCAGCTTTGGCCGGAGCAAGGGGAAGATGATCTCGCGGGACAAGAACCGTGTGATGTTCAAGGACGTGGCCGGGGTGGAGGAGGCGAAGGAGGAGGTCCAGGAGATCGTGGAGTTTTTGAAGGACCCGAAGAAGTTCCAGCGTTTGGGGGGGCGCATACCGAAGGGGGTGCTGATGGTGGGGCCGCCGGGGACCGGGAAGACGTTGTTGGCGAAGGCGATTGCCGGGGAGGCGGACGTGCCGTTTTTCACGATCAGCGGATCGGATTTCGTGGAGATGTTCGTGGGGGTGGGCGCGTCGCGGGTGCGCGACATGTTCGAGCAGGGCAAGCGCAACGCGCCGTGCCTGATATTCATCGACGAGATTGACGCGGTGGGCCGGAGCCGGGGGCACGGGATAGGCGGGGGGAACGACGAACGGGAGCAGACCCTCAACGCGCTGTTGGTGGAGATGGACGGGTTCGACACGCAGGAGGGGGTCATCATCATCGCGGCGACCAACCGGAAGGACGTGCTGGACCACGCCCTGCTGCGTCCGGGCCGGTTCGACCGCGAGGTGCGCATCCATCTGCCGGACATCAAGGGGCGGGAGGAGATTCTGAAGGTCCATGCCAAGGGCGTGAAGCTGGGGTCGGACGTGGACCTTGCGCGGATCGCGCGCGGGACGCCGGGGTATTCGGGGGCGGAGCTGGCCAACGTGATCAACGAGGCGGCGCTGCTGGCGGCCCGGCGGGACAAGAAGGCGATTTCCCAGACGGAGATGGAGGAGGCCCGCGACAAAGTGCGCTGGGGCCGGGAACGGCGGAGCATGGCCATGACGCTGGAAGAAAAGCGCAACACGGCCTACCACGAGGCGGGGCACGCGCTGCTCAACGTGTTGCTGCCGGGAACGGATCCGCTGCACAAGGTGAGCATCATTCCCCGCGGGCCGGCGCTGGGGGTGACGATGATGCTGCCCGATCAGGACCGCTACAGCCATTACCGGAAAAAGCTGCTGACCGAACTGTGCGTGACGATGGGGGGGCGCGTCGCGGAGGAACTTTTCCTGGGTGACGTGTCGAGTGGCGCGGCAGGCGACATCCAGCAGGCCACATGGCGGGCGCGGCAGATGGTGTGCGAATGGGGGATGAGCGCGAAGCTGGGCATGGTCCGCTACGACGAGGCCGACGAAATTTCGTTGTTCGCCGGCAAGGGGCGGGCGCACAGCGAGGCGACGCAGGAGGAGATAGACGGCGAGGTGAAGGTGCTGATCGACGAGGCCTACAACCGCGCGACCGACATCATCCAAGCCAACCGGGACAAGCTGGAAATGGTGGCGCAGGCGCTGCTCGAATACGAAACCCTCGACGGCATGATGATCGAGGAGATTGTGAAGCACGGGAAGATGTTGAACCCGCCGAAGACCCCCAAGGCCACGCCCAAGCCCGCGGCGACGGCCGTGGCCGGGGAACAGCCGAAGCAACCGGCCACGGACGAGGACGAGGACCTGCCGCCGGCGCTGGCGCCGGTTCCCGCGTAAAGCCATGGCCACCCTTGACCAGGCCCCGGCGGCGGCTCCTGCGGCGGCGTACAAGATCGGCAACGAAAAACTGGTGCGCGTCACGGCCCGGGCGGGGGTGAAACTCGCGTCCTTGCTGGAGCGGCAGGGGCGGCCGCACGGGGCGTTGCGGGTGGCGGTGGTTGGGGGCGGATGCTCGGGCCTGCAATACAAGATGGATTTGGTGGACGCGCCGGCGAACCGGGACATTCTGGTGGAGTCCAGCGGCGTGCGTGTGGTGATGGACCCGAAGAGCGCGCTGTTCGTCAGCGGGTCGGAGCTGGATTTCTCGGAGGACCTTCAAAAGGGCGGCTTCAAAGTGGCCAACCCCAACGCCGTGGCGCATTGTTCGTGCGGCGAATCGTTTTCGGCCTGAACGGCCGGCGGTGGAGGCGCGCGGGCGAATGGCGGCGGCGGCATTTGCGGTCCTGGGCATCGAGCCGAGGCCGTATCCGGATCTGGAGGCCTTGAAGCGGCGGGTGGCCGGCATGCTGGCGTCGGAGCATCCCGACCGCGCGCACGCGGCGGGGTCCGGCGTCCGGGAGGCGGAGGCGCGGAGCGCGGAGATTCAGGAGGCGGCGGGGATTGTCCGGAATCCGGCGCGGCGCCTGGCGCTGCTTGTGGAGTTGGAGACGGGCGCGCGCCCGGCGGCATTGGCGGGTTTGGGGGAGTTTGAGACCGCGCTGTTTCCGAAGATCGCGGAGGCGTGCCGGGCGGCGAAGGAGATCGCGGGGCGCGGCGAGGGCGCGGGCTCGGCGCTGGCGGCGGCGGAGCTGGCGGTGGCGCGGGCGCCGGTGCTTGCCAACGTCACGGCGTTGAACGGCATCGTTGCGGGCCGGATTGGGGAGTTGGAGCGGCGGTGCAAGGAGCTGGACGGGGATTGGATGGCGGGCAAACGGGACGTTGGCGCGGCGGCGGCGCTGGCGCGGGACTTCGCCTACGCGGCCCGGTGGCGCGCGGAGCTGGCGGAGGCCCTGGCGCGGCTTGCGGGAGGTTGAGCGATGGACCGGATTTTGGGGATTGATCTGGGGACGACAAACTCCCTGGTGGGCTGGCTGGACTCGGGATTTCCCGTGCTGGTGGCGTCGGCGGAGGGGCGGCGGTTGACGCCGTCGGTGGCGCACTATCCGGAGTCCGGCGGTGCTGTGGTGGGCGAGGCCGCGCGGCGGGTGCGGGCTTTGGCGCCGGAAGCGACGGTGTATTCGGCGAAGCGGTTCATCGGGCGGCGTTTTTCGGAATTGGGGGGCGCGGACCGGGAGGTGGACTACGAACTGGCGCAGGACGCGCGGGGGATGGCGGCGGCGCGCGTTCGGGGCCGGTTGATCCCTCCGGAGGAAGTGGCGGCGGAGATACTAAGGAAACTGAAAGCGGACGCCGAGGGGGACATCGGGGCGGCGGCGGGGCGCGCGGTGATCACGGTGCCGGCCTATTTTCATGATGGGCAGAGAACGGCGACGCGGCGGGCGGGGGAGATGGCGGGGCTGGCGGTGGAACGGATATTGAACGAACCGACGGCGGCGGCGCTGGCGTGCGGGCTTGGGGAGGGGCGGACGCGCGGGTTGGTGGCGGTGTACGATCTGGGGGGCGGGACATTTGACCTGTCGGTGCTGGAGATCAACGTCGGCGTGTTCGAGGTGCGTTCGACCCACGGCAACACGCGGCTGGGCGGCGACGACATCGACACGGCGCTGGCGGGGTGGCTGGAGGAACGCGTTCGCGCGGAGCGGCCCGGGTTCGAGCCGGGGGCGGCGCAGCGTGCGCGGTTGCGGGAGGAGGCGGAGCGCGTGAAGATCGCGCTGAGCGGCGCGGAGGCGTCCGTGGCGCGGCTGCCGTTCCTGGGCGAGGGGTGGAGTTTCGAGTGCGAGGTGCGGCGGGCGGATTTGGAGCGGCTGGCGCGGCCCATTCTGGAGCGGACGCGCGGCCACATGGTTCGCGCGCTGGCGGACGCGGGCGTCGCGCCTAAGGAGTTGGACGACGTCATCCTGGTGGGCGGGCAGACGCGCATGCCGCTGGTGCGGCGGCTGGCGGAGGAATGGCTTGGGCGCGGGGTGCGGTCCGCGCCGAACCCGGATGAGGCGGTGGCGTTGGGGGCGGTTTTGCAGGCGGGGATTCTGGAGGGGCGCGTCCGGGACGCGGTGCTGCTGGACGTGACGCCGTTGTCGCTGGGGATTGAGACCTTCGGCGGTTTGATGAACGCGATCCTTCCGCGGAACTCGACGATTCCGGTGAAACGGGGCGAGGTGTTCACGACGGCGGCGGACGGCCAGCGGGCCATGAAAATCCGCGTGCTGCAAGGCGAGCGCGAAATGGCGCGGGACAACTGGTTGTTGGGGGAGTTTGAGGTGGCGTTTGATCCGGCGCCGCGGGGCGTGGCGCGGGTCGGGGTGCAGTTCGAGATCGACGCGGACGGGATTCTGCGGGTGCTGGCGCGGAACCTTGCGACGGGGGAGGAACAGAGGATCACCGTGAAATCGGCGGTGGACGTTTCGGACGACGCGGTGGAGAAAATGGTCGCCGAATCGGCGGAGCACGCGTTTGCGGACATGGCGGAGAGGCGGTGGACGGAGGCGGCGCTGAAGGCGGGGGAGCTGTTGGGGGCGGCGAGGCGCGCGCTGGCAACGCTGGAGGAACGCGTGGGCGGGGAGCGGCGGCGGGCGGTGGAAGCGCTGGTGGCGGAAGTGGAGGCGGCGAAAGCGTCCGGGGAAACGGCGCGCTTGAAGAAAGCCGTGGAAGCGTTGGATGAGGGGACGCAGGACCTGGCCGATCAACTAATGGACATGGCGCTGGAGCGTGCGGGGGTGGTAAAAGGGGTTGGAGAATGAAGGCGGCGGCATGGATTTGGGCATTGGGCGTGGCGGGCGCGCTGGCGCAGGCGCCACCGTCCGGGCCGGTGGAAGGCAAGGCGGTGCCGTTCCGCGAGATGGAGGGCGCCGTCCCCGCGACCAACACCGCAAAGGGCGCGGAAGCGGCGGGAAAGGCCGGGGGAACGGATCCGGCAGGCGCAGGGCGTGGCGAAGGGAGCGAAGGAGCCCCGGCGCCGGAGGCCAGGGAACGGAAGCGGGCGGGGACGCTGAAACCGGAGGAACTGCGGGAGTTCTCCGAGCAGCCCAAGGCGGTGCAAACGGTTTTGAAAGCGGCGCTGGACGCGGGCGACTTGGGATTGCCCTACAAATACGCGGCGGCGGGGCCGGCGGATGGCGGGTTCGATTGTTCGGGATTCCTCAGCTATGTTTTGAACGGCGCGGGGTTGCGGGGCGTGCCGCGGCAGGCGAACAATTTTTACGTGTGGGTGCGCAAGGCGGGCATGTTCCGGGCGGTCGTGAGCCGCAGGGAGGACACGTTCGAGATGGAGGAGCTGCGGCCCGGGGACCTGCTCTTTTGGACGGGCACGTACGATGTGGACCGGGACCCGCCGGTGACGCATGTGATGATCTACCTGGGCAGGCGGGTGGCGGACGGCAAGCGGGTGATGGCCGGGGCGAGCAGCGGGCGGCGGTACGAGGGGGAGGCGCGGGACGGGGGCGGGGTGTTCGATTTCTGGATGCCGACGCGGAGCGGCACGAACGACACGTCGCGGTTCATTGGTTATGGGGCGATACCGGGATTGAGGTGAGGCGGTGCGGGGGCATCCGGACGCGCTTGCATGGGAATTGGGCGGGCTGTAGGTTGGCGGCCATGGACGCGGTGTTGGAGCCGGTGATGCGCTCGCCGCTCTTTCCGAAGCTGCTGAAGGACTTGAACGATCTGGCGGCGGAAGAGGAGCGGAAACGGCGGTGTTTTGTCGAGACCCTGGCGCCGGACCGCAAGGCGGAGTTCATTGACGGCGAGGCGGTCTTGCATTCGCCCGCGCGGGCACGGCATCTGGATGTGACCGCCAATCTCCTGTTTCTTCTAAAGCGCCACGTTTTTAAGACCGGCAAGGGCCGGGTGTTCGCGGAGAAGTGCCTGGTGAGCTTGACGCGGAACGATTACGAGCCGGACGTGGTCTATTACGGGCCGGAGAAGGCGGTGCGAATTGAGCCGGGACAAATGCGGTTCCCCGCGCCGGATTTGGTGGTGGAGGTGTTGAGCGAAAGCACGGTGGCGCGGGATCGGGGGGTGAAGTTCGAGGATTACGCGGCGCACGGGGTGCGGGAGTATTGGATTGTGGACCCGGAGGCGGGAACGATTGAGCAGTTTCTGTTGCCGGACGGGGGCGCGGCCTATCAATTGCACGAGAAACTGGGGCACGGAACCCTTCGGGCGCGGGTCATGGAGGGATTGGAAGTGCCGGTGGCGGCGGTGTTCGACGAGGAAGCCTGCCGGGGGTTTGCGTCCGGGCCGGGCGTTTGAAGTGGACGGGGAAGGCGTTTAGGTTTTGTTCATGACTCCCAAGAGCGCGGTTGTGGTGATGGTGGCGGTGGCGGCGGGTTTTCTGGCGGGGTGCGACACCCTGCGGTCGCGTCTGATCGAGAGCGAACAGTTTCTGGCGCAGTATCCGCCGCATGTCCGGGCGGCGGTGGAACAGGGGCGGATCGACGTTGGGTTTGACAAAGAACTGGTTCGGATCGCGTGGGGGGAGCCGGACGAGATGGTGGAGCGCCGGGGGCCGGACGGGCGGGAGGAGGACTGGATTTACCATGGCTACCGGACGCGGATGTCCACGGAGTTCGTGTATGCGCCGGCCTATCCGCGGTATGGACGTTGCCGGCATTTGTGGGGCGGGTCCTATGTGCCGGTGCAGACGGAATACCGGGAGTTGTACCCGGCGGCGAAGGTGACATTCCGGGGAGGGAAGGTGGCGCGGTTCGAGGAACGGCGCGGGGTCCGGCGGTGAGGGCGTGAGATTTTGACCGCGGAGGAGGGGGAGCGGCGAACGGGAGGGGATGGGTTCAGTCGGTTTTGAATTCGCTGACGACGGCTTGGAGGGAGTGTTTGGCGTCACCGAAGAGCATGCGTGTGTTGGGGCCGACAAAGAGGGGATTGTCCACGCCGGCGAAACCGGCGGCCATGGATCGTTTGAGGACGATCACGGTTTTGGCCTGGTCGGCGTTGATGATGGGCATGCCGTAGAGGGGGCTGCCCTTGTCCTCGCGGGCGGCGGGGTTGACGACGTCGTTGGCGCCGATGACCATGCAAACGTCCACGGCGGCCATGACCGGGTTGACGTCGTTGGTTTCGAGGAGTTGTTCGTAGGGGACGTCGGCTTCGGCGAGGAGGACGTTCATGTGGCCGGGCATGCGCCCGGCGACGGCGTGGATGGCGTACTTGACCTCGGCGCCGTTTTCCTCCAGGAGGGCGCCGAGTTCCTTGACGACGTGCTGGGCCTGGGCGACGGCCATGCCGTAGCCGGGAACAATCACGACGGAGCGGGAGGCTTCGAGGAGGGCGTAGGCTTCCTGGGGCGAGAGCGGTTTGGGTTCGCCGCGGACCTGGGCGGCCTTGCGGACGCCGCCGGCGCCGACGCCGCCGAATAGGACGTTGCCGAGGGAGCGGTTCATGGCGCGGCACATGATCCTGGTCAGGATGATGCCGCTGGCGCCGACGAGGGCGCCGGAGACGATAAGGACGGTGTTTTGGATGATGAACCCCGCGGCGCAGGCGGCCATGCCGGAGTAACTGTTGAGGAGCGAAATGACGACGGGCATGTCGGCGCCGCCGATGGGGATGACCAGGAGCACGCCGAGGAGGAGGCTGAGGCCGACGGAGGCGTACAGGGCGGGGCCGGCGTCCAGAGGCCGGAGAGTAAAGAACAGTCCGAGGCCGAGGGCGGCGGCGAGGAGGATGGCGTTGAGAATCTTCTGGCCGGTGAACAGCACGGGGCGTCCGGGAATCCATTCCGCGAGCTTGAGGAAGGCGACGACGCTGCCGGTGAACGTGACGCCGCCGATGAGCACGGCGAGGAAGGCGGGGGCGGCGGCATCCGGGGGCATCGCGGGTTGGGCGGCGTACTCGGCCCATCCGACGGCGAGGCTGGCGAGGCCGCCAAAGCCGTTGAAAAGTGCGACCATTTCGGGCATGGCGGTCATTTTGACGCGGTAGGCCATGACGGCGCCGGCGGCGGCGCCAATGGCGAGGCCGAGAGCGATCCAGTGGAAATGCATGCCTTTGAGGAGGAGCGTGACGACGATGGCGATGAGCATGCCCACGGCGGAGAGCGCGTTGGCCTGGCGGGCGGTGCGTGCCCGGGCCATCAGTTTGAGGCCGATGATGAAGAGCACCGAGGCGGCGATGTAGCCGAGGTTGGTCCAGTCGAAGCCATTCATGACCGGGAGCCGTCCTTCCGTTTGAACATGGCGAGCATGCGGTCGGTCACGAGGTATCCGCCGACCACATTGATGGTGGCGAGGATGACGGCGGCGACGCCCAGGGCGACGCTGAGTTCGGGTCGGTCCACATGGCCGGCGGCGACGAGGGCGCCGACGATGGTGATGCCGGAGATGGCGTTGGAACCGGACATGAGCGGCGTGTGCAGTTGGGACGGCACCTTGCTGATCAACTCGACGCCCAGGAACACGGCGATGACAAACACAAACAGCAGCAGCATATCAGGCTCCTTTATCCAGCGCGGTCTTGACGCGGTCGTGGACGATCTCGCCGTCCCGGACGATGACGCATCCCTTGACGATTTCGTCGGCGGGGTCGAGGCGGGGGGCGCGCGCCGTGGCGTCCCAGAAGTGGGTGATGAAATTGGCGAGGTTGGAGGCGAACATGGCGCTGGCGTCGTGGGGGACGCGGTTGGGGAGGTTGGAACAGCCGATGACGCGGACGCCGTGGACGGAGGTTTCGCGGTCGGGCTCGGAGCCTTCGACGTTGCCTCCGGTGGAGACGGCCATGTCGAGGACGAGGGCGCCGGGGCGCATGCCGGCGAGCATGTCGCGGGAAATCAACCGGGGAGCGGGGCGTCCAAAGACCTGGGCCGTGGTAATGACGACATCGGCCTGGGCGCAGGCCTTGGCCATGCCCTGTTTCTGGAGGTCCAACTGCGCGGGCGCCAATTCGACGGCGTAGCCCTGGGCCGTCTGCCCGGTCTGGCCGAGGTCGATCTTCAGGAATCGTGCGCCGAGCGACCGGACCTGTTCTTCGACGGCGGGCCGTGTGTCGAAGGCTTCGACGCGGGCGCCGAGGCGTTTGGCGGTGGCGATGGCCTGGAGGCCGGCGACGCCGGCGCCGATGATGAACACCCGCGCGGGCGCAAGGGTTCCGGCCGGGGTCATCATCATGGGGAAGATGCGGTCGAGGCTGTGAGCGGCGAGGAGGACGGCGGCGTAGCCGGCGAGGCTGGCCTGGGAGCTGAGTGCGTCCATTTTCTGGGCGATGGTGGTGCGCGGCATCATCTCCATGCTGGCCAGCGTGAGGCCGGCCGCGGCGAGGCGGCGCACGGCGTCGGGCTGGCGGAAGGGGTCGAGGAAACTGGCGTGGACGGTCCCGCGGGCGAGGGCCGCGGCGTCCGACTCGCCGAGGGGCCTGACTTGGAGGAGCAGATGGGCGGTGCGGATGCCGTCGGCGCGCGAGGCAATCACGCGGGCGCCGGCCTTTGCGTAGTCGGTGTCGGGGAATCCGGCGGCCGCGCCCGCTCCGGCCTCGACGGCGGCGTCGATGCCGAGGGCGGCGAATTTGCGCGCGGTCTCGGGCGTGAGGGCGACGCGTCGCTCGCCGGGCTCGGTTTCCCTGGCGCAGAACAGGCGGAAGGGGCCTGGGGATGGATTGGGCGCGTTGGGTTCGGATGCCATGGGAAGCCGGGGAGACGCTAGGAATAGCTCTTTTTCGTCGAGGACAGGACGAGGTCGTCGTTCAACGGGCGGGCCGGGGGAATCCCGGCCTTCTGGAGGACGGCGTGGTAGGCGCGGACGGCTTCTTCGGGCTGGATTTCGCCGTCCACGATGCGGCGGAGGAACTCGATGAAGGCGAGGGGATGTTCCGAGAGATTGATCTTGCGGCCGAAGAGGGCGACTTTGGCGCCGTGTTTTTGGGCGTCGTGAATGAGCTGGAAGGCGTCCAGGGTGGTGCCGGCGCTGCCGCCGAGGATGCCGACGATGATGGAGGAGTCGTAGGCGACGAGCTCTTCGAGGGGGCCCGGACCGTTGTAGGGGATTTTGAGAAAGAGGGGGCGCCCGGCGCGGGTGACGCCGCCGAGGCAGCGGACGATGGAATCGTTGAGGAAGGCGCCGACCTCGGCGGAGGGGATGCCGGGATCGACATTGGGGTTGAACACTTCGAGGAAGTACCGGAAACATTTCTTCTCCGCTTCGAGGCGGAAGTCGTGGAAGGCTTCGAGCGCCTCGTAATCCTCGTCGATGTTGTTGGTGAAGGTGATGGAGTAAAGGCCGAGGTCCGCGCCGGTGTGGGGGCGGGAGTGGTTGGTTTCGAGTTTGCCGTATTTGATGTGGTCCAGCGTGGCGGTGCGGAAATGGCGCGAGGGATGGGACGGGTACTTGCCGCCGCGGACGGCCCAGATATCGGTGGTATCGTTGGCGCGGGCGGCGGGGGTGACGGGGGAATTGCGGAAGAGTCCTTCGTCGATGGCGAGTCTTTCGACGTTGGAGGCGGAGAGCAGCATGATATCGACGAGCTTTTGCTGGATCACCTCGCGGATTTGGCGTTGGTAATCCGCGAGCGTGCGGAAGCAGCCCTGGGACTCGTTAAACCCGTGGGGGCAGGCGCCGGCGCGGTGGGGGCCCGGGGCGGCGATGCCGAAGGCCATGTCGGCGTCCTTGGCGTCGGCGAGGATGAAATCTTTGCGGGTATCCTTGCCGGCGCGGATGCGTTCGAGTTTGGCGTCGAGGCTTTTGCGGTTGTTGTAGGGGTTGGGGAGTGTGGGATTCATGGG
>CAYSZK010000078.1:0-18840 GCA_964435495.1 uncultured Verrucomicrobiales bacterium
GGTGCCGGACGCTGTGGTCCACGAGGCGGCGCGGGCGGTGACGTGGCGGCGGACGCCGGACGGGCCGGGGGCGGAGGCGCCGTTGGTGGCGGTGCTGGCGGCGGGGACGGGCGACCTGCCGGTGGCGGAGGAGGCGGCGGTGACGGTGGAATGTTTCGGGGCGCGGGTGGCGCGGGCGTACGACGTTGGGGTGGCGGGGCTGCACCGGTTGCTGGCGGAGCGGGAGCTGTTGGGGGCGGCGCGGGTTTTTGTGGTGGTGGCGGGGATGGAGGGGGCGTTGCCGAGCGTGGTGGCGGGCTTGGTGGACAAGCCGGTCATCGCGGTACCGACGAGCGTGGGGTACGGGGCGAATTTCGGGGGCGTGGCGGCGCTGCTGGGGATGCTGAACTCGTGCGGCAGCGGGGTGACGGTGGTCAACATCGACAACGGGTTTGGAGCGGGATTTGCGGCCGGGCAGATTGTGCGTCTGCTGGGGTGCGGGAAGTCCGGGCCTTGAGCCGCCGCGGCCGGAACGGCGATTGCGAACCGCGCGTCAGGGCCGGGAGGGGTCGAAGTTGGTGATCCACTTGTTGGTCTTGGACCTGGAGCCCGCGGAAGACCAGATGGAGACGCCGGGGTAGTTGGGATTTTCGAGTGTGTTGGAGGTGGAGCAATAGCCGAAGGCGTTGCCGAAGGGGTCGATGAGGGCGGCGCCACTGATTTGGCTGTCCCTCCATCCGTCGAGATAATTGTTCGTCGTCCTATCGCCAAAGGTGAAATTGATGAGATTCGTGGCGAGGTTGTTATCGGGGGCGGGGTCGGTGACCTTGGAGTTGGAGACGGGATAGATGGCGTTGTCTTCCTTGAAGCGTTCCAGGGCGAGTTCGATCTGCTTGATTTCGCCGCGGGTGCGGTTGACGGCGCCGGCGTATTGGGCGTGGCCGGCGCCGCGGATGAGGAGGCCGGCGAGGATGATAATGATGGCGATGACCGTGAGCAGTTCGACGAGCGTAAAGGCGCGGGCGGCGGGGTTCATGCTTTTATAGTACGCGGTTTCCGAATGAAACACAAGTCCCGGGGTTCAGGCATG
Organism: uncultured Verrucomicrobiales bacterium; assembly: GCA_964435495.1. Classification (GTDB taxonomy): domain Bacteria; phylum Verrucomicrobiota; class Verrucomicrobiia; order JADLBR01; family JAIBCM01; genus CAYSZK01. The sequence goes on from CAYSZK010000078.1 coordinate 1,070, forward strand.
GAGACGGCTCAGGGGTTTGGAGCTTCGGCCGGCAGGGGGGCGGCTAGCAGGGCGGGGGCGGGTCCTGAAGGGGCCAGAGCGATTTTGGCGAGGCGCAGCCCGGCGCGGTAGCGGAAGACGGGATCGGGCCGGACAAGGGATTTGAGGAGGAGGGGTGCGGCGGCGGCGTTGCCGCATTCCACGAGGCTGGAGAGGGCTTCTTCCTGTTCGACCTCGGCGGTTGTGGGGCCGGAGGGGTCGGCGCCGGCGATTTTGACGAGCATGGGCGTGGCGAGGTCGAGGCCGGCCTTGCCCCAGAGGAGGGCGAGGCGGACTTTTTCGAAATCGTTGCCGCGTTCCAGGCGCAGCTCCATGGAGTCGCGGGTTTCGGCGTCGCCCGCGCGGGCGAGTTCGATTTCGATGTTATCGAGGACCTTGTTGGCGATTTTTTGGAAGGTGAGATTTTCCTCGCTGGGGCTGGCGCCGCCCTCGACCTTGAGGCGGGCGAGATTGCCTGTCCATTGCTGCCGTGCGGCGGCGATGCTTTCGCGGGATTCCTCGCCGAGGAGGCGTGCAAGCTCGCGGATGGCGGCGATGGCCATTTCGCTGTAGAGGGAGGAGGACTTGGCGCCATCTTTCAGGAGGGCGAGGCCCTCCGGGGAGCCCTGTTCGTGGAGGAGCGCGCAGGCGCGGGCGGCGCCCTCGGCGAGGTTGCGGGTGGCCCAGAGGCGGAGGGGTTCAAACGATTCGCGGGCCTTCGGATCGGACGCGGAGGGGGCGAGGCTTTCGGCGATCTGCGTGCGAAAGGCGATGCTGGGGACGAGGTCGCGATAGAGTTTGAGAGCGGGTTCGATGGCTTTCGGCTCGCCCAGAGCGAGGAGCGCGCGGCAGCCGGCTTCGCGGCGGACGCGGTTGTTTTCGGACTCGTCGATCCAGGAGAGGAGGCGTTTGCGGGCCTCTTCATCGCCACCGCCAGCCTTGCTTCCGTACCAGCGGGCGGCGTTCTCGTCCCAGAGGTAGGCTTCGATGCCGGAGGGGCGCGGGCCCAGAATGGCCTCGGGGGAATCGCCCAGAGCGGCCTCGGGGCGGGGAAGGCCGGGAAGGGAATCCTTGGCGGGCGCGGTGGCGGCTGTGTCGCGAGCGGGGGATGGGGAGCGTTCCAATGAGGCAAGGAATTCGATGGCGTCCAGGCGCAAGGCGCCCGGTGCGTGGTAGGCGGCCTCCCAGGCCAGGGTGCGTCCGGCGACTTCAGCGGCCTTGGGGCCAAGGGCGGCCATGACGGCGACCTCGGAAATGGAAAGCGGCGGCTTGCCGAGGCGGGCGCGGACGGGGAAGAAGAACGCCTTGAGGGCCGGGTCCGAAGCGGGGTTCACGGCGCGCGGCCCGGCGGCGCGAAGGGCGTCGTCCGTGCGCCCGCGCGCGAGCAGGCGGGAGGCTTCCTTGAAGCGCTTGAAATCGGCGGCGTCCGTGAACCCGGCGGACTGAATCTGGTGGTTCCGGACCATGGTAAAGCTGAGGGCGGCGCCGCCCGCGAGCGCCGCGACAGCGAGTCCGGCGGCGGCGATGCGCTGCGGGGGGGTCCACGGGAACAGCCATGGCGCGGCCCACGCCTTTTCGCGGCGCGGTTTGGCGGGTTTCGGTGTTTCGGCCTTTGCGGGCTTGGGCTTCGCGGACTTCGGAGCGGCCCGCTTGGATTCGGGTTTGGCGGGCGCAGCCTTGCCCGCGGCCGGCGGCGGGGGAAAGGCGCTTGCGGACTCGGACTTGGAGGCGGGCTTGGGCGGCGGGGAGACCGGCACAGGCGGCGGCGGTTTGGATGCGAGGACACCGTCTTTCGCGCGGACGACGATTTTGTGCGGTTCCGCGGACTGGGCCTGGGTTGTGGCGGCGGGGCTCGCGGCGGGGGGGGCGGGCTTGGGTTTCGGGACAATGGCCTCGGCGGCCTTTTGGACAATCGCGCCGATGATAAGGCGGCGGGTTCGCCGCTTTTCTTCGGCGGGCCCGGGCGCGGTCTCGGGCGTCCGTGCCTCGCGGGAACCAGGCGCGTCAGCGCGCGCCGGAGCGCCGTCGGAGGAGGACCCGGCCCTGGGTTCGGCGGCGGGCGGGGCCTGCGTTTCGGCGAATGGGGCGGCGGCGGGTTCGGGTTCCGCGCCGGTTTCGGCATCAAGGTGGCCCTCAATAGCCTTGAGAAGTTGCGTGACGCCCGAGCCCTTGGCGGCGCCGGGAGCGGGTTTGGCGGCGTCGAGGGCTGGAATCTCCGGAGTGGGTGTTTCCGTGGGTGCGGCGTCTTCGGCGGGGGCGGCTTTTGCCGCGGGCGGAGGAACCGTGTCCAGGCTTGGAGCGGGCGGGGGGGAGGGTTCGGATTCCGGGACGGTATCTGGTTCGCGCGCGGTGGGGGTTGCGTCCGGTGCGGGTTTGCGGACAGTCTTCCGAATGCGGCGTCTGCGGGCGGAAGGGGCGATCGAGTCGATGGGGCCTTCTTCGGGCGCGTTGGAAGCGGGTTTGGCGCGGTCTTCCTCGGGGACTTCGAGGGGAAGGAGAATGGGGGAGACCTTGGAGGATTCAGGGCGTTCGATGATCTGCGCGCGCCGGGCGGCGGGGCGTTTGCGCGGGGCTTGGGGCGCGGGTTTGGCGCGCGGGGCGGATGACACCGCCAGGGACTTGAGAACTAGTTTTGGGGGAACTGGCAACGGTGTGGGCGCGGCGAAGACGGGGCTTTTGGCAGGGGCAGCCTTTGGCGGCGGCGTCGAGTCCGACTGGGGTTTTGCTGCTTGGGCGGGCAAATCGGGACCTGGCGCGGGAACCTGGGCGCCGGCGGGGGTTGGAGCCTCCGGCGGCGCGGGGGTCTTGGCCTCAAGATGCGTTGTTTGCGGGGTCAAAACCGCGGGAGTGGAACGGTGATGGGCGGCGGGAACGGTGGCGGCGGCCTCCGGACCGGGCGCGGGCGGGAGCGCGGTGACCGGTTGGGGGGCGGGAGGAGAAACGGCGGCGATGCCATGCGCGGCCTTCTCCCGCTGGGTGATGCGGGCCATGGCCAGCGACGCCAGCGAATCACGCGGCGGCGAAGCCTTGGCCAGCACCGGACCCGGCGCATCGAAGAGCGTGGACACAGGGGCGTCCGGGTGCGGCAGGGCTTGGGCATGCGCGGACGGGGAGTGTGCGACGGAATCGGCGCGGTTGGGCGGTGTGGCGAGACGCGGGACGGGCTCGGAAGGCTTTTGGGGAAAGGCGTCGGGGGGCAGGCCAAGGGAGATGCGCTGGGTTCGTTTCGGTCCCTTGGGCGCGGGCGTGGGCAACGGGATGCGGGCGGTGGCGTCGGGGTCGGGATGCGCTTGGGTGGCGGATTCCGCGCCGGCGTGCCGGCGCGAGGGCAGGGCGACGGTGGCGCCTGGGGCGGGTTGATCCGGCGGCAGATCGATTCGGAACACCGGTTTGCGGCGCGACGGGGCCTCGGCTGATGCGCTTGGCTCGGGCGATTCAGGAGGGGCTTGGGTGGCCGCCGCGCTGAAGACAGGGCGCAGGGCCTCGGCACGACGGGCTGGTTGCAGGCCGTGGACCGGGGGGGACTGCGGGAGGGAGGGCGGAGGCGCGACGGGTTGGGACGTAACGGCGCGGTTTGCGGTCGAGGGGTGTGGGTGGGGTGCCTTTGGAAAGCCGGGGCCTGGCGGGTGTTGGGCGATGGGGAAGATGTCGCCGACAAGGGCTGCGGCGGCTGGGCGGGCCGAGACAGCGTCTTGTTCGGCCTTGCCGAGGGCGGCGTGGCAGCTGGGGCACCAGATTTTTCGGTTTCGGGAGTAACCCAGGAACACCGCATGGGTGTTGCACCAGGGGCATTTGCATTCGGAGAGGGCGGGATCGGCGATTTCGGGGAGGGTGACGGATGATTGGCAGGAGTTGCACTGAACCTGCTGGCCGGGCCAGTCCCCGTCGATTTCAAGGATGGCGTGGCATTTCGGGCAACTTACGGAGAGCCACGGCAATTCTTCGGTCTGGAGGACAGACTGGGACATTGAACCAATATAGACACACTAACAGCGGAAGTCGTTCACGTCGAGCACTCTGTGGCTGGCGCGGATTTGGCTTGCCAGGGGGCCGCAAAGGTGGGACTATTCCCCAAGTTTGCGGGCGTAGTTAAGTGGTATAATGTGGGCTTCCCAAGCCTGAGTTGAGGGTTCGATTCCCTCCGCCCGCACGGTGCGCCGCGGGGGGGGCCGCCGGTCCCAAGGGCTTGGGAGGGATGCAACGTGCGGGCTTGCGCGCTGGCGAAGCGTTGGAGTTTCGCGGAGAACACCGATCACCACCGAGGAGGCGAGCATGGCGAGGGAAGGAAAAGCCCGTGTGCCGCGGCCTGCGCTGGCGGAGATCGCCTGGCCGCGGGTAGTGGCCGTCAACGCAACCCTGTGCGAAAACAACGGCATGGCGTCCGGCCCGTCCGGCGGAAGCCATGCGAAGGCGGAGGAACTGTGGGAGTTCGGGCGCGTGGCGCATCTTGATTTGCGGGCGGCGGCCAGACTCTGCGCGGAATGCGCCCGGCTTGAGCCGTTCCTGGCCCTGAACGCCGAGACGTTCGCCGAGATGGCCACGCTCGCGGCGGGTGATGTTGCGGAATCCCTGGCGCCCGAACGCGCCAAGGCCCTGCGCAGCATCCTGCGACATTACGTGCTCGGGACGCTCGGGGACAGCGAGGTGGACCTGGTTTTCAAACGGCTCTGAAACCGGCCCACACCGGCGCCCGTGCCGCCCAGGGATTCAGTTCTCAAGGATCAAGACAGGCGGCTTGGCGCCCAGACTGGACGCCAGGATGACCGGACCGGACGGTTGGCCGCCCAAGTTCCTGACCTCAAACCCGGCCGAGCCGTCTTCCTTCAGGCAGGCGCGGAACGAGCCGGAGAGGTCAAGCACCCAATCCGCGTCATGGGCCGCGGCCTCCCCTTCGCCGAGGGCCGCGCCGGCAACCGGCAAGGTCGCGGGTTCCTTGATCTTCGCGGACGCCGCGGTCCAGGCGGTGGTTTCAAGCGCGTGAACTGCGAGCCTGGCCGGAGGCCGGTTGCCGGCGGCAAGGATGCGCAGGCGCAGGGCCGCCTTCCTGGCATTGCGGAACGCGGGCGGCACCTGGAAGCGAAGGCAGGCGCGGGCCTTGTTTGAATGCGGGGCCTCCGGCGCGGCGTAGAGCGCCCGCCCGCCCGCCAGCACGTACTCCGCGCACACGCTCAGGTCGTCGGCCGGAAGCAACTCGATCCGGTCCTTGGGCTGCGGCGCCACCTCCAGACTCAGCATGCGCTGGGCGGAACCCGCGGCGTCCCGGACCTTCGCCGCAAACCGGACCGCGCCGGGCGTGTCCGGAAGGGCGCCGCGGAGGCAGTCGCCAGAGAGGCCAAGTCCCGGCGGCAATCCGTCGCAACTCCACTCCAGCAGGGTTCCCTCGCCGCCGCGGGCCTGGAACTTCCAGGCGTAGGCGGTTCCCGCCACGCCGGGCGGCAGACTCTCCGTGGCGACTTCCAACGGCGGCGGCGCGCCTCGGAGCGCCATCAGGGCACAGGCATAGAGGCGCCCCATTTCGTCCTGCGAATCCGCGTCGTAATGGACATTGTCCGAAAGGGTCCTGCGGGAGGCGACCACGCGCACCCCGCGCATCCGTGCGGCGGCAGCGGCGAGACCCTGGTTGACGCGGGCCGACGGTTCGCTGCGCTCGCCGATGGTTCCCGCGAGGACGGGCAAGTCCGGAGTTCCAAACGCCTCGCGATAACCGGCAACCATCCGCTCAAAAAGCTCGCCGTAATCCTGGGACCCAGAGTTCGATTCGCCCTGATGCCAGAGGAACCCCTTCAGCGCCCCGTCCCGCGCCGCGCGGCGGACGGTTTCCACCGCGTTGGCAAAGTATTCGCCGCCGCCGCGTTCCAGCGCCGGGTCATTGATCCAGCGTTCGATGTTCGAGCCGGACGCGGAAATCTTGACGATGCCGATGCGGGCATCGGGTTCGTAGTGAAGGAGGGTCTTGACAAAACCCCACTCCGGGCCGATGCCGCGCCCGCCGGGTTCGCGCCCCGCGCCGAACGGGCTCCAAAACGGCTCCGGCATCGGACGCGCACCCTTGTCCGCGCCCAGCAACAGCATGCTGCGATAGGACATGAACGCGCCCGGCACGGGCGCAAGGTGCCGCGGCATCGCCCAGCCGCCGACGCCGTCCATGTTGGATTGTCCGCCCAGCACAAAAAGCTCAAACTTGTCCCTGGGCGGCAGATCGGCCTCGCCGAAGGCCGCGGGCATCCAAGCCGGCGGCAGGGCGAGCCCGATGGCCGCCGCGATGGCGGCGTGTCGCACCTTGCGGGAAAGGGCCGGGCGGGGGCGGACGCGCATGCGGCCACGCTGCACGAATCCACGGGCGCCGCGCAAGCCCGCAATGCCGGCTCCCGGCAATCGCAAATTTTGGCGTGCGTGCCGGTTTTCCCGAGGTGGTTGGGGCCGGGACAGGGAGGCGGCCAGGCCCGCCGGCTCGTGCGTGGCGCGTTGCCCATCCAGCGTTCCTGCCATTGGCGTGGACGCCCGGCTCAAGGCGGCAGATGTCAATGATGATGGCCGGCCGGCGCCTCCGCGGTTCCCACGCGTCATTCGGCGCCAGCCATCGCCTCCCGCAAAAACGCCTCAATCTCGTCCAACAACCGCGGTTCGGAAAACGCCGGTCCCCCGTGCCCCGCGCCTGGGAGCACGCGCAGTTCCGCCCGAACACCCGCCGCGGACAACGCCTCCATCAAGCGCGTGCTCTGGATCAGCGGCACCACGCGGTCCTGGTCCCCATGGACGATGAAGAACTGCGGATCATCGCCGGAAATGTGCGTCAGTGGGCTTGCTAACGCCGCCTGTTCCGTCCGGTCCGCCACGGGCCCGCCCAGCAGCCGCGCCACAGGCCCCCCGGAGTCCCCCGCCCGCCCGGAGAGGGTTTGAGGGCGGAAATCCGCGGGGCCGTAGTAATCCACGACCGCCTGAACCCGCACCGGCTCCCCGCCGGTTTCGAGCGCCGCAACACCGCCCGAAGTTCCCAACAGCGCCGCCAGGTGCCCGCCCGCCGAGGAGCCCCACGCCGCCACCCGCCGGCCATCCATTCCGTAGCGCGCCGCGTTTGCGCGCAGCCAGCGCACCGCGTTCTTGCAATCCTCGATCTGGGCGGGGAAGACCGCTTCGCCGCTCAAACGGTACCCCACGGAAGCCACAGCAAACCCCCTCGCGGCAAAGCCGGCGGCCGGCCCGACGTTCTCCTTTGCGCCCTTTTGCCACCCACCCCCATGAATCCACACGATCACGGGGACCGCGCCTCCGTTTGTCGCGCCAGGCGGAAGGTAAAGGTCAAGCAGCAGCGCCCGGCCTTCGGCCCGGCCAAACTCAACGTTCCGCTCCACCCGCGCCCCGGCCACTTCCATGCGCGGCCAAGGCGCGGGTTGCTGGGCGCGCCCGCCTCCCGCAAGCGCCAGCCATCCCGCAATCACCCCCGCCACCCAACGCGTTCCGCGGCTTTCCATCCGTATGCAACCCCGCACCCGCCCCGGCGTTGCGGTCCGCCCAACCGGGCCAAGCCCGGATTTTTCGCTCTCCCCCGGCGAATTCTCCGCTATCTCTTTTCGCTCATGAAATCCGCGCTGGCGATCCACGTCCTGCTCCTCGGCGCCGCCACCGCCCTCCCCGCCCCACCGCCCTCCGCGCCAGGCCGGGTCGTCCGCGTCGTCGAACCCGCCGCCATCCGCGACTCGCGGCCCGACCCCGCCCTCATCCAGGGGATGGTCGAAGCGGCGCTGGTGCGCCTCACGGGCGCTCCCCATGCCACCGCGGCGATGCGCGCGTTCGTTTCGCCATCCGACACTGTCGCCATCCGCGTCAACGCCGCCGGCGGGCCCACCCTCGCCACCAAACACCCCCTCGTCGGCGCCGTGCTCGGCCTCTGCCGGCGCGCCGGCGTTCCCCCCGAGCGGCTCATCGTTTGGGACCGCCGCGCCGCGGACCTTGAACGGGCCGGTTTCACCTCCGCCGCGTACGCGGGACGCGCCACGGTGCTCGCCGTTTTCCCCGGAGCCGGGTACGACGGAGGGGAGTTCGTCATGTCCCCCGAACTCGGCCAGCTCATCTGGGGCGATCACGAATTCCGCGGGCGCAAACCCAATGACCGGGACTTGCTGGAGGAAACCCTCCGGAAGCGTTCCGCCCGCCCGGAGGATTCGCCCGGCACGCCCGAAGAACCCCGCCAGGTAAGCTCGAAATCCTATTTCACCACCCTTCTGACCCGCCGCGCCACACGAATCATCAACCTGCCGGTCCTCACAGACCACCCCGGGGTCGGGTTGGAAGGGTGCGTGGCCGGGCTCGCCCTCGCCGCAGTGGACAATCACCGCCGTTTCTTTGACACTTGGGGAAATCCAGGACTGGCGGAGGTCTTCGCCCGCAAGCCCATCCGGGACAAGGCCGTGCTCCACATCATGGACGGCCTGATGGTCCAGTTCGCCGGCGGCCCGGAGTTCGTGGCGCATTACAGCGATCCCGCGGGGCTCCTCCTGGTGGGGACCGATCCGGTCGCGATTGACGCCGTGGCGTTCGACCTTATTGAAAAACTCCGCGCCACCCGCCAGCTTCCGTCCATCGCCGAAGCCCGCGCCCTCCTCCAGACCGCTTCCGGCCTGGGCCTGGGCACGGCCGACCTTGCGAAAATCCAGATATTGGACACCGCCCGCGAATAGCGGCGAAACAAGCCCCCTACTTCACGTCCTGGCGGAACACCCGCGGCCGGCCCGTGTCGGGGTCCACCCGGACCGCGATGCCGTTGCGCGAACCGGTCCCCGCCACGGGGGGGTCCCGAAAATGGTGGATGTACAAGAACCGCTTGGACCCGGCGTCCTCCGACTCGTTGTCGCGCGACTGAATGTCCGCCCCGCCGCCCGTGTTGAACTCAAACGCGTACCCGTCGTCGGCAAACTCCACCGTGCCGATCTTGTCCGGCGGGCCGTTTGTCGGGCGCTTGTCCACCTCGAACGGATCCGCAAACAGTGTCGAAAAGTTCTCATCCTCCGAAATCATCATCCCCTGCGGCAGGTACGCCACCTTGTCCAACGGATCGACTTTGTTGGTCTCCCCCGGGTCCACCGAGAACAACTGGAACGCCCGGAACCGGAAGTCGTCGTTCCCTTCCCTGGTCTGGTAGAAGTAGATTCGCACCGGCCGGTTCTTCGTGCGCGCCTCCTGGCTCGCGCGGTTGATCTGGTCCACGACCGCGCGGCCCGCGGAGTTCAGATTGGACGCCAGCACCATCCGGTTGAACGCCGGCAACGAAAGCGTCATCAGCAGCGCGATGATTCCCATCACCGCCAGCAGTTCCACCAGCGAAAACGACCGGCGCCCGCGCCCCGCCCAGTTTTTCATCACGCACCTCATTCGATCGACCATTTCGCCGCCCGGATCGCGACCTCCGTGGAGAAAATCCGGTACTTCAGTTGCATGTCCCGAAGGGCTTGCTCCAAGGCCTCGAGGTCCTCCTCATACTTCTTCTCATTGCTCTCCTGAAACAGGCCGGCAGGCGGGAGATCCGGGATGGCCGTCTTGAACTCCCGCGCCAGCAGTTTCGCCGAAGGCTCGTCAATCGCCACAAGCGTCACCTGCACCATCGGCGGCAACTGGTGCATCTGCGGCGGTTGGTTGGCCTTGCCTGACGACTTCCAAGGCCCCGCCTTCTCTTTTTCGTTGGAGGTCAGGGTGATGATCTCTTTGTCATCGCTATAGCTCGAGTCAAACTTGTAAGTTTCCGTAATGTAGTCCCCGATCTCTTGGGGATTTGTGGAATTGTCCACCTCCATTTCTTCCGTCCGCGCCAGCTTTGGCCAGAAATATACCCCCACCACGTTCTCGGCGAGAACGCGGACATTGTTTTTTTCCAACTCCTCCGGATCGCTCCCTGGTGGTGGATCGATGGCGTTCTTGACCCAGTTGGTCGGATCGGAATACACTTGGAATCGCTCCGAGGGCTGGACCATCTCCACCAACCGGAACCGGTACCGCTTGTCCTGGTCGGCGATGTTGCTTAGGAATCCTGGCAATCCTGAATCCGCAAGGAGCGGGTCCGGCCCGAACGTCAGAAAAAAGCCGCAGGTGTTGAGCAGGTTCTCCAATCCACCGAACTCATCCCGGTTCTTTGGATGGATTTTGCCCAGCGGCGCCTGGAAAAATACCGCGTGCGTCCCGGGAACGGTCTTCATGTCCCCCATCTCCGACGGTATCCCGGGAAAATCCCCAATCGGACCACACACAAAGTGCAGCTCCGACAACCGCCCATACACCGCTGGCGTGAAATTCGACAAGGAAAGCGACGTCTTCCCGGCACGTCCCGCCGCGACGTCCACCCGCGACTTGTACTCGGAGCCGTCCACCGCGTAGTAGTCGTAATACGTGTTCAGCGTCGCCTGGCTCAACCGCCGCGTCATGGCGTCAAACGCCGCCCGCGCGCCCTGGAACGACTCAATCCGGGCGGTGGACGTCCGCAACGCCTTCGCGATCAGGTTGGTCATGTTGAACACGGTGTACATCAGCACCACCAGCACCGCCACGGCCGCCATCAACTCCACCAGCGAAAACGCCGCCGACCCCCGGCCCGCTTCCGCCCGGTTTCTTGTCCTGCCCTGCTTCATCGTCACGCCGCCTTTCCCGTCTTCCCAACTACTTCACAGGCTTGAGCCCGTTGTCCGCCACAATCGAATTGAAAAAGTTCGTTGTTTTGGTCGCCGTCTCCACCCGCACCACGATGGTCCGCAACGCCGGGTTGGCCACGTTGCCACCGGCCCCGGGCACCTCCGCGCTGTTCGTCTGGAACACCGCCGCCTTGTACAACCACAGCCGGTCCGAACCCGCCGGCGCCGACGGCCCGAACTCGATAAACTCCCCCTGGTCGTCAAACCAGTAGTACTCCTTGTTGTCCGGCGCCCACACGGCGTCGGAAACGATGTTCGTGAACGGCGTCTGCTGCGCCAAGCCCACCAGCTTCTGCGCAATCCGCGCCTGCGTCGCCGCGTCCGTCGCCTCCCCAAACGTCCGAAACCCCATCGGCAACACCCCCAGCAGCGCCGTGAACGCAAACGCCACAATCGCCAGCGCCAGACTGACTTCCACCAGGCTGAACCCCCCCAGCCCCCGCCTTCGCCCGCCTGCCGCATGCTGCCGTTGGCTGTTCATCGTGTATTTACATAATACATATTACCCGGCGGCGCAAGTACGATTTTCGATCTTTTGCGCGACACCGCGCCCCGATTCCGGTACACCCGCTTCCCGTGAAAGTCCGCCTCGACGACCTCCTGGCCAAAGACAACGGGCGCCGGTTCGAGGGCCGCAAGCACTACGAGAAGCGCCTCGCCGAACTCCAGCTCGAACTTCTCCATTTCCAGCGCCTCCTCCGCGAAGCCAAACGCTGCGTCATCCTCGTCTTCGAAGGACCCGACGCCGCCGGCAAAGGCGGCATCATCCGCCGCCTCGGCGAAAAGCTCGACCACAGGACCCTCCGCGTCTATTCGGTCGTCAAACCCACCCCCGAAGAACTCGCCCACCACTATCTGTGGCGGTTCTGGACCAAGTTCCCGCCCTTCGGCGACATCGCCATCTTCGACCGCTCCTGGTATGGCCGCGTCCTCGTGGAACGCGTCGAGGGTTTCGCCTCCGACACGGAATGGGGCCGCGCCTACGACGAGATCAACAATCTCGAACGCACCCTGGTGGACAACGGCGCCCTCCTCCTCAAATTCTACATCCACATCTCCAAGGACGAACAACTCAAACGGTTCCGCGCCCGCGAGGCCGATCCCTACAAACACTGGAAAATCAACGACGAAGACTGGCGCAACCGCCGGAAATGGGACCAGCACAACGAAGCCGCCGAGGACATGCTCCGGCACACCGACACCCGCCACGCTCCGTGGCACGTCTTCGCCACCGACTCCAAATGGGTCGCCCGGGTCTCCGTCCTCAAAACCGTCGTCAAGTCCCTCCGCGACATCTTCGGCTCATGAACCTCCCCGAACTCCCCGCCCTCGCCAGCCCCATCCGCGTCTATTACTACGACACCGACGCCGGCGGCGTCGTGCACAACATCGCCTACCTCCGCTTCATCGAAGAGGCCCGCACCCGCCTCGCCGAGCACCTCGGCCTCTCCCTGGAGGAGATGGCCCGCGGCGACGCCGTCCCCGTCGTCGCCCGCACCGAGATCGACTATCTCAAACCCGCCAAACTCGGCGACCGCCTCACCGTCTCCGCGCGGATCACCGCCCTCCGCAAATCCAGCTTCGACCTCGCCTTCGAAATCACCCGCGATGCGGACTCAAACGCCATCGCCCGCTGCGTCCAGACCATGGTCTGCGTCCGGCTCCCCGCCGGCAAACCCGTCCGCTCCCCCGCCCCTTGGCGCGAACACTGGCCCCACCTCGCCCGGTGACCGCCAGGTTCTGAACGGGAAACTGGACACCGGAAACGCCCCCGCCGGTTCCCTGTTTCCCTGTTTCCGCCGCGCATCCCGCCTTGACACTCCGCTCCAAACCCTTTTGTTTACACGCTTCATCCCATGAACGACAAATCCCTCTCCATCGCCGTCATCGGCTGCGGCGGCATCGCCCAGCACGCCCACCTCCCCGCCATCCTCCGCATACCCCAATACCGCCTCCTCGGCGTCTCCGACCCCTACCCCGAGGTCGCCGCCCGCGTCGCCGCTCTCTCCGGCCTCCCCGAATCCGCCGGCGCCACCGACCACCGCCCCTTCTTCCGCAACCCCGCCATCGACGCGGTCATCGTCTGCGCGCCCACCACCATGCACGCCGACATCGCCGTGGAAGCTCTCGAGGCCGGCAAACATGTCCTGGTCGAAAAACCCATGGCCGTCACCACCGCCGAAGCCCAGCGCATGAATGCCGCCGCCGCAAAGGCCAAACGCACTCTCATGGTCGCCTTCAACCACACCTACGATCCCGCCACCCGCGCCGTCCGCGCCATGATCGACGCCGGCGAGCTCGGCGACATCCTCTTCGCCGAAGCCTTCTTCTACGAGGACCTCTACTCCTGGACCGCCGGTGCCCTCGCCTCCGTCGTCCGCGCCAAGGACCAGAAATCGTTCTGGCCCAAATACGACTCCGCCTTCGAAAACCTCCGCGAGTTCATCCACAACTTCGGCTCCCACGTCCTCAACGCCATGCGCTACCTCCTCGGCGACCCCCGCGGCATCGACTACGCCCACTACGGCGACCCCGCCACCTTCCTCGCCGTTTTCGACCATGGCCGCCACAAGACGGTCTTCAAGAACGTCCGCATCAAACAACACGACTTCGAGAAGGGCCTCGAAATCTGCGGCTCGAAAAAGCGCGTCCGCCTCGATTTCGCGCCGCCCCTCCAACGCTACACCCCAGGCCGCCTCCACGTCATCGACATCGAGCAGAAACGCACCTACTCCCCCTTCCTCGATTGGGTCTGGCCGTTCGAAGCCGAACACCGCCACTTCGCCGAATGCGTCCTCACAGGCAAAACCCCCATCTCCCACGGCGGCCAGGCCATCGTGGACGTCGAACTCGCCGAGACGCTCAGCCGCAAAGCCCTCGGCCTGTAGCGGGCGTCCGCCACCGGAAGCAGCGCCACCCCTTCCCCCCCCGTGCCCTCAGCGAGACCCCTTCCCAAAGGGGCGATCCAAGCGCAACGCCAGAACGCCCCCGTTCGTTCTGCGTTCTCCGGACGTTCTGAAGACGTTCTGAAGGCCTGTCCCTTTCCGCTCCCGCGCTCGCATTCCACGCGAGTGCGCCTAAATTTTCCAAAGCCTTCCCCGCTCCGGTCTTATGGAAATCTTCGGCATCACCCTCTGGCCTGATCCCGACCCCGACGCGGCCGAATTCCCCGAAGCCGCCCGCCGCCGCAAACGGTTTTTCTGGGGCGTGACCGGCGCCGCCCTTGCCACCGCCCTCCTTTGGGTCCCCGCCTCCCGCGCCTATCATGCCCTGCGCGCCTCCTCCTTCGTCGCCAGCGCCGAACGGTTCCTCGCCACCGGCGATTTCGCCTCCGCCCGCATCCAGCTCGCCAATGCCTACCGCCACGATCCCGCCCGCGTCCGCATTTTCGATCTGATGGCCAAGGTCCTCGGCGCCGAAGGCTCCCCGGAAAAAGCGGTCTGCCTCGCCCGCGCCTTCGCCCTCGCCCCCCACCGCGCCGATCTCGCCCACGCCGCGCTCCAGGCCTGCCTCGACCACAACCTGCCCGACCTCGGCGCCATCCTTATTCCCCACCTCGACCGCTTCCCCAACGACCCCGAAATCGCCTACCTCGCCGCCGCCACTCTTCTCCAAGTCCAGAAACCCGGGGCCGCCACCTCTTTCCTCCAGCGCGCCGCCCGGATCGACCCCGCCAACCCCCGCTACACCGCCACCCTTGCCAGCCTCCATCTTGCCGCTGCCTCGGAAGACGTCCGCCATGCCGCCCGCCAGCGGCTCGAAACCATGCGCGCCTCCGGGGATCCCGCCCTCCACAAGGCCGCAACCCGCGCCCTTGCCCAGGAAGCCGCACGCTCCGACCCCGCCAAGGCCGCCGCCTTGTGGGACCAAATCGTCATCCGCAATCCCGAGGACCGGACCTCCTGGCTCGAACGCCTCCGCGCCATCCGCGACACCGGCCTGCCCCGCCTCCGCTCCGATTGGGACCTCGCCTGGGGCACCGCCACCGGGCCCGCCGAACGCGCCGAGCTCCTCCGCATGGCCGGCGCATGGTTCGGCATCGATCTGGTCGAGGAACAGCTCCGCAAACTCGGCGCCGCCGCCCGTGACCCCGCGCTGCTCGAAGTCCGGTTCGAATGCCTCGCCACCCGCGGCCAATGGGACGCCCTCGCCGCCGCTTCGCGCCCCGCCGCCGAAACCAGCGCCCACGATGGCGCCGTCCCCATGCGCCTCTGGCTTTGGACCGCCCGCGCCGCCACCCGGCTCCAGGACCACAGCCTCGCCCTGCTCGCCGTCCGCAACGCAAAACGCGCCGCATCCGTCGATACCGGACGCGCCTTCACCGCCGCCGGACTCCTCGAGGAATGGGGCATGCCCGCCGACGCCGCCGGGTTTTACGAGGCCGCCGCCCGTCCCGGAAGCCCGTTCCGTTTTGAATCCCTTCGCGCCCTCGCCCGCATCCACCGCGCCCAGGGCAACCTCGCGGCGGACCTCGACGCCCACGAACGCCTCCTCCAGATCAACCCCGGCCAGCCCGTCTTCAAAAACAACATCGCCGCCCTGCTCATGGACCTTGACCGCGACCCCAAACGCGCCCTCGCCCTCGCCAAAGAAGCCGCCGCCGCCGCCCCCGGCGCCGACACCTCGGAAACCCTCGCCCGCGCCTTCGCCCGCAACGGCCACCCCCGTGAAGCCCTGGCCTTCTTCGAGGGCCTGCCCGCGGACGCCCTCGGGGACGCCTCCATCCGCCTGCACTACGCCGAAGCGCTCGCCCTCGCCGGGCGCAGGGCGGACGCCCAATCCCATCTCGACCGCGTGAAACCCGCCCAACTCAGCGCGCCCGAGATCGCGCTCCTCCAACGCCTCCAAGCCGCCGGCGCCGCGGGCCTCTGAATTTCAAGGCCCCTACCCGCCGCTTTAGAAATAGTTCCCGGGCCGGAATTTCAGCACGTTCTCGTTGCGGTCCATTCCGTGGATGGCCGCCATCTCCTCCGCGCTCAATTCCCATCCGCTCAAATCCAGATTCTGCCGCATCCGCTCGGGATTGCGCGACTTGGGCAGCACGATGTTGCCCCGTTGCACAGACCATTTCAGCATCACCTGCTGCGGCGAGCGCCCGTGCCGGGCCGCGATCTCCACCAGCTTCGCCGGCGGCGCCAGCTCGCTCCGCGCCAAAGGCGAGTACGCCATGATGCGAATCCCCTTCCCCTCGCAGTACCGCACCAGCTCCAGCTGCTGGAAAAACGGATGGAACTCAATCTGGTTGACCACCGGCACGCCGCAGCCCGCCGCAAAAAACACCTCTTCGAACCGCCGCACGCTGAAATTGCTCACCCCCAGCGACCGGATCATCCCCCGCCGCTGAAGCTCCCCCATCGCGTGCCAGCATTCGACCACGTCCCCCGTGGGCCAATGGATCAGGTACAGGTCGAAGTACTCCAACCCCGACCGGATCAGGCTCGCCTCGCACTCCACGAGGATGCTTCGCCGCGAGAGATTCCACGGCGTCTTGGACGTGATGTAAAACTGATCCCTCGGAATCCCGATCTTCTTGAGGATGTAGCCCAGCGAATGCTCGTTGTAATAGTGCTGCGCCGTGTCGAAATGCCGGTATCCAGCCCGAACCGCCTCCGTAACCGCGTTGTAACAATCCTCCCCCTCCCGGATTTCATACAAACCAAACCCAATCTGCGGCGCCACCGTGCCGTCATGCAACGGAACCAAGGGGCTGGCCCCGGCGGACACGGAATCAAATGGAGGGATAGTGGCAACAGGTGGTTCTAGAATTTCACTCATCGCATGCCTTTCTGTCGGCGATCCAAGCGCATTGCAAGCTGATTTTCACGGGTAAACCCGGCCCAGCCCTTGCAATCCGCCGCCGCACCCTCCACCCAAGATCATCTCACTTCCGCCGTAAACGCCGCCCAAACAAAAACAACCCCGCCCCAAACATCCCCAACACCGCCACAGCCCCAGGCTCCGGAACCACCACATCGTAATAGATCGCCCCAATCCCGAAACCCCAGCCGCTCTGCTGCGGCGACGTGTCCGGGTTCCCGGGATTGGCGCCCCAATTGAACACCACCCGCGCCAGGCTCCCATCAAAATTCGTCAGCATCACGTTCCCGTATCCCTGGCCACCCAATCCGGTTCCGCCGGGATTGGCGCTGGTGAACCCGGGTGTGCCATTGGTCGGGTTCAGCGCGTCCGCCAGGTTCGTGGAGTTGGCGGCACGCGCCACAATCGTCAAATTCGTCGTTCCGTTGTCGCCAATCAAGTAGGAGTTGGAACCCGCTGGACTGTATCCGTTCGTCGTCCACGGCTGGTACTCCGCCGTCAACGCCACCCTGTTTGAGGCCAGGTCTTCGCCCCGCAGTTCGGTGATGATATCCTGCTCGTTGTTCCCACCCGTGTTCGTGTTCGCCCCCCCGCGCCAATCCACGTCATAAAGTTGGATGCCCACGTTCGTCACGCCAAGCGCGTAGTGGAAGATGAACTCCACCTGGATGTAATTCGACAACCGGCTGTCCCGCGTGTAGTCCCGAAACGTGATGAACGGCTTCGCCGCGTTCGTGTTCCCGTCGCCAAATTCCCCCAATTCTTGGTTCCGTGGCCCATAAAACACACCGTCCACGCCCGTGCCGAGAATGTTCGTGGTGTACCCCTGGCTGTCCCCCACGTGATCGTAATACGACTCGACCGACGACGTTCCATTGGTGGCCAACTGCGGCAGT
Source organism: uncultured Verrucomicrobiales bacterium (assembly GCA_964435495.1). GTDB lineage: Bacteria > Verrucomicrobiota > Verrucomicrobiia > JADLBR01 > JAIBCM01 > CAYSZK01. The sequence continues at coordinate 18,477 of CAYSZK010000078.1, forward strand.
TCCGACACAAATTCCGTCACCCGTATGCTGAAGTCGAACCCGGAGTTGTTCGTGTCCACCTCGTAAAACTGCTCAAAAACGTAACCCACCGTTCCCGCAGGCGTTGACCCCACAATGTTCGTGTCCGAAAAATTCGTCGGCACAATCACCACGTTCGTCCACAACGGCAACCCCGCCCAATCAACATAGACCCCCCGCGCCGGACCCCCCGCCATGAGCGACCCCAGCATCACACACCACACCAAGCGACCCCACAAGCGCATTACCCCGGATAGCCGCGAGTCGCGAATCAGTCAAGCTCGACAAAATGTCCCTGCGGTTCAGACAGTGGGGAGGCGGGGAGGCTGGCTGGGCCTGGGCGGGC
>CAYSZK010000079.1:0-18775 GCA_964435495.1 uncultured Verrucomicrobiales bacterium
GGGCCGCCGCCGCGGGCGAATGTGCCGCCGCCCTTGCGCGCGCCCCGCGCTCGCGGGAGGTCCGTTGGAACGGCCACGCCGCCGTGGAACGCGCCGGCCTGGGGGGCGCGCCTGTGGACGCCCTTTTCCGGGGCGCGGGTCCCGGGGCGCCGTTGCGCGCCGCGTCGGCATTTGAATGGCAGATGATTTTGTTGGCGGGCTCGGTGATGGGCGCGGCGGGCATGGGCCTGCGGATTTGGCGCCGTCACGGCGGCCCGCGCCGCGCCAGGCCGCTCGGGTTCGTCCTTTCCGTGGCGGGTGGGCTGGGAATCGCGGCGGCGTCGTCGGCGTTGCTGGCCATGCGCGAATGGGGCGACGCTCGCGCCGCGGTCGTGGTCGAGGCGGGCGAGCTGCGGTCCATCCCGTCGGACGTGGAGCAGGAGACGCGGCCCCTTGGGCCGGGGGCGGTGGGGATTGTGGAGCGCGCGTTTCTTGACCGATGGCTGCGGCTGCGCCTGCCCGGCGGCGAGACCGGTTGGGTCACGCGCGGCCAGGCGGTCCAGGTTTACCCTGAACACGCCATTCGCGACCTGTAGGGGTCCCGGAGCGGCGGCGCCCCCGCCGCCGTATGTGTGCGGTGTGCGAGGGGGAAATTGAGATGTTGGGGAAAAATTGAGCACAAAAGGAGGGGCCAACCTCTTGGACCATTTGGCTCCCGCCGAAAACAACCGACACTTTTGGTGATCCGATCGGATCACCAAAAGTGTCGGTTGCCGATGGGCTTGGGAGGAGGATGGCAGGGCGCCAGAGGGCGGTACGGCGAGATCGCTGGCAAGCGCCACGCTGTTCGAAACGGGGAAAGCGGCCTCTGGGATTGGCCGATGCGAAATCCTCAGGCAAGGGTGGCGCGCAAGGTGGACAGCCTTGCGGCGAGGGTTCGCGCCGCTGGGGCGGGCGCGGACGCGGGTCAGGGGCCGGACTGGCAGTTTCGGACGGCTTTTTCGAGGCGGGCGGCGATTTCTTCCAGATCGGTTTCGTGTGTGGACGGGCCTAGGGAGATGCGGACGGTGGCTTGGGCAAGATCGTCCGGGACGCCCATGGCCTTGAGCACATGGGACGGTTGGACGGAGCCGGCCATGCAAGCGGAGCCGGAGGACACCTCCAAGCCTTCGAGATCGCAGTTGATGAGGAGGTCTTCGCCGTGGATGCCGGGGACGCTGAGGTTGAGGGTATTGGGAAGGCAATCCCCGGGGCCGGTGTTGGCGCGGGCCTGGGGAATGCGGTGGGCGACGAGGCGGCGAAGCTGTTCGAGCATGGCGCGCTGGCGCGGGGCTTCGCGGGGGAGCATGTCGGCGGTTTCCATGGCGGCGGCGGCGGCGGCGGCGATGGCGGCGGCGTTTTCCGTGCCGGGGCGGCGTCCGCCTTCCTGTTCGCCGCCCGCGCCGATGGGGGCGAGCGGCGTGCCGGCCTGAATATAGAGGAGGCCGCAGCCTTTGGGGCCGCCGAACTTGTGGGCGGCGAGGGCGGCACTGGTGGCGCCCCAGGCGCGGACGTTGACGGGTTCCTTGCCGAAGGATTGGACGGCGTCGATGTGGAGGGGGACGCCTCGGCGGCGGCAGACGTCGGCGAGGGCGGCGACGGGCTGGAGATTGCCGGTTTCGTTGTTGGCGGACATGATGGCGGCGAGGGCGGTGCCGGGGCGGAGGGCGGCTTCGAGGGCGGCGGGATCGACGCGGCCTCGGGAATCGCAGGGAAGGAGGTCCAGGGAAAAGCCGTGGCGGTCGCGGAGGAGGCGGCAGGCGTGGAGGACGGCGTGGTGTTCGACGGGGGAGGCGACGAGATGGCGTCCGGGGCGTGCGAGGGCGAGGCCGAGGACGGCGAGATTATTGGCCTCGGTGCCGCCGGAGGTGAAGATGAGCTCGTGGGGTTTGGCGCCGAGCAGGGCGGCGAACGTGTCGCGGGCGTCGTCGATGAGGGCGCGGGCGCGGCGGCCGGAGGCGTGAAGCGAGGAGGGGTTGCCGTGGGCGGCGTCGAGGGCGGCGTGGAGCGCGGCGCGGGCGCTCGGGGAGAGCGGGGCGGTGGCGTTGTAATCGAGGTAAAAACGGCGCATGGGACGGGGCGGCGCGGACGGGGGCGCGTCAGATTTGGAAGTCGGGGACGTTGGGGGCGCCGCGGGCGGCCTTGGAATGGATGACGACGCGTTCCCCTTCGTAGAAGACAAGCGAATCGGGGGGGACCGAATGCGTGAGCCAGACGTTGCCGGCGACGGTGGAGCGCGCGCCGATGACCGTGTCGCCGCCGAGGATGGTGGCGCCGGCGTAGATGGTGACGTCGTCCTCGATGGCGGGGTGGCGGACGCTGCCTTTGATGACGCGTCCGGCGGCGTCTTTTTTGAAGGATTTGGCGCCGAGGGTGACCCCCTGGTAGAGCTTGACGCCGCGTCCGATGCGGGCGGTTTCGCCGATGACGACGCCGGTGCCGTGGTCGATGAAGAAGAAGGGGCCGATGGCGGCGCCGGGGTGGATGTCGATGCCGGTGCGGGAGTGCGCCCATTCGGTCATGATGCGCGGGATGAGGGCGACGTGGAGGCGGTGGAGGACATGGGCCATGCGCTGGACGGCGATGGCTTCGATAAAGGGATAGGCGACAATGATCTCCTCGAAGGAGCGGGCGGCGGGGTCGCCGTCGTAGGCGGCTTCGACGTCGGTGACGAGCAGCTCGCGGACGCAGGGGATGCCGTCGAGGAGCGCGCAGGCGACACTGGCGGCGGTCTCGGGGAGGCGGTCGGCGGGGTCGCCCGCGCGGGGATGGAACTCCAGGCTTTTGAGGATTTCGGCGCGCAGATCGTCGCGGAGGGCCGCGGCGTGGGTGCGGGTGGCGGCGGCGAGTTCGCGGGAATGGAGGACGTTGCTGTCGAAGAAGCCTGGGAAGAGGAGGCGGAGCAGGCCGGTGGTGATTCGGGCGACGGCCTGCTTGGAGGGGAGATTGACGCCGTCGAGGTGGTTGATGCCGCCGTGCTGGCGGTAGGAATCGAGCAGGCGGTCCACGAGATTGTCGAGGTCCTGCGCCATGCGGCAGTATGGCAGGGTGGCGGGCTGGGCGCAAGGCGGCGGTGAAGCGGCGGAGCGGCGGAGGGAGCGGCGCCCATGCCGCCGTGGCCGCGCGTTGCGCGGGGGGAAGGCCCGCGGGGCGGAGGGGCATGAAGGCATGAAAAAAAGTGAAAAAAAGTATTGTCATGGATGGCCGCGCCACTATATTCGCCGCTCCCTTGACGTGGCCGGAGGCGGAGAAGCCTTTGGGAATCGGAGGGGGAAGACCCAGGATTTCAGAGCAAAGGACAGCATTCGAAGAAGGACGGAAACGATGCCGACGATCAATCAGTTGGTGAAGAAAGGGCGGAAGGCGCCGGCGGTGAAAAGCAAGTCACCGGCGCTGGCGAAGTGCCCGTTTCGGCGCGGGGTGTGCGTGCAGGTGATGACGCGCACGCCGAAGAAACCGAACTCGGCGTTGCGGAAGGTGGCGAAGGTGCGCCTGACCAACGGGTATGAGGTGATCGCGTACATCCCCGGGGAGGGGCATAATTTGCAGGAGCACTCGATCGTGCTGGTGCGCGGGGGGCGCGTGAAGGATTTGCCGGGGGTCCGGTACCATATTGTACGGGGCACGCTGGACGCGTTGGGCGCGGCGGGGCCGAGCAACACGAACAAAGTGACGCGGAACGTTTCGCGGAGCAAGTACGGGGTCAAGCGTCCGAAGGCGGGCGCGGCGCCGGCGGCGAAGAAATAACGGGGAGCGGGACGACACATGGCACGCAGACGGCAGGCGGAAAGACGGGCGGCGGTTCCGGACGCGAAGTTCGGGGATTTGCTGGTGCGGCGGTTGATTACCACCGTGATGCAGGACGGGAAGAAGAGCACGGCGGAGCGGGTGGTGTATCAGGCGATTGATCTGGCGAACAAAGGCGCGGAACCCGGGGGCAACCCGTTGGACGTGGTGGCCAAGGCGATTGACATGGTGAAGCCGCGGGTGGAGGTCAAGGCGCGGCGGGTGGGCGGGGCGACCTACCAGGTGCCGACGGAAGTGCCGGCGGACCGGAGCGTGTCGCTGGCGGTGCGTTGGATTGTGGGATTTGCGAGCCGGCGCAAGGGCGTGCCGATGGGGCGGGCGCTGGCGTCGGAGCTGAAGGACGCGGCGGCCGGGCAGGGCGGCGCGGTGAAGAAGCGCGAGGACGTTCACAAGATGGCGCAGGCGAACAAGGCCTTTGCGCATTTCCGATGGTAACCGGGGAGAGACGACGATGAGCACCATGGCCATGCCGGCGGCGCCGGCCAAGAACCCAAACTCGCCGAAACGGCCGTACACGCTGGAGCGGACGCGGAACATCGGGATTTGCGCGCATATCGACGCGGGCAAGACGACGCTGACGGAGCGGGTCCTGTTTTACACGGGCATGATCCACAAGATCGGGGAAGTGCATGACGGCACGACGGTGACCGACTGGATGGAGCAGGAGCGCGAGCGCGGGATCACGATCACGTCGGCGGCGACGACCTGTTTCTGGCAGCAGCGCCCGGACGCGGGCGTGTTCAAACTGTTTGAAGGCGTCAAGCACCGGGTCAACATCATCGACACGCCGGGCCACGTGGATTTCACGGCGGAAGTGGAGCGTTCCCTGCGGGTGTTGGACGGGGCGATCGCGGTGTTTTGCGGGGTGGCCGGGGTGCAGCCGCAGTCGGAGACCGTGTGGCGGCAGGCGATGAAATACAATGTGCCGCGGATCGCGTTCGTGAACAAGATGGACCGGACGGGGGCGAATTTCGAAAACGCCGTCAACGACATGCGGACGAAGCTGAAGGCCAACGCGGTGCCGATCTTGATTCCTCTGGGGGCGGAGGACAGGCTGAAGGGGCAGATCGACGTGGTCAATCTCAAGGCGATTGTTTACAACGACAACGACAAGGTGGGTTCGACCTACACTTGTGAAGAGCTGGCCGGCGAGCAGTTGGAGCAGGCGCAGGCGGCGCGGCGGGAGCTGGTCGAGGCGCTGGCCAACGTGGATGACGAGATCGGCGAATTGTTCATTGAGGAGAAACAGCCGACGGTCGAGCAGGTCAAGGCGGCGTTGCGGCGGGCGACCATCGCGAACCGGATTGTGCCGGTGGTGGGCGGCAGCGCGTTCAAGAACAAGGGCGTCCAGGCGCTGGTGGACGCGGTGATCGATTACCTGCCCAGCCCGATCGACATTCCCCCCGCGCAGGGGCACGACCCCAACAGCCCGGACGGCCTGGCGCCCGTGGACGCGCCGGCGGACGACAACAAGAAGTTCTGCGGTCTGGCGTTCAAACTCTGGACCGATCCGTATGTCGGGAAACTGATCTTCTTCCGGGTGTACAGCGGCTCCTTGAAGAAGGGGGACACCATCTACAATCCGCGGACCAACAAGCGGGAGCGGGTGAGCCGCCTGATCCAGATTCAGGCGGACAAGCGGGACGAGATCGACGAGGTGTTCGCGGGGGACATCGCGGCGACGGTGGGGATCAAGGACGTCAAGACGGGCGACACATGGGTGGACGAGGACTTCAACATCATGCTGGAGCCGCCGTCGTTCCCCGAGCCGGTCATCAGCATGGCGGTGGAGCCCAAGACCAAGGGGGACCGCGAAAAGATGGGAGAGGCGCTGGGACGGCTGGCGTCGGAGGATCCGACGCTGTCGGTGATGACCAACGAGGAGACGGGGCAGACGATCTTGGCGGGCATGGGCGAACTCCATTTGGAGATCATCATGGACCGGATGAAGCGGGAGTTCAGCGTGGAGTCCAACGCGGGCGCGCCGCAGATATCCTATCGCGAGACGATTTTGAAGAGTTCGGTGGGGGAGGGCAAGCTGGTGAAACAGTCGGGCGGGCGCGGGCAATACGGGCACGTGATCCTGGACGCGACGCCGGTGGAACGGGGCAAGGGCATCACCATCGAAAACAAGGTGGTCGGGGGCAACATTCCGAAGGAATACATTCCGGCGGTGCGCAAGGGGATCGAGGAGGCGACGTTGAACGGGATTCTGGGGGGATACCGGGTGATTGACGTGACGTTCAACATTTTGGACGGGAGCTACCACGACGTGGACTCGAACGAGCTGGCGTTCAAGATGGCGGCGATTTTCGCGGTGAAAGACGCGATGCAGAAGGCCAACCCGATCCTGCTGGAGCCGATCATGAAGGTGGAGGTGACGACGCCGGAAGAGTTTCAGGGCGACATCATGGGCGATTTGAACCGGCGCCGGGGACGGATTCAGAGCATGGAATCGAAGCTGGGGGGCTGTGTGGTGGCGGCGCAGGTGCCGCTGGCGGAGATGTTCGGGTACGCGACGTCGATCCGGTCGATGTCCAAGGGGCGGGCGGCCTATTCGATGGAGCCGTCGCATTTCGAGCAGGTGCCGGCGCAGATCGCGGCGGCGGTGCTCGACCAGAAGAAGTGAACGGCGGAAGGAGACGGCGGCAATGAATGGGCAACGGATACGGATACGGCTGAAGGCGTTCGACTTCCGCATCCTCGATCACTCGGCCTCCGAGATCGTGGAGACGGCGAAACGGACGGGCGCGAAGGTGGCGGGTCCGGTGCCGTTGCCGACGAAGATCGAGCGGTACACGGTGAACCGGTCGCCGCACGTGGACAAGAAGAGCATGGACGCGTTCGAGATGCGCACCCACAAACGGGTGTTGGACATCATCGACCCGACGGCGAAGACCATTGACGAGCTGAAGAAGCTCAATCTTCCGGCGGGCGTGGACATTGCGATCAAGATTTGAGGAGGACGCCATGGCACTGGGATTGATAGGCAAGAAGCTGGGAATGACCCGCGTGTACAACGACAAGGGGGAGGTCCAGCCCGTGACCGTGATCCATGTGGGCGGCAACGTGGTCACCCAGGTGAAGACGGCGGCGAAGGACGGGTACGACGCGGTGCAACTCGCCTACGACGACCAGAAGGAGCACCGGCTGGCCAAGGCGCAACAGGGGCATTTCAAGAAGGCCGGCGCGCTTCCGAAGAGGGCGTCGCGGGAGTTCCGTTGCGAGGCGGGGGACCTGGCGCCGGGGGCGGCGGTGCCGGCGGGGCGGTTTGCGGCGGGGCAATTTGTGGATGTGATCGGGGTGACCAAGGGCAAGGGGTTCGCGGGCATCATGAAAAAGCACAACACGCGGGGGCAGGGGGAAACCCACGGCTCGATGATGCACCGGCGGCCCGGGGCGATTGGGATGCGCTCGACGCCGGGCCGGATTTGGAAGAACGCGAGCATGCCGGGCCATCTGGGGGACGACCGGCAGACCGTGCAGAACTTGCAGATTGTGCAGGTCCGGGAGGGCGACGGCGTCATCGTGGTGCGCGGGAGCGTGCCGGGGGCGGCGGGGCGGTATGTGATTGTGCGTCCGGCGAAGAAAAAGCCGGCGCCGAAGAAGTAAACCAGCGGCGGAACAAGACGGGACACGGCCATGGCGGCAAAGATTTTGACAATGGACGAGGCGGCGAAGGCGATGAAGGTGGAACTCATCGCCAACGGGAAGGGTTCGCAGGCGGTGCACGAGGCGGTTGTGGCCCTGCGGGCCAACCGGCGGGCGGGGACGCACAGCGTCAAGACCAAGGCGACCGTGCAGAAGTCGGGCGCGAAGCCGTGGCGGCAGAAGGGCACGGGCCGGGCGCGCGCGGGGTACGTGGCGTCACCGATCTGGCGCGGGGGCGGCGTGGTGTTTGGACCGCATCCGCGGGATTACTCCAAGAAGGTGAACCGGAAGGCGCGCCAGCTTGCGTTGCGGAAGGCGCTGAGTTCGCGGATCGCGGCGGGGGATGTGGTGCTGGTGGCGGACACGAAGATGGAGACGCACCGGACGAAGGATTTTGTGGCGTGGCTGGGGCGGCACGGGGTGGCGGGGTCGGCGCTGGTGGTGGACACCCAGATCGACCCGAACATGAAACTGGCCAGCCGGAACGTGCCGAAGACGGGGGCGGCCCCGGCGGACGTGGTGAACGCGGAGGACATCCTGCGGTACGGCAAGATTGTGGTAACGGAGGCGGCGCTCGCGAAGGTGGGCGAGCGGCTGGCGTGAGGAGACGGCGATGAAGGAACCGCATGAAGTGATCCGGCGCATCCGGCTGACGGAAAAGGCGACGGTGCTGGGCGACAAGCTCAACCAGTATGTGTTTGAGGTGCATCCGCGGGCCAACAAACTGGAAATCCGGCGGGCGGTGGAGACGATTTTCCAGAAGAAGGTGGTCCGGGTGAACACGATGAACGTTCTCGGCAAACCGAAGCGCAGCCGGCGGGGCGCGCCGGGCAAGAAACCGGACTGGAAAAAGGCGATCGTGACATTGAAGGAGGGCGAGAAAATCTCGCTCGCGTAAGGGAGACCAGGCGATGGCGACGAAAAAATTCAGGCCGTTGACCCCGTCACTCCGTTTCACGGAGCGTCCGGGCTTCGAGGAGATCACCAAGGGGAAACCGGAACGGTCCCTGACGGTGGCGAAGCGCGGGACGGGGGGCCGGAACGTGTACGGGCGGATCACGACGCGGCACCGCGGGGGCGGGCACAAGCGGCGGTTGCGGCTGGTGGATTTCAAGCGCCGGAAGCACGGCGTGGCGGCGACGGTGGAAGCGATCGAGTACGATCCGAACCGGAGCGCGCGTCTGGCGCTGATCAAGTACAGCGACGGCGAGAAGGCCTATATCCTGGCGCCGGTGGGGCTGGGAGTCGGGGACAAGGTGATGTCGGGCGAGAAGGCCGAGCCCAAGGTCGGCAACGCGCTGCCGTTGAAGAGCATTCCCCTGGGATTGACGGTGCACAACGTGGAGATGACGCCGGGCCGCGGGGCGCAGATGGCGCGGGGGGCTGGGGCCGGGGCGGTGTTGATGGCGGTGGCGGCGGGATACGCCCAGTTGCGGCTGCCTTCCTCGGAGATTCGAAAGGTGCACGAGACCTGTTACGCGACGATCGGGCAGGTGGGCAACGTGGAGCACGAGAACCAGACCCTGGGCAAGGCGGGGCGGAAGCGGTGGCTGGGGTGGCGCCCGACGGTGCGGGGCATGGTGATGAACCCGATTGACCATCCGAACGGAGGCGGCCAGGGCAAGAGCAAGGGGGGCGGCGGCTGGCAGCATTTGACCTCGCCGTGGGGCAAACTGGCGCGGGGCCAGAAGACGCGCGAGAAGGCGAAACCGAGCAACCGGTTCATTGTGGAACGGCGCAAGAAGAAGTAGAGGGAATTTGAGTTATGGGACGTTCACTGAAGAAAGGGCCGTTTGTCGATTACCACTTGATCGAGAAGATCGAGCGGATGGCGAAGGCCACGCAGAAGAAGCCGATCAAGACCTGGTCGCGGCGGTCGATGATCACGCCGGATTTCGTGGGGCACACGTTTCTGGTGCACAACGGCAAGATTTTCAACTCGGTATTCGTGACGGAAAACATGGTGGGCCACCGGCTTGGCGAATTTTCGCCCACGCGGACGTTCAAGAAGCACGGGGCGCACACGGAAAAGGCGGCCAAGTAATCCGCGGGCGCGGAGTACGGGGCCGGCGCGATCCGGGATGAAAGCCGCCACGGCATGGTTGATGGCGGCGGCCGCTTCGGCGGTTTGTTCTTTGCAGGGCCTGGCACAGGGCGCCGGGGCCGGAGAAAATCCGGCCACCGTGGACGATCTCCGGAAGGAGATCGACAAGCGGGAGGCGGCGGTGCGGGCATTGACCCGGAGCCTGGAGACGGCCACGTCCGAGGCGGAGCGGTTCAAGCGCGAGTGGAGCGAGCTTCGGCTGCGCGACGAGGCGCTTGGGATCGAAGCCCTGACGGGCGACGAAAAGCGGCTCCAGCAGAAGGTCGTCGAGGCGGTGCGCGATTTGTACCAATCGGAGCAGCGGCGGCAGGAGCTGGCGCGGCAGTTGGAGACGATGGCGGGCCTGGTGGAACGGCTGCTGAAGAGCGGAGGTTCGATTGGGCCGGAATTGCGGGCGGAGACGGAGGCGGCGTTGCGGCTGGCGCGCGCGGCGGCGTCGGGGCGGCTGTTCGACGGCATCGGCACGGCGGCGGATTTGAAAGCCGCGCGGGTGGTGCGGGTGAACAAGAGCCTCGACCTCGCGGTGATCAACGCGGGACGGGCGCAGGGCGTGAAGCCCGGCGCGGTCTTCGAGTTGTGGCGCGGCGGCAGGCAGATGGGTCTGGGCCGGGCGGTGGATGTCCGGGAGTCCCTGGCGGGGCTCGCGGTGGAGCGGCTGGCGAAAGGATTTGAAGTGGCGGAGGGCGATGAGGCCCGGATCGCCACGACAGAAGTGGAAGCAACAAGGTGACAGTATGGATGTGAAAGCGATCACGCGGTATGTGCGGATCTCGGCGTTCAAGGCGCGCGAGGTGACGCGCGAGATTCAGGGGCTCCCCGCCGGGGAGGCCCTGGATGTGTTGCGGTTTTCGCCGAAGAAGGCGGCGCGGCTGGTGGTAAAGACGCTGAAGTCGGCGATCGCCAACGCGGTGGAAAACAACAAGCTGGAGGCGGGAAGCCTGACGGTGAAGGAGGCGGTCGTGGGCGAAGGCCCGACGGTCAAGCGGTTCCGCCCGAAGGCGCGGGGGTCGGCGGGCCGGATTCGGAAGCGGACCAGCCACATCCGGATCATTGTGACCGACGACAAGCCGGTCGTGAAGGAAAAGCCGGCGCCGCGGCGGCGCCGGACGGAGGCCGCGGGGGCGGGCGGCGGGGCGAAGGAAGAGAAAGGGAACTGAGTCATGGGGCAAAAAGTCAATCCGATCGGATTCCGCGTCGCCGTCAACAAGGACTGGCGGTCGATGTGGTACGCGAACAAGAAGGACTACCTGGCGTTTCTTCACGAGGACTTCGCGATCCGCGATTTTCTGAAGAAGAAGCTGATGGGGGCGGCGGTGTCGAAGATCATCATCGAGCGGGCGACGAACCGCGTGCGGGTGAACATCTTCACGGCGCGGCCGGGGCTGATCATCGGGCGGAAGGGGGCGGAGTTGGACACCCTCAAGCGCGAGGTGGCGAAGTTGACGGCCTCGACGGAGGTGGCGGTGGACGTGAAGGAGGTCAAAACGCCGGAGATCGAGGCGCAGTTGGTGGCGGAGAACGTGGCGCTGCAACTGGAGCGGCGGATTTCGTTCCGGCGCGCGATGAAGAAGGCGGTGCAGACCGCGATGGATTTCGGGGCGGAGGGCGTGCGCGTGCGGTGCTCGGGGCGGCTCGGGGGCGCGGAGATCGCGCGGACGGAGCAGTACCGCGAGGGGAAGGTGCCGTTGCACACCCTGCGGGCGAACATTGATTACGGATTCGCCGAGGCCCGGACGATGGCCGGGAAGATCGGGATCAAATGCTGGATATGCCGGAAGGAGGACAGGGCGCCCGCGCGGGCGGCCTGAATTGAGCCATGCCACTACTGCCAAAACGAGTCAAGTACCGGAAGACCCAGCGGGGGAGCCGGAAGGGTTTCGCGTCGCGGAACGTGCGGCTGGAGTTCGGGGCGTTCGGGCTGCAGGCGCTGGACCGCTGCTGGATGACGAACATCCAGATTGAGGCGGCCCGTGTCGCGCTGACGCGCAACATGAAACGGAAGGGGAAACTCTGGATCCGGATCTTTCCGGACAAATCGGTGACGGGGCGCCCGCCGGAGACGCGGATGGGCAAGGGCAAGGGGGCGCCGGAGTTCTGGGTGGCGGTGATCCGGCCGGGGAACATGCTTTTTGAACTGGACGGCCTGCCGGAGGTGGTGGCGCGGGAGTCGCTGCGGCTGGCGGCGACGAAGCTGCCGATCCGCACGCGGTTTGTGGCGCGGCACGCGGCGGTGTAAGGGACAGGAGAAAGGATGGCCATGAAGATGGAAGAGATACAGGCGTTGACCGTGGAGGAACTGGCGCGGCGCGGCAAGGAGCTGCGGGCGGAGGGTTTCAACCTGCGGCTGCAGCAGGCGGGCGGGCAGCTTGAGAAACCGAGCCGGCTGCGGGAGATCCGCCGCACGGTGGCGCGGATGGAGACGGTGTTGAACCAGAAGCGGCGCGCGGCCGCGCCGGCGCGCGCCGCCGGGAAACAGGGATGAGCATGCCGATGAGCGAACCGACGATAGAAGCAGTGGCCGAGCTGCGGCGCTTCCGCAAGGAGCGGGTGGGCACCGTGGTGTCGGACAAGATGAACAAGACGATCGTGGTCGAGGTGGAGCGGCGCGTGCCGCACCCGCGGTTTGGCAAGATCGTGCGGGTGTCGAAGAAATTCTACGCCCACGACGCCGGCGGGCGCGCGAAGGCGGGCGACCGGGTGCTGATCCGGGAGACGCGCCCGATGAGCCGGCTGAAGCGGTGGGAACTGGTCGAGGTGCTGGGCCGTTGAGGTCCGGAACGTGGAGATGCGGCGATGATCCAGATACGAAGCAGGGTGGATGTGGCGGACAACACCGGAGCCCGCATGGCGATGATGATCGGCGTGCTGGGCAAGAAGACGCTGGTGGCGCGGGTGGGGGACGTGATCAAGTGCCACGTCAAGGAGGCGTCGGCGGACGGAACGGTGAAGAAGTCGGAGGTGGTCAACGCGGTGGTGGTGCGGACGCGGCATCCGGTGCGGCGGTCGGACGGGAGCTACCTGCGGTTCGACAACAACGCGGTGGTGATCATCGACAAGGACAACAACCCGCGCGGGACCCGTATCTTCGGGCCTGTGGCGCGGGAGCTGCGGGAGAAAAATTTCATGAAGATCATCTCGCTGGCGCCGGAGGTGCTTTGAGGCCATGAGAAAGTTCCATGTCAAGAAGGGCGACGAGGTCGTGGTCATCACCGGGACGCAACGCGGCAAGCGGGGCAAAATCCTGGAGGTGCTGCGGGACCGGGACCGTGTGATCATCGAGGGGGTGGGGATGATCAAGAAGGCGGTGCGCAAGTCGCAGGAGCATCCCGAGGGCGGGATTATCGAGCGGGAGGGGACGCTGCACATCTCCAACGTGATGCTGGCGGCGCGGTTTGACGCGGGCGGGAGCGGGGGAAAGAGGAAGTAAGGGAGCCGAAGAATGAGCGAAACGCTGCCAACGATGATGCGGGAATACCGGGAGCGGGTGGCGCCCGCGCTCCGGGAGAAGCGCGGGTACAAGAACCTGCACCAGATTCCCAGGGTGGAGAAGGTTGTGGTCAACTGTTCGGTGGGCTCCTCCGCGGATCCGAAGCAGGCGATCGAGGACGCGGTGCGGGAGGTGGAGACGATCACCGGCCAGCATCCGGTCAAGACGCGGGCGAAGACGAGCATTTCGAACTTCAAGCTGCGGGAGAACCAGGAGATCGGGGTGAAGGTGACCCTGCGGGGGCGGATCATGTTTGAGTTTCTGGAGCGGCTCCTGCGCATGGCGCTGCCGGCCATCCGCGACTTTCGCGGGGTGAGCCCGCGGAGTTTCGACGGGAAGGGGAACTACACGCTGGGGATCAAGGAGCAGACGATTTTTCCGGAGATCGAGCTGGACAAGGTGAAACGGAACCTGGGATTTGACGTGACGATCGTGACGACGGCCGGGACCAACGACGAGGCGCGGGACCTGCTGGCGGAGATGGGGATGCCGTTTGCGAAACGGAACTGACAGGAACGAAGGTATGGCGAAGAAAAGCTGGATAGCGAAACAGAAGTTGAAGCCGAAGTTTTCGGCGCGGGCGTACAACCGGTGCAAGGTGTCCGGGCGCCGCCGGGCGTTCATGCGCCGGTTCGCGTTGAGCCGGATCGAATTCCGGGAGCGGGCCCTGCGCGGCGAACTGCCGGGCGTGACGAAAGCGAGCTGGTGAGGCGCGTATGGTAACCGATCCCATTGCTGATTTTTTAACCTCGGTGCGCAACGCGGCCCGGGCGGGCAAGGTGGAAATCCGGGTGCCGCATTCCCGGATCAAGAGCGACATCGCGCACGTGTTCAAGAACGAGGGCTACCTGCGCGAGGTGGAGCTGGTGAAAGAGGGCAACAAACGCTGGCTGCGGCTGGAGCTGAAGGTGGACGCCGCCAAGCGCGCGATCACGGGCATCCGCCGCGTGAGCCGTCCCGGCCTGCGGCGGTATGTCGAGGCGCGGGGCATCCCGCGGGTGCTGGGCGGGCTCGGGGTGTCGGTGATTTCGACGTCGCGCGGCGTGATGAGCGGGCGCGAGGCGCGCAAGGAGAACGTGGGCGGCGAGGTGCTGTGCTACATATGGTGAGGCTGGCAAGGAGAACGACATGTCACGGATAGGACGCAAACCGATCACGGTGCCGGAGAAGGTCAAAGTGGCCATCGCCGGCAAGCGGGTGAACGTTGAGGGGCCGAAGGGCAAGCTGAGCTGGGACCTTCCGGGCCCGGTCTCGGCGGCGCTGGACAAGCAGACGGTGACGATCACCGTGGAGGGCGGGACCCGGCAGGTCCGGGCGTTGCACGGCCTGGCGCGGAGCCTGGTCGCGAACATGGTTTTGGGGGCGGGCACGGGATTCGTGAAGAAGTTGGAAATTCAAGGCGTTGGTTTCAAGGCCGGTGTGCAGGGGAAGAACCTGAATTTGAACCTGGGGTATTCCCATCCGATCGCGTTTCCAATCCCCGAGGGGATCACGGTCACGGTCACGGACGCGGCGGGCAAGAAGGTGCCCGAGGGCACGTTTGTGACGGTGGAAGGCGCCGACAAACAGCTGGTCGGCGCGGTGGCGGCGGACATCCGGGGATTCTATCCGCCGGAACCGTACAAGGGCAAAGGCGTGCGGTACGCGGGCGAGCACATCATCCGCAAGGCGGGCAAGACGGCCCAGAGCAAGTAATTGAATTGAGGTGGCAACGTGAACCCAAAGAAGACAAGAAATTTCCGGCGCAAACGGCTGCACGCGCGGGTGCGGGAGAAGGTTTCGGGCACTCCGGAACGTCCGCGGCTGGCGGTCAATTTCTCGGGGAACCACATCTACGCGCAGGTAATCGACGATGTGGCCGCGCGGACACTGGTGGCGGTGGCGACGACGGAAAAGGAAATCAAGGCGAAACCGGCGGCGCGGGCCAACGCGGCCACGGCGGCCGAGGTGGGGAAACTGCTGGCGGCGCGGGCGAAGGCGGCGCAGATAAGCCGGGTGGTGTTTGACCGGGGGGGATTCCGGTATCACGGGAAGGTCAAGGCCCTGGCGGACGCGGTCCGCGAGGCGGGATTGGAATTGTAAGCACGAGCGGAAGGATATTTTATGGCGGATAAACAGGAACAGGTGGCGGAGACGGCGGCGCCGGTGGCGGTGGCGGCGCCGGTGGCCGGGCCGAAGCCGGCGGCCAGGAGCCATGGTGGCCGGGGCGACGGGCCCAGGCGCGGAGGCGGCGGAGGCCGCGGGCGCGGGCCTGGCGGAGACCGGGGGCGCCGGGACGACTCGCCGTCGAACGCCGAGGAGCTGACCGAGAAGGTGGTGTTCATCAACCGGTGCGCGAAGGTGGTCAAGGGCGGGCGGCGGTTCAGCTTCAGCGCGCTGGTGGTGACGGGGGACAGGCGTGGCAAGGTGGGCATAGGATTCGGCAAGGCGCGGGAGGTGTCGGACGCGATCCGCAAGGGCGGCGACCACGCGCGCAAGGAGATGGTGCCGGTGATGTTGAAGGACGCGACCATTCCCCACGAGGTGTTCGGGGAGCACGGGGGCGGGCGGGTGTTGCTGCGGCCGGCGTCGCCGGGCACGGGCGTCATCGCGGGCGGGAGCGTGCGCGCGGTGGTGGAGGCGGCCGGGGTGCGGGACGTGCTGGCGAAGTCGCTGGGGTCGGGCAATTCGGCGAATGTCGCGAAGGCGACCCTGAAGGCGTTGCTGCAGTTGCGCAGCGAGGCCCAGATTCGGGAGGCGCGCGGGCGGCGGCCCCGGCGCGTGGAACCGGTGAAGGCCGAGGCCGCGGTGAAGGAGAGCGCGGAATGAGCATGCGTCTGCACAATTTGAAGCCGCGCCCCGGGGCGCGCCACCGGCGCAAGCGGGTGGGTTGCGGGGAGAGTTCGGGCCACGGCAA
Organism: uncultured Verrucomicrobiales bacterium; assembly: GCA_964435495.1. GTDB lineage: Bacteria > Verrucomicrobiota > Verrucomicrobiia > JADLBR01 > JAIBCM01 > CAYSZK01. The sequence continues at coordinate 15,964 of CAYSZK010000079.1, forward strand.
GACGAGCGGGCGCGGGAACAAGGGGCAGAAGGCCCGTTCCGGAGGGAGCATCCGCCTGGGGTTTGAAGGCGGCCAGATGCCGTTGATCCGGCGGATTCCGAAGCGGGGCTTCAACAACAACGAGTTCCGGACGTTTCTGGCGGGGGTGAACGTGGGGCGGCTGAACGTGTTTGACGACGGGGCCGAGGTGGACGAGGCGGCGCTCCGGGCGAAGGGTTTGGTGAAAGGGCGCTGGCACGGGGTGAAGATTCTGGGCGACGGCGAGCTGAAGAAGAAACTGGCGGTGACGGCCAACGGGTTCAGCGCGTCGGCGGTGAAGAAGATCGAGGCGGCCGGCGGCAAGGCGGTGGCGGCGGTGAAACCGCGCCCGGCGAAGCCGGAGGCGGCCTGACGCCCCGCGGGGCGGTGCCCAGGCAAGGGAGACAACGATGCTGGCGGCGTTTGTCAATTGTTTCCGGATTCCGGAATTGCGGCAGCGGATTTTGTTCACGCTGGGGCTGTTCGTAATTGTGCGCGTGGGCGCGGCGATCCCGTGTCCCGGCATCAATGTGGTCCTGCTGCGGGAGTACTTCGATTCGGTGGTGGGGCAGCAGTCGGCGGGATCGGTGGTGGGGCTGATCAACATTTTCAGCGGCGGGGCGCTGGAGAACTGCGCGATTTTTTCGCTGGGGATCATGCCGTACATCAGCGCGAGCATCATGCTGCAATTGATGACGGTGGTGCTGCCGCAGCTTGGGAAGATGGTGCGGGAGGAGGGGGGGCGGCAGAAGCTGACGCAATACACGCGATACCTGACGCTGGCCTTGTGCGTGGTGCAGGGGTACCTGCTGGCGATGGGATTTGAGAATCCGGGGCAGAACCCGTTCCTGCGGGGGATCACCGATGTGATGGCTTCCAAGGGCATGGTGCTGGTGCCGAATCCGGGGCCTGGATTCATTCTGACGGTGATTTTGACAAACATGGCGGGGACGATGCTGTTGATGTGGCTGGGCGAGCAGATCACGGACCGCGGCATCGGCAATGGCATGTCGCTTGTGATCACCGTGGGGATCGCGGCGCGGCTTCCGGCGGCGCTGGCGCAGGGATGGCAGAAGTTTGTGCCGCCGCCGGGCGCGGGCGACCCGGCGAGCCCGTTTCTGCTGGTGCTGCTGCTGGCGTTCATGTTCGCGGTGATCGCCGGGGTGGTGGCGGTGACGCAGGCGACGCGGCGGATCACGGTGGAGTACGCGAAACGGGTCGTGGGACGCAAGGTGTATGGCGGGCAGAAGACCTACCTGCCGTTGAAGGTGAATTACTCCGGCGTGATGCCGATCATATTCGCCCAGACGATCCTGATGTTTCCGGCGTTCATCCTGAATTTCATTCCGAGCCCGGACCCGTGGTTGCGGGTGCTGATCGCGAGCATCGAGCAGGGGACGCTGCACTACGTGTTTTACGCGGGGATGATCCTGTTTTTCAGTTATTTCTGGGTGGCGACGCAGTTCAACCCGATCCAGATCGCGGACGACCTGAAGAAGCACGGCGGTTTCATTCCGGGCATCCGTCCGGGCCAGCCGACGGCGGAGTTCCTGGACCATACGATGACGCGGCTGACCCTGGCGGGCGCGGTGTTTTTGACGGTGCTGGCGATCCTGCCGCAGGGGTTGAGCCGGATGCTGGGAATCCCGTATTTGACGGCGTCCTTTTTCGGGGGGACGAGCCTTTTGATCATCGTAGGGGTGATGCTGGACACGATGCGGCAGTTGGAGACGCACCTGTTGCAGCGCCACTACGACGGGTTTCTGAAGAAGGGGCGGATTCGCGGGCGATTCCAGGGGACGGCGCCGGCGGGCGGGCATGCGGCGCCGGGCGAGGTTGTGGTGTGGATCTGGCTGGCGATTGGCGCGATTGCGATCATCGGGATCGCGGCGTCGGTCCTGCACCGCTGACGGGGCGGGCGCCGCCATGATTCCGATCAAAAACGGGCGCGAAATCGCGGCGATGCGCCGGAGTTGCGCGGTCTGCCGTGAAATATTGGACGAGGTCGCGGCGAGCGTGGCGCCCGGGATGACGACCGGGGAGCTGGACCGGATTGTGGGGGAGAGAATCCGGGCGCACGGGGCGCGGAGCGCGTTTTTGGGGTACCGCGGATTTCCGGGCAACTGCTGCATCAGCGTCACGGAGGAGGTTGTGCATGGGATTGGGGGGCGGCGGCGCATCCAGTACGGCGACATTGTGAAGCTGGACATTGGGATCGTGCTGGACGGGTGGATTGGGGATTCGGCGGCGACGGTGCCGGTGGGGGTGGTTTCTCCGGAGATCGAGCGGTTGATGCGGGTGACGGAGGAGGCCCTGGACTTGGCGGTGGCGCAGGTGCGGCCCGGGGCGCGGGTGGGGGACATTTCGGCGGCGGTGCAGTCCCACGCGGTGCGGCACGGGTACACGGTGGTGAAAGACTTGGTGGGGCACGGGGTGGGGCGGGAGCTGCACGAGGAACCGCAAATCCCGAATTTTGGGGCGCGGAATTCGGGCCCGAAACTGAAGCCGGGAATGACCCTGGCGATCGAGCCGATGCTGAACATGGGTGGCGAAGCGGTGGTGGTGCGCGGGGACAAGTGGACGGTGGCGACGGCGGACGGTTTGCCCTCGGCCCATTACGAGCACACGGTGCTGGTGACGCGGGAGGGGAAGGAGATACTGACATGCGCGGCGAAGACAGCATCCATGTGACGGGGCAGGTGGTGGAGATGATGGAGGCGGCGGTGTTCCGGGTGGAACTGTCCAACGGGCACCGGGTGGTGGGGCATGTGGCGGGGCGGTTGCGGATGAACCT
>CAYSZK010000080.1:0-18400 GCA_964435495.1 uncultured Verrucomicrobiales bacterium
GGGGGGGGCGCCGCCGCCCCCGATGCGCCCCAGCCCCCGGCACAATGATTCGGGCGCGCCCTCCCCCCGCGAAAATTCGCGCTTGCACCGCCTCATGAAGCCCATAAGTTTCGCTGTTGTGACCATGGTTTTTCTCCATGCCGCCCCGCCGCCGCGGTGCTTGTCCCCTTTTCCCCCGCGCTCCTGAACCCGCCCACCCAACACCCCACCCCCCCATCCCATGCCAACCCGCCGATCCTTCCTGAAATCTTCCATTGCCCTTCCCGCCGCGTTTGCCGCGGGCCCGGTTGCCATCGCCACCGCGCAGCAGTCCGCCGCCGGTGGCCAGGAGCCGTTGCCCACCCGCAAGCTGGGCAGGAACGGACCCGAAGTCAGCATGCTCAACATCGGCGGCATGATGGCCGCCCACAGCCCGGCCTATCTCGACATCGCCTGGTCGATGGGCATCCGCTACTTCGACACTGCGGCCGCGTACAAAAACGGCCAGTCGGAAAAGGACGTGGGCCAGTTCTTTCGGAACCACCCCGAGCGCCGCGCCCAGGCCTTCGTGGTGACCAAGGACAAGCCCAAGGACCCCGCCGGCCTGATTCCCGCGCTCGACCGGCGCCTCGAAAACATCGGCGCCGACTACGTGGACCTGTTTTTCCTCCACGGGATCGGACCGAAGGGCTACGGCGAGGCTTCGCTGGAGTGGCCCAAGTCGAAGGAGTTCAAGGAGGCCTGCGAAACCATCAAGAAATCCGGCAAGGCCAGGCTGGTCGGATTCTCCTGCCACGACGGGCTCCTGGACGATTATCTCGAAGCCGCGGCCGAAGGCGGGTTCGTGGACGCGATCATGCTGGCCTACAACCCGTTCTTCGAGAAAGGGGATCGATTCGACAAGGCCCTTGACGCCTGCCACAAGGCCGGCATCGGCCTGGTGGCCATGAAAGAGATGCGTGCCCTGAAGCAGGTCCCGCAACGCATCCCGGAGCTGGACAAGCTCGGACTCACGCCGCACCAGGGCATCCTCCACGCCGTGTGGAGCGACCCGCGGATCGCGTCGGACTGCTCCGCCATGGAAAACGTCCAGCAGATGGAGCAAAACACCGCCGCCTGCCGCAACTTCAAGAAACCGCTCCCCGCCCAGGCCCGCCAAGCCCTGCACGAGGCGGTCCTCGCGTACGGCACGACCTTCTGCCCCGGTTGCCCCGCCTGCGCGGACGCCTCCCGGCGCACCGGCTTCGCCTTCCGCGACATCTCGCGTTACGTGACCTACTACGAGCAGGACGGAAATCTCGAGTCCGGCGGGCTGTACCGCGCGCTGCCCGAGGCCGCGCGCGATCCCGCGGGCTTCGACCTCGCCGCGCTCCGGGACAACTGCCAGTTCCACATCGATTACCCGTCCATCGTGCGCCGGGCGGAACGCTACTTTGCCTGAGGCCGCACGCGGAACCGGCACGGAGAGGCTGACGGATCGCGCCATGCAACTCCTGCCCGCCTTCCTCCGGCCCGCAATGGCGCCGGCCGCGCCCCGGCGCTTTGTCCGAACGCGTGTCCCCCCCGTGGAACGGGCCTTGAGCGCCAGCATCATGGTTCTGCTCGCCGCCATCGCCGCCGCGATCGTATGGAAAGGGGCGCGATTCGATCCCGGCCAGTACGCTCTCCGCCCCGAAGCGCTCGCCTCGACCACCGCCGACGTTGAGGGAAAAGCCGGCACGCTCCGCGCCACCGCTCCCGCCGCCGCTTTGGCCGCGCCCCCGATCTCCACAGATGCCCCGTCGGACGCCGGGGATGAATACGCCGGGGCCGGGGCGCCCGCACCGGCCACGGCCGCCGCGGCGAAAGGCGCGCCGCTTGATCTGGCGATTCCGGGGTCCGCGCCCGCCGGTCCGACCGAGTTCTACAACGGCGAAACGCTCTACGAGAAAATCAATGGCCGCGCGCCCGCGTACCAGGCATTTGACTTCCAGGAACTGCGCGCGCGCACGTTCCGGCCCGCGAAAGACGACGGAACCTTCGTGGACGTGCTGGAGTTCCGCATGGCCAGCCCCACGGGCGCCTTTGGCATCTACGCCGCCGAACGGGAGAGCGCGGGGAAACCCATTGATTTCGCGCCGGAAGGCTACGCGTCGGAGATGGGCTATTTCTTCCGAAAAGGCGCCTATTATGTACAGGTAATCGCCTCGGACCCGGGCGCCGCCACCCTCGCCCTTGCGGAACGGATCGCCCGCACGAGCGCCGCCGCGCTTGCCGGCGATGATACCGGCCTGGCCGCCCGCCGCCGATTGCCCGAGGCCAACCTGATCCCCGGCACCATTGCGTTCGTCAAATCCGACGCGCTCGGGCTGGCGGTCCTCAAGGACGTGTTCCAGGCGAAATACCGCGCCGGCGCCGCCGAGCTGCCCTTTCTGCTTATGGCGGCTGAGCCCGCCCAGATTGAGGCGGCCTACGCCGGCTGCCTGGAATTCAGCCGGAAGTACGGCAAAGTCCTCAAGGAATCCAAGGCGTCCGATGGCACGCCCTATTTTGTGGCGGAAAGCTTCGGCACGTTCCGCGTGATCTTCCGCCGGCCCAATCTTCTCGGAGGCGCCTTCGACGCCGCCGACGCCCCGGTGGCCGAGGCGTTTGTCTCCGCTTATCTTGCCGCCCCCAGCCCGTGAACCCATGAGCGACCCCCAAAAAATCCCGCCCCCCGACGCGCCAGGCGCCATTCCCCCCGGCGCCGAACGTCTGTCCCGGCGCGATTTCCTCTGGCGGGCGGGACCCGTGGCGGCGCTTGCGGCGGGCGGCACAGCCGCGGGATTCGCCTTGTGGCAAAGGGACCATTTCGTGCCCGGCTTCGAGAAGAAGGCGGGCCTGAGCCTCCCCGACTTTTCCCTTGCGCCCGACAAGGTCCTGCCATCCCTGGCCATCGCCCGCGGATCGGACCGCCACAAGACCATCCCGGCGGCCATCGGCCTTCTCGGCGGCATGGGCCGCTTCATCCGCAAGGGGGATGTGGTCGTGATCAAGCCGAACGTCGCCTTCGACCGTCCGCCGGCCCTGGGCGCAACCACGCATCCGGACTCGCTGCGCGCCCTGGCCCGGCTCGTGCGCGAGGCCGGCGCGTCAAAGATTCTCGTGGCCGACAACCCGATCAACAGTCCGGTGGGCTGTTTCCTCAAGAGCGGCCTCACCGCCGTGGCGGCCGAGATGGACCTGGAGGTCATGTACCCGGAGGAGACCGCGTTCGGCCCGCTGGAACTCACCGGCGAAGTGCTCAAGCACTGGACTTTTTTCAAGCGCCCCTTCCGCCACGCCACCAAGGTAATCGGCCTGGCCCCGTGCAAGGACCACAACCTCTGCCACGCGTCGATGACGATGAAGAACTGGTACGGCCTGCTGGGCGGGCGCCGCAACCAGTTCCACCAGCACATCCACAGCATCGTCTCCGATTTTGCGCTCATGATGAAACCGACGCTGGTCGTCCTCGACGGCACCGACGTGCTCATGAAAAACGGGCCGACCGGCGGCCGCCTTTCCGACGTGAAAAAAGTTGGCGCCGTCGCCGCGGGGACCGACATGGTCGCCGTGGACGCGTGGGGCTTCACGAATCTCCTGGAGCGCAACCTCGACGACCTCACGTATATCCACAAGGCCCACGACCGCGGCCTGGGCAACAAAGACTGGCGTGCGGCGGCCTGGAAGGAGACCACGGTGTGACGCCATGAAAATCCGCGACGCCCGCCGCGTTTCCCAGGTCTTTTTCTTCGCGCTCTTCGTGTTCCTCGTGATCGTCGCCGATCTTCGGTACCTGAAGGGGTACCCGGTGTCGCTGTTCCTCGAGATCGATCCCCTGGTCGGGTTCGCCACCGCCATCACCACCGGCACAATCTACAAGGGGCTCATCCTCGGCCTGGTGCTGCTGATCCCGACGCTGTTGCTCGGGCGCGTTTTCTGCAACTGGATGTGTCCCTACGGCATCCTGCACCATTTCATCGGCTGGCTTTTCGGCAAGGGCCGCGGCGCGGAACAGGAACGCATCGAATCCAACCGGTACAAGCCCATCTACGGCGCCAAGTATGTCATCCTCGCGGGCATGCTCGCCGCCGCGCTGTTCGGCAGCCTCCAGATCGGCCTCCTCGACCCGATCTGCCTGTTCCACCGCTCCCTCACCACCGCCGTGCTGCCCGCCGTCAACATGGCCGCGCCCGGCAGCGTGTACGTCGAACAGTACTTCCATGTGGGCGCGTGGGTCGTGGGATTCCTTCTCTTTTTCCTTGTCGCGATGAACGTCTTCATCCCGCGCTTTTTCTGCCGCGTGCTCTGCCCCCTCGGCGCCTTCCTCGGCGTGCTCTCCCGCTTCGCCGTCTGGCGCATCGACCGCGACCCCGGCAAGTGCGTGGACTGCGATCTTTGCCTCAAGAATTGCGAGGGCGCCTCCGACCCGCACACCATGCTGCGCAAGAGCGAGTGCTTCGTCTGCTTCAATTGCGTCGAGGACTGCCCGGAGGACGCGATCTCCTTCAAGTTCCTGCCCGATCTCCAGCGCGAAATCGCCGGTCCCACCGTCCACGCGCGCCGCGCCGTGCTCGGCGGGCTGGCCGGCGCCGCCTTCGCCGCCCTGGGCCGCGCCTCCGGCGACACCGGCCCCAATTACAGCAAGAAAGTGATCCGCCCGCCCGGTTCGGTCGCCGAACCCGATTTCCTGGAACGCTGCATCAAATGCGACCAGTGCATCCGCGTCTGCCCCACCAACGTGCTTCAGCCCGCCCTGTTCGAGTCGGGCCTGGAAGGGCTCTGGACGCCGATCCTCAACATGAAGCTCGGCTATTGCGAGCTCAACTGCACGCTCTGCGGCCAGGCCTGCCCCACCGGCGCCATCCAGCGCATTTCCATCGAGGAAAAAACCGGCGTCGGCAAGTTCGCCGAACAGGGGCCCGTCAAACTCGGCACGGCCTTCTACGACCACGGGCGATGCCTCCCCTGGGCCATGGACACCCCCTGCGTCGTTTGCGAAGAGGTCTGCCCCACCTCCCCCAAGGCCATCTACTCCCGCGAAGTCACCGTCACCCGCCGCGACGGCAAGGTCGTCACCCTCCGCCGCCCCTACGTCGATCCCAGCCTTTGCATCGGCTGCGGCATCTGCGAAAAGGAGTGTCCCGTGACCGATTACGCCGCCATCCGCGTCACCGCCATCGGCGAGACCCGCTCCACCGACCGCCGCCTGCTCTTCGACGGCGGCGACACCGGCGCCGTCCTCGAACTCGGCGCCAAAGAACGCTGATCCCGTGGCCAAAAAACCCCAGCCCGCCACCCGCGTCCGCACCTGCCGCGCCTGCGGCGCCAAATACGAGTATCCCATCCTCGGCGCCAAAGCCACGCGCCACCACTGCGGCGATTGCGCCTTCCTCCCCGAAAACGTCCGCCGGATTTTCGAGCGCGTCGAGCTGCGCCTCCGCGCCATCGAACGCGCCCTCGCCCGCCCATCCCCGCCGCCACCGGCCGGGGCCTGACGCGGGCGCCACACGCGCCGCTCACCCGCCCGCCAGCCGCGCGAACAGGCCCAGCAAAAACGCGCGGTTGTCCGCCTGCGCGTACCGCATCGTCCCGCCCATCCTGCTGAACGTCTTGTTGTATCGCTGGTAATAGGCCGGATCGCTCTCGGGCGGCTCGCCCTTGGACCAGTCCCATGTGGACTTCGCCAGGTCCACCACGCAAATGTAATGCCGGTCGATCCGTTGCCCGCGTTGCGCCGCCACGTTCCGCGCCATGGACAGCGACTTCTCGAAGATCATCGGGCTCATCACCGCGGACCCTACGGACAGGTACACCCCGCCGTCGATCCGGCTCACGTTCTCCGCAAACGCCAGAAAGTCCCGCTCCGCGCACCGCCCGACCGACGCGCCGTGGTTCATGGGATGGTTGTAAATGATGTCGTGCCCGAACATCGGATGGCCCGTGAAAGGCACCCCCAGCCGGTGCGCCGCCGCCTGCGCGCTAAACCGTTTCCAGGGATGCGGCAACTCCAGATGGCCCGGAACCAACGCAAACCGCCGGACCGCCCACAACAAATCCGCCGCCGCCGCCGCGCGCTCCGCGTCGTTCCCCAGGCTCTCCCTCGCCACTTCCACCAACTCCGCCTCGGGCGGGATGTCCAGCCCCCCGCGCTCAATCATCGCCCCCACCGATTCGCCATAGCCCCGGCCCTCGTAAGCCCCAAGGTTTAGCGCCAGATTCAGCAGGCGGCCCGTCTCCTCCCAATTCCCAAACCGCCCCTCCTCTACGTTGCGGCGCACGTCCTCGCTGCTTTGCCCAAAGAAGGAAAATTCCCAGTCGTGGATGATCCCCGCGCCGTTGGTCGCCAGATGCGTCATCCAGCCCGCCTCCAGAAACCGCGCGTACAACGGCCCCAATCCGTTCTTGATTGCGTGCGCCCCAAACGCGCACATCACCGGACGCCCTTCCGCGCGCGCGCCCACGATCCGCTCCGCCAACTCGTCCAGCACACGCTCGCTCGCGGGCGCCAGCCCCGCCGCCGCGCCGCCGGGCATGACCGCGATCTCTTCGATCCGGCATTTATTGCGCCGCGCGGCGAGCGGCTCCATCCGCACGGCGAACCGGTCAAACTGGGGAAAGGGCATGGTCTCGGCTCCGGGTCTCAGGTGCGGCTGCTCTCCTATCGCTACCCGCCGGCGGGCCGCGGGTCAAGCGCGCCGCGCCGGTGGTGCTTTCTTCTTCCCCACGGCGGCGGGGGCGCGCCCCCAAGATTGTCCAGCCCGCGACTCTTGGCCCCCCACATTTGCCTTGCCTTCCCCCGCCCCCGGCGGAACGTGGCCCCATGCCCAGGCACGGGGGACCGCCATGATTGTCACCGCTGTGTACGACACCAAGCCGTACGACCGCGAATTCCTCGAGCGCGCCTCGGAAGGCGCGGGCATCGAATGGCGGTTCTGGGATTTCCGGCTCACGGAAGCCACCGCGCCAACGGCCAAGGGGGCCGCGGCCGTCTGCGCCTTCGTCAACGACAAGCTCGACCGCCCGTGCCTGGCCGCCCTCGCCGGCCTCGGCGTCCGGCACATCGCCCTTCGCTGCGCCGGGTTCAACGGCGTGGACCTTGCCGCCGCCAGGGAACTTGGCCTTTCCGTCACCCGCGTGCCCGCGTACTCCCCCCACGCCGTCGCCGAGCACGCCGTCGCCCTCCTGCTGGCGCTCAACCGCAGGATTCCGCGCGCGTTCAACCGCGTCCGCGACCTCAACTTCTCCCTCAACGGCCTGGCCGGGTTCGACCTCAACGGCAAAACCGCCGGCATCTTCGGCACCGGCAAAATCGGCCGGATCACGGCGCAAATCCTCCGCGGGTTCGGAATGCGCGTCCTCGCCCACGACCCGTTGCCGGACGCCGGGTGGGGGCGGGAAAACGGCGTCGAATACGCCGCCCCGCACGACCTGGCCGCGCGCAGCGACGTGGTTTCGCTGCACACGCCCCTGACGCCCGAAACCCGGCACATCATCCGCGCCGAAACCCTCGCGCTCATGAAGCCCGGCGCGCTGCTCATCAACGTCAGCCGCGGCGCCCTGATCGACACCACCGCCCTCATCGCCTCCCTCAAGTCCGGCCATCTCGGCGGCGTCGGCCTCGACGTGTACGAGGAGGAGGAAGGCATTTTCTTCGAGGACCTCTCCGGCACGATCCTGCAGGACGACGAACTCGCGCGCCTCCTCACATTCCCCAATGTCCTGATCACCGCCCACCAGGCCTTCCTCACCAATGAGGCCCTCGCCGAGATCGCACGCGTCACCACCGCGAACATCAACGCCTGCGCCTGCGGCACCCCCTTCCTCGAAGGCACCCACCTCCCATGACCCCGCCCTTTCTCCCCCCCCACAAAACCCGCATCGTCGCCACCATCGGCCCCGCGTCCGATTCCCCGGACATGCTCGAACGCCTCATCCGCGCCGGGCTCAACATCGCCCGCCTCAATTTTTCCCACGGCGCCTTCGACGACCACGCCGCGCGCATCGCGCGCCTCCGCGCCGCCGCCGCCGCCACGGGCCGCCGCGTCGCCATCATGGCCGATCTCCCCGGCCCCAAGATGCGGATCGGCAAAATCGAGCCCGACCCCCTCCTCCTGCAAGCCGGCGCCGCGTTCACGCTCACCGCCACCGAGGGCCCCGGCAACGCCGCCCGCGCCTCCACAACCTTCCCCCGCCTGCCCGAAGTCGTCCGCCCCGGCAACACGCTCTCCCTCAACGACGGCCTCATCCACCTCGCCGTGGAGCGCGTCGAAGGCCCCGACGTCCATTGCCGCGTCACCGTCGGCGGCGAACTCCGCTCCCGCAAGGGGCTCAACCTCCCGGGCATCGACCTCGGCATCAGCGCCTTCACCCCGCACGACCGCGCCTGCCTCGAGTTCGCGATGGCCCACGGCGTGGACGCCGTCAGCCAGTCCTTCGTCGAAAACGCCGCCGACATCCATGCCGTCCGCGCCGCGGCCGGCGCCATGGGCGCGCAGCCCTTCCTCCTCGCCAAGATCGAACGCGCGGGCGCCATCGACAAGTTCGACGAAATCCTCGCCGCCGCCGACGGCGTCATGGTCGCCCGCGGCGATCTGGGCGTGGAAGTGCCCATCGAACAAATCGCCATCCTCCAAAAGCGCCTCATCGCAAGCGCCCGCCGCGCCGGCAAACCCGTCATCACCGCCACCCAAATACTCGAATCCATGACCAGCAGCCGCCTGCCCACCCGCGCCGAAGCCACCGACGCCGCCAACGCCATCCTCGACGGCACCGACGCCATCATGCTCTCCGGCGAGTCGGCCATCGGCAAGTTCCCCGAGGAATCCGTTTCCATGCTCGCCCGGATCGCCGCCGCCACCGAACCCCACCGCGCGCCCGCCCACTTCGGCGAACATCTCAACGCCCTGCCCGACGGCCCCGCCCGCAGCGCCAGGGCGGTCGCCGGCGTCGTGGAAAATGCCCTCAAAACCGTTCCCGTCGGCGCCGTCTTCGTCCCCACCCAAAGCGGCGCCACCGCCCGCATGATCGCCCGCTTCCGCCCCGCCGCCTGGATCGTCGCGCTCTGCCGCGACCCCGCCGTCTGCCAGGGCCTGGCCTTCTCCTGCGGCGTGCATCCCCTCCAGATCAACGAGGAACCCGCCGACTGGACGGAATTCATCTCCGGCTGGATGCGCAGGCACCAGGCGCCCGGGGACGTCGCCATGCTCGTCGCCGGACCCTCGGACCGCAACCCCACCGCCAACCACCGCCTGGAATGGATTCGCCTCAAACCCTGAACCCCACCCCCGCCACTATGCCCGACGAAATCTCCGGTATCCAACTCCCCGCGGCCAGCCCGCGCACCGACACCAGCGCCGAGGCCTTGCGCCAAAGCATCCTCGACACCCTCCTCTGCGGCCTCGGACGCCTCCCCGCCGCCGCCACCCGCCACGATCTCTACGTCGCCCTCGCCCTCGCCGTCCGGGACCGCGTCCTTATGCGGGGCGTGCGTACCCTGGACAACTTCGCGCGCCAGGACGCCCGCGCCGTCGCCTATCTCTCCGCGGAATTCCTGCCGGGCCCGCACCTGGCCAACAACCTCTTCAATCTCGGCATCACCGGCGAAGCGCGCCAGGCGGTCCAGGCCCTCGGCCACAACCTTGACGATCTCCTCGCGCAGGAAGAGGAACCCGGCCTCGGCAACGGCGGCCTCGGCCGGCTCGCCTCCTGTTACCTCGATTCCCTGGCGTCCCTCGCCATCCCCGCCATCGGCTACGGCATCCGCTACGAATTCGGCATCTTCGACCAGGCCATCCGCGACGGATGGCAGGTCGAAATCACCGACAAATGGCTGCGCCTGGGCAACCCCTGGGAGGTTCCCCATCCCGAGATCGCGTACGAGATCGGCTTTGGCGGCCGCACCGAATCCTTCGTCGGCCACGACAACCGCTTCCGCACCCGCTGGCTTCCGCATACCGTCGTCAAGGGCGTAGCCTACGACACCCCCATCCTCGGCTACCGCGCCGCCGCCTGCAATCCCATGCGCCTCTGGAAGGCCGAGGCCGTCGAATCCTTCGACTTCGCCGCCTTCAACCATGGCGACTACTACCGCGCGGTCGAGGACAAGATGAAGTCCGAGAATCTCACCAAGGTCCTTTACCCCAACGACGAGCATCTCGAAGGCAAGGCCCTCCGGCTCCGGCAACAGCATTTCTTCGTCTCCTGTTCGCTCCAGGACATGATCCACATCCACCGCCTCCTCCGGCGGCCCCTGGACCGGTTCCACGAGAAATGGGCGGTCCAACTCAACGACACCCACCCCGCCATCGCCGTCGCCGAACTCATGCGCCTGCTCCTCGACGAGCACGGCATGGATTGGGACACCGCCTGGCACGCCACCCGCCACACCTTCGCCTACACCAACCATACGCTCCTCCCCGAAGCCCTCGAAAAATGGCCCGTCTCCCTGCTCGCCTGGTGGCTCCCCAGGCACATGGAAATCATCTACGAAATCAACCGCCGCTTCCTCGACGAGGTCCGCGCCGCCTTCCCCGGCGATGATGCCCGCGCCGCCCGCATGTCCCTCATCGACGAGTCCGGCGAACGCTACGTCCGCATGGCCAACCTCGCCGCCGCCGGCAGCCACCGCGTCAACGGCGTCGCGCGCCTCCACTCCAGCCTCCTCACGCAAACCGTCATGCGCGACTTCGCCGAACTCTGGCCCGAAAAATTCTGCAACGTCACCAACGGCGTCACCCCGCGCCGCTTCGTCGCCGTCAGCAATCCCCCCCTCGCCCGCCTCATCTCCTCCCGCGTCCCGGGCGACTGGCTCCGCGACCTTTCCCTTCTCCGCAGCCTCGAAGCCTTCGCCGCCGACCCCGGGTTCCAACAGGAATGGCGCGCCGTGAAGCTCGGCGCCAAAAAGAATCTCGCCCGCCTCGTCAAGGAACGGACCGGCGTCGAAATCCTTCCCGAATCCCTCCTCGACGTCCACGCCAAGCGCCTCCACGAATACAAACGCCAGCATCTCAACGTCCTTCACATCCTCACGCTCTACCTCCGCCTCAAACGCGGCCCCGCCGCGGACGAACCCCCCCGGACGTTCCTGTTCGCCGCCAAGGCCGCCCCCGGCTATTTCATGGCCAAACTCATCATCAAACTCATCAACTCCGCCGCCGCCCTGCTCAACAACGACCCCGACACCCGCGACCGCCTCCGGGTGGTTTTCTTCCCCGATTACAACGTCAAAAACGCCCAGCACATCTACCCGGCCGCCGATCTTTCCGAACAGATTTCCACAGCCGGCAAGGAGGCCAGCGGCACCGGCAATATGAAGTTCTCCCTCAACGGCGCCCTCACCATCGGCACGCTGGACGGCGCCAATGTCGAAATCCGCGAGGAGGTCGGCCCCGATCATTTCTTCCTGTTCGGCCTCACCGCCGCGCAGGCCGCCGAAGTCAAGGCCGGCGGCTACCGCCCCCTCGATATCCACGACGCCAATCCCGTCCTGCGCGAAACCCTCAATTTCATCACCTCCGGCGCCCTCAGCAACGGCGACAAGGCCCTCTTCCATCCGCTCGTGGAAAATCTGCTCTGCCACGACCCGTTCCTGGTCCTCGCCGATTATCAATCCTACGTGGACTGCCACCGCCAGGTTGCCGCTCTCTGGAAGAATCCCGAAGCCTGGACGCGGACGTCCATTCTCAATACCGCCCGAATGGGAAAGTTCTCCTCCGACCGCTCCATCCGCGACTACTGCTCCCAAATCTGGCGCGTTTCGCCGTCCGTCGGAGGACCCAACCCGCCAATCATGCCTTGGGAGCCGCCCGCGCGTCCGGATCACCACGCCTCCGCGCCGCCCACGGAGCCCCGCGGCCAGACACAAAGCGCATAAGCCCGGCCCCATATTCCGCGGGCTTGTTCATGCATGGACGCGGGCAGTTGCCCGGCTCGCCCAAGGCGGTGGGACATCGCCTCTTGGGGGCTTGCCGCAATGCCCCCCCTGCCCCGCTCCACCCTCCACCCTCACGGCGACACTCTCCCCTTCCCTTTCCCGGTCATCCTTCCATACTCAGGCCATGGCCGCTTTCTGGGGACCGGAGTTCATCGATCAGGTCCGGAACGCCAACGACATCCTCGACGTCATCCAGTCCTACGTTCCGCTCAAGCGCGCCGGGGCCAGTTGGAAGGCCCTCAGCCCCTTCAAAAAGGAGCGCACCCCCTCCTTCATCGTCACCCCGGCCAAACAAATCTGGTACTGCTTCAGCACCAACCAGGGCGGCGACGTTTTCCGGTTCGTCCAGCTTTATGAGAATGTCGATTTCCCCTCGGCCGTCCGGCTCCTCGCCCGCCGCGCCAACATCCCCGTGCCCGACCGCGGCATGGCCGCCAACGGGTCCTCCGGCCCATCCTCCGCCCTCAAGGACCAAATCTACGACGTCCTCGAACAGGCCGCCGCCTGGTGGCATTCGATCCTTATGAAGTCCGAGGCCGGCGCCTCCAGCCGCGCCTATCTCAAGTCACGCGCCATATCCCAGGACACCGCCCGCGAATTCCAGATCGGCCACGCCCCCGAAGCCTGGGACGCGACGCTCCAATGGGGCCTGGCCCGCGGATTCAACGAGGCCCTCCTCGAACAGGCCGGACTGGCCGTCCGCCGCGACAACGGCGGCTTCTACGACCGGTTCCGCGGACGGCTCATGTTCCCGATCCGCGCGGAAAGCGGCCAGGTCGTCGCCTTTAGCGGACGTGTTCTGGACCCCAACGCCAAGGAAGCCAAGTACATCAATTCCCCCGAAACGCCCGTCTTCACCAAGGGCCGCGTCCTCTTCGGGCTGGACAAACACAAACGCGACCTGCTTGACACCCGCCAGGCCATCGTCTGCGAAGGCCAGCTCGATCTTATCACCTGCCACCAGGCCGGCCTGCGCAACATGGTCGCCCCCCAGGGCACCGCCTTCACCCCCAACCAGGCCCGCATCCTCCGCCGCTACGTCGATGAGGTCGTCCTCTGCTTTGATTCCGACGCCGCCGGACGCCTCGCCGTTGTCCGGTCCATGCCCGCCCTCCTCGCCGAAGGCCTCCCCGTCCGCGTCCTCACGCTTCCCGACAACCCCGACGGCTCCAAGAACGATCCCGACTCGTTTGTCAAAGGCCCTGGCATCGATGCCTTCCGCGCCCTCGCCGCCGCCGCCCCCGACTTCTGGACCCATCACCTCGCCGCGCTCGCCGAATCCCAGGATCCCGCCACCGAACGCGGCCGCTTCGCCATCCGCCGCGAAGTCTTCCCGCTCCTCCGCGAAGTCCGCGACGCCTCCACCCGCGAACGCGTCCTCCTCATGCTCGCCGCCCGCCTCGGAACCAGCCCCGCCACGCTCAAGGCCGATTTCCAGCGCGAAACCCCGCGCGCCCCGCGCCCCGGCGCCCAGACTCAGGACGCCCCGGCCCAACCCGGGGCGCAACCCCCCACTCCCCCCGCCAAACCCGATCCCGTCCTCGCGGAATTGATCCGCCTCGCCATCGCCGTGCCCGGCCTCGTTCCCGAAATCCAACGCCGCCTCGACCCCGCCTGGTACCAGCCCGTGCCGGGGCGCGAAATCCTTGACACCCTCTTCGACCTCCACGCCCACGACCACTGGCACGACGCCGGGGCGTTTGTCACCGAGCTGCCGCCGGAGTGGCAGGACAGCGTCAGCGCCCTCGCCGCGGCCGCCCCGCCGCCCGACCCAACCGCTTCCCTGGCCCAGTTGCTCCGCCAACTCGAGCGCCTCGCCATCCAACGCGACATCCAGGCCCGTGAACAGCGCCTCCGCGAAGGCCCGCCCCCGGAACTCGCCAAAAGCCTGTTGACGGATCTCGTCGCCCTTCGCAGGCGGGTGGAGACCCTCAAATCCGGCCCCTGACGCACCGGCGCGCCCCACGCGAGACCGGTTGGAGCCCCGCGCCCGCGGGTCGCGGACCGCCGAAGGGGGGAGGGCGCGGAGACGGCGTCCGCGGGCCGCCTTGCTGGCCCTGAACGGAAATGCCGCACCCGAGCCGCGCGCAGCTTGGAATCAATGTGGCTGGCCACCACGCTATAAGCCCGCCCGCGCCGTATCTTGAAG
Organism: uncultured Verrucomicrobiales bacterium; assembly: GCA_964435495.1. GTDB lineage: Bacteria > Verrucomicrobiota > Verrucomicrobiia > JADLBR01 > JAIBCM01 > CAYSZK01. The sequence goes on from CAYSZK010000080.1 coordinate 14,064, forward strand.
TTCTTGTGCGCCACCTCCCCAAACACCCGCGCCGAATGCGTGATGTTCGCCCCGGGCCCGGTCACCGACAGCGTGTAGCGCTCTCTAGCACACATGTGCGCAAGGCCGGCATTATAGCACCACAGACTTTTACTCGATAGTCTCATATGCAACCACGGTCGTTCCTCCACAGTTGGACACCGGCACAATCCTCAGCCACTCCCGGTATCGCTCCGGCAACTCTTTCCTCGAGATTAAAATGCCCGTTGCGGAATCGATCCCTCCGCTTGATAAAACTATCTTCATTACGCCGTTCTGCACATGGACCGCCCTCGGACGCAGAGCGGCAATTGACTTCGGCCAGGACTCCGCAGGCATCGATCCTGACCATGACTCATCCATCTCCGCCAAAACCGCCAATGCCTCAGCGTGGAGGGCCGGCGAAGAGGCGAGCCGCGCAGCAGAATCCAAACGGGATTCACAACCCGATCCACCTATTACAACCAGTGCGCATGAGATCACTCGCAACGTGCCGCGTAATACGAGATCCATAAAAGAGCGCGCCTAGGGCAAGATCGAGAAAAGAACCTCAATCGGTTCTGGGAGAACATCCCCCCAAGCGCTTCGAACCGCTTCGGGTGACGCATTGGAGGCGAGGGTGCTCGGGAGCGTTCCTTGCCGCTCATGCATCTGCCGCTCCAGCCTCAGAACGTCCTCGTACTCTTCGATTGCCTCAGACGCGCGGGGGGCGTACAATAACGGTTGTAATGAGACCAATGCCTTTGACTGAGCTACTTTCTGCTCTGCTCCAGAAAGATCTCCTCTAAAAACTGCGTCGTGGAAGGCCAACGCCAAAAGTGCTGCGGGGTTCGTCGGCTCAGTTGCGGCAAGGTTCGTGATGTAGCTGGCAAGCGCCGGGAAGTTTGTCCCCCTCCAAAAGTTGGAAACCGTGGAAGCGATTTGTTCAGGCGGGGTTGCGGGCACCGCGCATGCCAGACACCACATCACAACTGCTGCCGCCGTATTTCTAAACATTCTAGAATTCATTGATGCTTTTCATTTGCTTGTTAAGGAACCGGGATCGTTGGAAGCCAAGGCCTTTCCATAATCGAAGAGGAATCCGACGCGAGATCAAGCGCCGGCCACAATCTCTCTTCGTCAAGGGCGCTCGGGTCTCGGAGCAACCTGACTGCGCCTTTTGTAAGAATCGCTCGAATGTCCGCCCCGCGATTATCAAACGCTTTGGACCCGAGGATAATGGCATTTGTCGATGTGTCACCATCCAGTCGGAGACTTCGTGCCAACTGATTCAAATGTGCACCGCTCTGAAGCGCAACCCGGCTCCAGCCCCAACTACGCCCGAATACGCTCCAGAGAAGATTGTTCACTTTGCTTCCATGAACGACAACGCCATTAAGTGTTACATAACCGTAATCACCATTCGGACCAATAAAGGGTTGAAATCTGCGGCAGGGAGACGTCCGTGATTCGCTCACAGGATCTAAAACATAATCGAAGAACGTTGCGGATATGTCCACCCAGACCCGCAACACCGCAGCCCTGGTCACGAATGGTATGTTGCTATAGTTGTCGTTTTCAACCGCTTCCCGATGCCTCTTTCCCCAATCGCAAACGTATTCAAGCTCATCGTCTAACCATTGTATGATTTCCGCCCCCGCCAGCGGGAGAAGTACGTTTGCCCCACTGGCTGGAATACCGTCGCGAAGGACGAAATCCAATGTGTACAAACCCCCTTCAGTTGGGTTGATCAGGTAAGTCTCAAACGTATCCAAGGGCGCAAGCGATCCGGAATACGGTCCGCCTGTCCGCAGCCAGAATTCAGAGAAACTATTTTCCGTCATGGACGCTGGTTCAACGAACGCGGTCAATGTCACGGTGAACGGGACCACGTTCAGGTTCTGATCTACCACCGAATCATGAAACACCACAAGCGCTGGACCGGGTGACTGCTCGGCGCATGGATCACCGAAGTAGTTGGTTTCTCCTGGAAAGACAATCTCTGAGACATTAGCGACGGCGCTTGATGCTCGAATGGCGACGACTCTCGGGAGGATCAACGTCGCGTTCCTCCCCGCGGCAAAGAACTCCTCGCTCTCCCCATGCGTCCCCAGCATCCCCTCCGGGTCCTCCACAAAGAACGCCGCCGCCTGACCTTCAACAGGCGAAATCCCCGCCGTATAATCGTAATCCGGCTTCGGCTCCCCGTCATATTCAGGGTCCGTCCCCGCGTGGCTCAGCGTCACCGTGTAGATCACCCCGCGCCGCAGTTTGTACGTCCGCGTCGCCACCTTGCCAAACTCCGGCGCCTGATGCCGAATCGTCGGCGCGCCGCGGCCCGCCAGCGTCATCACATACCGCTCACTATGGCTGCCGCTGTCGTCGCCCACGCTCAGTTCAACCTCCAGCAAATCTTCCGGCGGCGGGGCCTGGCCCCCGTCGCCTGGGTCGTTGGCGTCCCCGCCATTCTCAATCTCCGCGCCGTCGGAAGTCCCGTCCCCATCACTATCCGTAACCTTTGGCTTGGTCCCGTAAATCTGCTCATCCAGATTGCTCAGCCCGTCCCCGTCCGCGTCCCCGCGGGGATCGGTCCACTGATTTGGGTTCAGCCCCCCGTTTGCCTCAAACCTGTCGCTCAACAAATCCTGGTCCGTGTCGAAGTACCCCGGCCGCGTCCCCAGCGCCTCCTCCTCCTCGTTGCTCAGGCCGTCCCCGTCCGCGTCCCCTTCCGGCGCGGCTTCCAGGCTCCCGAAATGCAACTGCTCCCACGCGTCCCCCAGCGTGTCCCCGTCGCTGAACACGTTCACCACCACCGGGGCCGACACCACGCTCACCCCCTTGTTGTCGGTCGCCTTCGCCGTGATCGTCCACGCGCCCACCAGCAGATTCGTCCAAGTGGCAGCCCACGGCGCCGCAGTGTCCACACCCACGCTGTTCGTCCCGACAAAAAACTCCACCCTCGCCACCGCGCCGTCCAGGTCGTCGGCCTGCGCGCCCAGCGCCAGGCGCCCGGCGGCGTTGGTCAGCATCAGGCCATGGGCCGGATTGGTCACGCTCACACTGGGAGGATAGCTCAAGAGGTTGATTGACTCAATCCGCGCGGGACGGTTCCGCTCTTCATCATCGCCCAGGCCAAGCTGGCCGTCCCCGTTCTCGCCCCAGACCCAAATCCAGCCGTCCTTGTCCACCGCCAGGCTGTGGTTGTCGCCGGGATTCGTTTCGCGAAGAGCCAACATGCCGCGGCTTCGAAGGAAATCAGCCGCTCCGCGCCCGCCACGGCCAAGTCCGGGGAACGCCTTCACGAATTGGGCGCCTTGGGCTTCGCACGTCGGAGGAAAAAGAACACACACACCGCAACGAACAGCGCGAGCACAATCAACGCTTTTCCAAACCATGGCCACCCTCTTTGCTGCACGGCCATCGAATCGAGGCCAGGATTCTCGGCGGGCGCCGGGCCGGGAGCTTGATTGGAAACGCTTGGCCCAGGATCGCCTCCGGCGATGCTCCGCCATGTGCGCTCGAAAGCGCGCCTCAACTTCCGCCCCGCGAACGCGCGCCCAGTGTCGGGCTGCACCCACACCTCTCCTGTGGGCAGCGCCACGCCCGCGGCCTGAAAAGCCCGCTTCACCTCGTCCTCACCCATCCAAACAGACCGGTACACGTCCTCTTCTTGCAGAATTGCGTAACGGCCTAATTCCTTCCTTCCATCTTCGTCAATTGTGGTGGCTGTTACGGCAACGAAACTTGCCGAGGCGCTTTCATGTGCCCTCACAACGTTGGTCAAAAGCAAAACGCGTGAGGCGACGGCCCTCCGTTCCATCCAACGTTGATCAATGTAGGGCGGCAATTCCATCCAATTTGTTGGATGCCTTCCTGTTTCTTTCGTATAGCATATTAGACTTTCCGCAAGCTGGCGCATAACATTCTGTGCTGGGCTCTCTCCCGATGCAACAGCCACACTTACCCCAACGCACAACAAAGTTAGCATACTGCAGGCCCGCGCGATCATCGCTCACTCCACTTCGGCGTGCCCCTAAACCGTTTCAAAGAAATACTCTCGAAGTCGGATCCCCCAGCCGCGTTGGCAGCCATTAAACCGTCCTCCCCGTGATGCTCTTGGCGATTTCGTGGCCCGTGGCCAATTTCGTGAGCTGTCACGAGAATCTTGCGCAAGGCAAAGCTCGCCGCAAAGCCACTTGGATCTGAAAGCTTTGCGCCCTCCAGATCCCGGACCACCTCCAGATAGACATGCGAATAGACGTTCCCTGCGCCATAGAAGTTTTTCGTTGTCGTTCCCCCCGAGTCCGCGTGCTCAGCGCCCGTCGGATCGCTGTCATTCG
>CAYSZK010000081.1:0-18255 GCA_964435495.1 uncultured Verrucomicrobiales bacterium
GTTGAGGGCATGAAACGGGCGGGCAACCATCTGACGGTCATCATGGGCGCCCGCACCCAATCGCTGGTCATCCTCGAAGACCGCATGCGGGCGCTGGCGGATGACGTCATCCTCTGCACCGACGACGGTTCGGCGGGGCGCAAGGCGCTGGTCACCGAGCCGTTGAAGGAACTCTGCGCCGCGGCGCCGAAACCGGACCTGGCGGTTGCCATCGGGCCGCCGGTGATGATGAAATTCTGCGCGGCCACGACAAGACCGTTCGGCGTGCCCACGGTGGTGTCGCTCAACACCATCATGGTGGACGGCACCGGCATGTGCGGCGGCTGCCGGGTCACCGTGGGCGGCCAAACGAAGTTTGTGTGCGTGGACGGCCCGGAATTCGACGGGCACCTGGTGGATTTCGACAACATGATCAGCCGGCTCCAGTCCTACCGCGAGCACGAGGAGGAGGCCCGGCACGCGTGCCGGGTTGAGCAACAGCTCGCCGGGCGGGAGGCGGGACGATGAGCCATTCCAGCCCGGAGGACCTCGACCACCTCGCCCAGGAGCATCTCGAAGGGCTTCGCGCGCATCCCGGCGGGCTGAAGCCGAAGGAGCGGCTGCGGATTCCGCCGCAGGAAATGCCGGCGCAGGACCCGGTGGCGCGGCGCGGCAATCTCGACGAGGTGGCGCTGGGGTACACGCCCAACCAGGCGGTGGTCGAGGCGATGCGCTGCCTCCAGTGCAAGACCGCGCCCTGCGTGAGGGGTTGCCCCGTGGGCATCGACATTCCGGGCTTCCTTCGCGCGATTGCCGAGGAGGATTTTCCGCGGTCGATCGCAATTCTCAAGGAGAGCAGCCTGCTGCCGGCTGTGTGCGGGCGCGTTTGCCCGCAGGAGAGCCAGTGCCAGGCCTATTGCACGGTCGGCAAGTCGCTCAAGGACATGGACGCGGCGGTTTCGATTGGGCGCCTCGAACGGTTCGCGGCCGACTGGGAGCGCGGGCACGGCGCGGCGGGCGTGCCGGAGGTCAAGCCCGAGACGGGCCGGCGCGTCGCGGTGGTGGGCAGCGGCCCGGCGAGCATCACCGTGGCCGCGGATGTGCGCCGCGAGGGGCATGGGGTGACGATGTTCGAGGCCTTTCACAAGGCCGGCGGCGTGCTGGTGTACGGCATCCCCGAGTTCCGCCTCCCCAAGGCCATTGTCCGCGAGGAGATCGAAACGCTGGAAAAGATGGGCGCCGAGGTGCGGCCCAATTTTGTGGTAGGCCGGACGCGGCAGCTTCTGGATTTGCTGGAGAAAGACGGGTATGACGCGGTCTTCCTCGGCACCGGGGCCGGGTTACCGCGGTTCATGAACATTCCCGGCGAGAACCTCGTCGGGGTCTTCTCGGCAAACGAATACCTCACCCGCGCCAATCTGATGCGGGCCTTCGACCAGGGCCGGGCCGACACGCCCATCTTCAAGGCGCGCAGCGTGGCGGTCGTCGGCGGCGGCAACGTCGCCATGGACGCCGCGCGGATGGCCGTGCGCCTGGGCGCGGGCAGGGTGCGCCTCGTGTATCGCCGGACCGAAAAGGAGATGCCCGCCCGGATCGAGGAGGTCGCGCACGCGAAGGAGGAGGGCATCGAATTCCATTTCCTGAATAATCCGGTGCGGATTCTCGGCGACGCAAAAGGGCGCGTGGCCGGGATGGAATGCCTGCGCTATGAACTGGGCGAACCCGACGAGTCCGGGCGGCGGCGTCCGGTGCCGGTCGCCGGAAGCGAGTTTGTGATGGACACCGATTGCGTGATCGTGGCGATTGGCAACGATTCCAATCCCCTGGTCCGGCAAACGACCCCGGGTCTCGAAGTGAACCCGCGCGGCAACCTTGTCGTGGACGAAAACGGGCGGACATCGATTCCGCGCGTTTTCGCCGGGGGCGACATCGTTCTGGGAGCGGCGACGGTGATTCTCGCGATGGGGCAGGGCCGGAAAGTCGCGGCGGCCATCAACCGCATGCTGGCCGGCGCGTAGCGATCCGCCTTCCCCCGGCGAATCGCGCGGCCAAACCCTCCGGAACCGCCGCCCGCCCATGCCGCAACAGCCGGGTCAGCCCGCCCGCGTCCGCGCCGCCGCCCCGCAAAGTTTCCTCCGTAATTCCCGCGGCGAAACGCCCTCGTGCTTGCGGAACAACCGGCAGAACTGCGCGTAGTCAGCGTACCCCACCGCGGCCGCGAGGTCCGCCAGCGAACGGTGCTCCTGCCGCATCAGCCATTTCGCCTCCGCCAGCCGCCGCCCCACGAGGTAGTCCCGCGGGCGTGCGCCGAAATGCGCGCGAAACGCTGTGCTGAAATGGTTCGGCGTCACCGAACAGGCCCGCGCCAAATCCGCCATCGACACACGCCCGGCAAAATCCCGGTCGATGGCTTGCCGCGCCCGCAGATAGGCCTCCGGCACTCGGGGCCCCGTCCGCGGCTCCCGGCTCGCCGCCGCCGCAAGATACAGCAACCCTTCCAAAGCGTTGGCGACCAGAAACGGCGCGGGATTCCGGCGCACCTGCCCCGCAAGCTGCCCCCAATGCACCCACAACTCCTCCGCCACGCCGCCGCCCAGCGCCACCCAAACCCCCGTCCGCGCCTGCCGCGCCCAACGCTCAAACGCCGCCCCGGTGCCATGAATCCAGGAGTGGACCCATGGCCGCTCCCCGTCGCCATACTCGTGCCTCCAGCCCGGCAGCCACCAGACCAGCCAGGACGCCGCCCCATCGGGCCGCGCGCGGCGCCTCCGCGACGCGCCGCCCCGCCCATGAACAAAAAGCAAGAAATGATCGGGCGTCCCGGCGGGCCGCACAACCCGCTCCGGCGCCATCCAATAATCAAGACCCATCCGCAAAAGGCTTCCGCCGGGCGTGCCAAGCGGCGGGCCACGGTGGATCATCTGCGCGCATCGCCCCGAACTCACCCCCTGAATCCATCAAAACCTTAAAAAACAACAAGAATAATCGAAACTGCCGCTCTGGCGCGGCGCCCGGTTCCATGCCATTTCTTTCCCATGCCCACCGCCACCGCCGCCGCTGAATCCTCCGCGCTCCCGTCCGCCTGCCCCGCTCTCCGCGCCCCGAACCCCGGCGAGACCCTCCATTTCCAGGAGAAAGGTTTCGTCTATCTCCGCGCCGCGCTGGACCCGGCTGCGCTGCGGGAAACCGGCGTGATCCTCGAACGCAAAGCGCGGGAGAAGGCCGCCGCCAAAGCCCCGGAAGGAAACGCCTTCAAGGAGCGGAGTTTCTTGCAGCTTACCGGTCTGGCGCTGGAAGATGCGGAACTGCGCCGCCGCCTCCTCACCCCGGGCATTGGCCGGTTCGCCGCGGACTTGATGGGCTGCGAGTCGGTCCGCCTTTTCGGCGATCACGTCCTGATCAAAGAGCCGGGCGGGACGCCCACCGCGTGGCACACCGACGCCTACTACATCCCCCTCGACACGGACAAGGTCTGCGCGGTCTGGATTCCCTTCCGCAGCCTGGAGGTGATGGACGGGGCGCTCGGGTTCATCCCCCAAACGCACACCGACCGCTCGCTGCGAACCCATCCGATCAGCGAAGAGGGCGCACGCGCCGTGGACGCCCACATCCGGGAACACGGCTTGAAACCCGAGATCGAGCCGTTCCAGCTCGGGGACTGTTCAGTCCATTACGCGAGCCTGCTCCACGGCACCATGGGCAACACCGGCACGGAACCGCGCATGATCATCACCATTTTCATCGCGGACGCGGAGGCGCGCCTCAATCCCAGGCCGGAGAACGCCTTCCAGGAACAACACTGGCCCGTCGTCCGCGACACCCGCCCGGGCGAACGCCTGGACGACGCCGCGTACCCGGTGCTTTACACCCGGCCCCGCTGACCACCGCCATGAGCCGGCCTTTCCCACCCGACTTCGACCAGTTCCGGAAAAGCGTCTCGGGGGAGGCGCCCGACCGTCCCGTGCTGTACGAGCATTACATCGAGTTCGCGCACATCGATCCCGTGCTTGGGCCGCGCCGGATCGACAACGACAACCCGCCGTGGGGCTGGGTCCTCAACGCCGCCCGCGCTTTCGCCGCGCTCGGCTACGACGTGCTGGGCGTGGGCGATTGCTGGGCGGGATTCCTGAACTTCCCGCTTCCCGAGCGCGGCAAGGACCACAGCGTCGCCCAATACAGCGGCGGCCTCATCGCCGACGAAGCCTCAATGGAGGCTTACCCATGGCCCGAGCCGGATTTTCCGCGCGTGCGTTTCCTGCTGGACGGCATCCAGCCGGACTTCCCCGCCGGCATGAAACTCATGCTCACCATCGCCCACGGGCCGTTCGATCTCATCATCGAATTGATGGGGTTCGAGAACGCCTGCCTGGCCGCCGCCGACGAACCGGAACTGCTCGACGAACTGGGCCGGCGCATCGGCGTGCGGCAGGCCCGGCTCGTGGAAGCCTGCGCCGCGCACCCTCTCATCGGCGCCGTCCAGGTCTGCGACGACTGGGGGTACCGCACCAACACCGTCCTCGCCCCGGAAACGCTGCGCCGGTCGGTCTTCCCCTGGCACCGCGCCGTCGTCGAGGCCGCCCATGCCGCGGGCAAGATCGCCATCCTCCACGCCTGCGGCGACGTGTTCGCGGTCATGGACGATGTGATCACCGGCATGGGCTACGACGCCAAACACTCCTACGAGGATGTCATCCGCCCCGTTGAGAACGCCTGGGCGGACTACCACGGCCGAATCGGGGTCCTGGGCGGCATCGACAACGATTTCCTGGTGCGGTCCACGCCGGAAGCCATTTACCGCCGATGCCGGGCGCTGGTCGAAAAGACCCGCTGCCGCCGCTACGCCCTTGGCTCGGGCAACTCCGTCACCGCCGCCATGGCCCCGGAGAATTTCCAAGCCATGCTCCGCGCCGCCTGGGACGGGTTCCCCGCCGTCTGATTCCGCGCCCGTTCCGGTTGATCCACAGATGGGATGCGGGGATGCGGCTCCCGCTTGTTTGCGCCGCCGCGGCCCCGCCGCGGAACGCCGCGGCGGGGCGGGCCGGGCTCACGGCTCGCCGGCGCTCCAGGCCGAGAGCACGCTGGCCGGGATGATCTCCGAGGGGGCCGCGTTGGTCTGGCCAGGCTTCACCCAACCCACCGCGACGCTGTCGCTGCCGCCACCTTCCTTGTGCAGCACTTCGATGTAGTAGGGCTGCCCGGCGGTGAGGCTGATGGGCCCCGAGGCCTGGTTCGTGTACTTCGTCCATTGCAACGCCGCCGTCCATCCCGGCACGTTGGCGATGCGCCGGCGGCTGGTGTAACTCGCCCCGGTGCCCAACCACAACTCGCAGTTGTCGTCGCCCGAAATCCAGAACTTGAACTGGCCGCTGGACTCGGGGATGAGGTACCCATAAAGGCGCTGGCCGTAGCTGTTCGCCCAATTTGTGGTTTGCACGGGATTGTTCCAGTTGGCGCCTTGCAGGCTTGGCAGCAGGTCCCGCCCATTGGGATTGTTCGGGAAGTTCGCGTTGGTGGTGAGGGCCGCCAGCGCGGTGCCGCCGATGCCCGTCCACCAATCCCGGTCCACCGAGAACGTCTGCGGCCCGTTGAACACCAGATTGTCAATCGCGCCGTTGCGTCCGCTGCCCGTCCCTCCGGGCTGGTCATACCAGAGGACCTCAACTTTCTCAAGTGACACCCAATCCAAGAGCGCGCGCGTCATGGGCTTCTTCACGTTGGGAAGATTCACGATCTTGACCAACTGCACGCCGCCCAGCGCGAAGCCGGTGATCCTGGCGCTGCCGCCGTTGGTTGAGCCCTGGAAGGCCGCGAGTTCCATGGACGAGAGATCAAACAACCCGCCGTTGGCCTTCTGCACACGGTGCCCCTGGCCCCAACTCCTTGTTTTGAGCACTTTCGACTCCCAGCCCGCGTTCCAGTCGTTGGTTGGCGTCGCGCCCTGCACCACGAGCTGGTTGCCCGCGAGCGACGTGAACCGGTACCCGGAGACGTCCAGCGGCTCGGTGATCGACGACGTCGGGCTCAGCGGCACGCTCTCGAACGTGACGGTCACCGTGGGATCCGCCGACCGCTGCACCACCCGGATGCTGTACGTCCGCCACGCGGGGTCGCCGTCCGCGTCCTTGACGCGGCAATAGACATAGGCCGATCCGACCTCCGTGGGCGTGCCGGTGACGCGGAGCGCGCCGCTCACGACCGACGCCGACAAGCCGCCGGGAAGGTCCGCCCCAATGATCGCCAGCGTCCGGGTGCCGTTACCGCCACTGGTGGTGGCCTGGGCGTTGTACGCCACGCCCACATACGCCTGGGGCAGATAGTGGGGTGTGTCGAACTTCGGGACGGCGCCCTGCGGCGCGTTCACATGGCGGATCGCGGCGAACTCATCCATGAAATCCTTCATGAGCTTGTATTTCACCGACGTGTTGGGATCGTCCGCGAGCAGGCGGAGGTGGCCCCACTGCCCGAATTTGCCCCAATCGCCTGTGGCCGTGTACATCATGTGGGACCAGAGCCCCTTGTCTTTGGCCATGTTGAGGTGCTGGTAATAGACGTCCCGGAACTCTGGCTGGCTGTTCATTTTCACGATGAACGCCGTGATTCCGTCGTCGCGTGAATCCCCCCCGTCCTTGTCATCGGTGTACAGGGACGGCCCGCCTTCGTAGGCCACAATCGGCTTCACCGAGGGGAAGTTCGTCCGCGCCAAATCCACGAGCCACTGCGAAAAGCCTCCGCCAACGCCCGTCGCATCAGGCCCGGCGCCCTCCTGCGCGTCGCCCGAAAGCAGCCGGCGCGTCCATTCGCGGAACGCCTCGCGCATGTGGTTGGTGACGGCCGTGCTTGTCCAGTAGGCGTTGGTGGACGGCAGGGAGACAGGCCGGAGGTTCACGTTGGTGCCGGAATCGGCGTCAAAATATTCGCCGGTGAAAAACCATGGGTCGCCGGTTCCCGCCTGGTCCTGGGCCTTTTGGTAAACCCAATCCTGGATGCCGTTGCCGAAGTAGGTCGTCGGCGCGATGATGTCCGGTTCCTGGGCCGGGCTCAGGGCCGGGCCGTAGCTCCGCATCTCCGCCAGAAAATCCCGCGTGTACCAAAATAGCCCGGTCCACACGGCCGCGACCTTCCCCAAGCGCGAGTCGCCGCCGAAGACCTGCCGGAAAACCTGCCAGACCCGGCAGAACCGGCGCGCGTTCCACTGGGCCTTCGACAATCCAACCTTGGCCCCCTGCTCCGCCGCCCAGTCGCCCTGCGGAAAGCTGCCGCCGTTGCTCCAAATCTCGTTGGAGTACTCGATGAACACCTGGAGGTTCGTCGCCAAAGGCGCGTGGACCGGGTTCGCCTGCGTGGAGGTGTACGGGTTGCCGTTCGCGTCGGATCCGAACCGGACGACACGCGCCAAGTTGGTGATAAACGTGTCGGTCGCCAAATGCGGCACGTTGACCCACATCGATTTCTGGCTGGCGTTGCACAGCGCGACCATGTGCTCAAAGGCCACCCCTGTCACCTTCGGCCCGGGAAACTTGTCCGTCCCGTTCGCGTTGGTCACGCCCGGCGCCGGACTCCGCGGATTGATCACCCCTGCCTGGAATGTATGGCCCGGAGGCCGCCGGTCCACCCAATCTTGTTGCGGAGAGGCGTTTGCCGGCAGCCAGTCCATGAACCGGATGTATTTCCAATCCTTGTCAGCAAGCCGTGCCACAGCCAGCGGATGGAAGGTCTGGTTCACCAGCGACGCGCCCTGCGGATTCGCCGGGTCCGGCAGCCAGAGCTTGATGTTTTTCGGCGGATTGGCGCTTTGGATGGCATAGACCCGAACCTCCATTCCGTTCGGGTTCGAGGCCATGGTATACACGCGCACGCCGTTGGTCAGGACCCCGGTCGCGGCGCCCGAACTCCCCGCGTTGGTGAACGAGCCGTTCCCCACCCGGATGTCGGCCGCGCCGGTCCACCGCAACTCCACCCGCCCTGTGAACAGGCCCTTGTTTGGATTGTTCTGCCCGGGATGCGCAATCAGATATTGCGCGCCACCGTTGGTTGAAAAGCTCAGCGGATTTCCAAGATTGTCCACCTGTCCCGGCGCCGTGTTGGAGAACACGTTGCCCCCGTGGCTGATTCGCCAGTTGCGATCCTCCATCCAGAGGGCGTTGCCAAAATTCGGAGAGCCCCAGTAACTGATGCCCGCCGGATGGAATCCCACCTGCGGCAGGTTCGACGTTGCCACCCCCGCTCCGGCCTGGATTGCGGCAAGCACCGTGGCGGCCACAAATACACGGATGATGCCCGTCGTGCTGTCATGCTTTCTGCGGATCATTGGTCACTCCTTTTTTCCTTGTTGGTTCTGCGCGGTGTCCGGGGCAGGCCCGCACAGGGCGCACCCCGGAGGAACACGGGGAACGGCCCGCGCGAAAGACTGGGCGCGAAGTTCCTTGCCGGGTTCATGGCCGATTCCGTTAGCGGCACGGGCTGGCGCGGTCAACGGGCCTGATTTTCAAACCGTTTATCAAAAGTCGAAATATTTCGCCCGATGAACGCCATGGCATGCCTGTTTTAACCCGCATTATGCGGGTAAACCGGCTGAATTACCCGCAAAGCGCGCAATGATTCCACTTTTTCAACTGTTCCATAAATCACTTTCTTATTTTTTGTTTACGTGCGCAAGCAAGCGCCGCCAGGACCCAACCCGGCCCACCCGCCCAAGGCCTTCCCCGCGCTTGACCCGCGCCCGCTCCCGGCCTAGAAGCAATCTTTCATGGCGATCCGCCGCGTCACCCTCCAGGACGTCGCCCGCGCCGCGGGCCTGTCCCCCGCCACGGTTTCCCTCGCCATCCGCGGCACCGGCGCCGTGGGCGAGGATACGCGCAACCGCGTACGCGTCCTTGCCGAACGGCTCGGCTACCGTCCCGATCCGCTCGCCGCTTCGTTTGCCGCGCGCCGGTTCCGCCGCGGCAATGCGCCGGAATCAGGACTCCCGGTCGCCGTGCTCGGCATGGGCTCGCAACCCCTCCTGACCCCAACCATGGCCGCGCGCGCCGCAAGCCTTGGCTACGAAGCCCGCGCGTGCGACCTTGGCAACCCCGGCCAGGCCCACGCGATTGGCACGTGCCTGTATCATCAAGGGGTTTCAGGCGTGATCGTCAACATCCACCACGGGCTCATTGATCTTCCGCATTTCCCTTGGGAGTGCTTTGCCGTGGCCGTGCTCGGACGGCCGCGGCATCCGGCGCCGTTTCCCCTCGTCCGCCACGACTGCCACCGCCAGGTCGTCGAATGTTTCCGCGTCTTGTCCGAACGCGGCTGCCGCCACATCGGCTTCGCCCTCGGGCGCCACGCCCCGGAGCATCCCGATGACATCGAGCGCATGGCCGCCGCCCTTTACTGCCAGGCATCGGCCAGCCAACGATCCTCCCTCCCGCTCTTCCGGGAGTCCCTCGCCGACAGCGGCGGATTGCGCGCCCGGTTCGTGGATTGGGTGCGGACCTGGGGCCCGGACGGCGTCGTCGGTTTCAGCCCCGCCTTCCACTACTGGCTCAAGGAAGCCGGGTACGACGTCCCGGGCGACATTCGGTTTGCGGCGCTGCATACCGGGCCGGAGCACGACCCCACCGCGGAAACCGCCGGGATCGCCGCTTCGCCCGACGCGGAGTTTGCGCACGCGCTGGACTTATTGGACCGGCAAATCCGCCAGCGGACGCGCGGCGCGCAACCGGACTGCACGGAGACGCTGATTCCCTGCCGCTGGATCGAAGGCCGGTCCGCGTCCCGGCGCCGCGGCAACAGCAGCCGCCTTCTCGCGCCGCCGGGCCGGCCCGAGCCCGCTACCCCACCAGCCGCAGATGCTGGCGTTTGCCGTATTTGAGCACGCCCGGCGCGGCCAGGATTTGGTTCTCGTCGCCCACACGGGCGCCGTCCAACGACACCGCCCCCTGCTTGATCATCCGCCGCGCCTCGCCGCCGCTCGGCGCAAGGCCCGACGCCTTCAACAACTCCCACGCTTTCATGCCTTCGGCCGGAACGCGGAACTCCGGCATCGCCTCCGGGGCCTGGCGTTGGGAGAACTGCCGCTCCCAACCCGCCCGCGCCTCCGCCGCCGCGGCCAGGGAATGAAACCGGGCCACAATCCGTTCCCCAAGCCGCTTCTTGGCCTCCATCGGGTGGGCCGCCGCATCCAGCGGCTCCCCCAGGAAAACGCGATACCAGGCCGCCATCGTTTCGTCGCTGATGCTCATGGTCTTGCCAAACATATCCCCGGGCGCGTCGGTGATCCCGATCCCGTTGTCCAGCGACTTGCTCATCTTTTGCACGCCATCGGTGCCCGCGAGGATCGGGAAGATCATCACCACCTGCGGCTCCTGGCCTGCGCCCTTCTGCAAGTCGCGCCCGACGAGGTTGTTGAATAGCTGTTCGCTCCCGCCCAATTCCACGTCCGACCGGATCATCACCGAATCGTAGCCCTGCACCAGCGGATACTGGAATTCCGTCAGGCTGATCGGCGCCCCCTCGGTGTAGCGCTTGCGGAAATCGTCCCGCTCCAGGAGCTGGGCCACGCTCATCTGGGCATTGAGCCGCAGGACGTCGGCGTAGGTGAACGCGTCGAACCACTCGCCGTTGCGCCGGATTTCCGTGCGCGCCGGGTCCAGCACCTGGAACACCTGCTCCCGGTATGTGGCGGCATTGGCCTCCACCTCCTCCCGGCTCAGCGCCGGACGCGTCTTCGAACGCCCCGTCGGGTCGCCGATCCGCGCGGTGAAATCGCCAATGATGATGACCGCGGTGTGCCCCAAATCCTGGAACCGCCGGATGCGGTCCAGAACCACGACGTGGCCGATGTGCAGGTTCGGGCTGGAAGGATCAAACCCGAGTTTGACCCGCAACGGGCGGCCCGCGCGCAGCTTCGCGAGGAGTTCCTCCGGCGACACGACGCGCTCGGCGCCCGCCACCAGCCGTTCCAACTGTTCCTCCGGTTTCATGCGTCCGCCCTCCCCCGGCGCGGGCGGGCGCCCGTGCCGGGGATCGGTGCGCGGTTCCGGTCAGGAACCGCTCTTCTGCCCGGGCCGGTATTCGTCGAGCTTGTCGAAGGCCGAACCCATGGTGACGAGGTCCTCGCCCGGACGGATCGTATCGAACGCGGCGCGCTCGGCCTCGAGCTGTTCGGGGCTGTAGTTGCACGCCTTGATCGACAAGCCAACCCGCCGCTCGGCGCGGTCCACCTTGATGACCCGCGCGGTGACCTCCTGCCCGATCTTGAGCACATCCTTGACCTTCTCGACCCGGTCGTCGCTGATCTGCGAAATGTGCACCAAGCCGTCAATGTCGTCCTGCAACTGCACAAACGCCCCGAACGACGCCAGTTTGGTGACCTTGCCGGTGACCGTGTCGCCGATCTTGAAGCGGGACTCGATCACCTTCCACGGGTCGTCGCTGAGCTGCTTGAGCCCGAGCGCGATGCGCTGGTTGACCTTGTCGATCTCCAGCACCATTGCCTCCAGCTCGTCGCCTTTCTTCAATACGTCCGACGGATGGTTCACCTTCCGCGTCCAGGACATGTCGGAAACGTGGATCATCCCGTCGATGCCGTCCTCCAACTCCACAAAGGCGCCGTACGCGGTGAGATTGCGCACGATCCCCTTGACGGGCCGCCCCACCGGGAAACGCAGATGCACCTCGTCCCAAGGATTGGGCTCCAGTTGGCGCACGCCCAGCGAGATTTTCTGCTCCGCCGGGTTCACGCTCAACACCACCGCGTCCACCTCCTGCCCCACCTTGAGCACGTCCGATGGCCGCGCGATCCGCCGCGTCCAGGACAACTCCGAAACATGGACCAGGCCCTCGACACCGGGCTCGATCTGCACGAACGCGCCATAGGGCAACAGGCTGGTGACCGAGCCCTTGACCCGCGTCCCGACCGGCAGGCGCTCCGCGATCTTTTCCCACGGATTCTCGGTCTTCTGCTTCAGCCCCAGCGACACGCGCTCCTTCTCCTTGTCCACGTCGAGGATCATCACCTCGATCGTTTCGCCGACCTTGAGCATCTCGGAGGGATGGCTGATCCGGTTCCAGGACATGTCGGTGATGTGGAGCAGGCCGTCGATGCCGTCCAGGTCGATGAACGCCCCGAACTCGGTGAGGTTTTTCACCATGCCAGGCACGAGGTCGCCCTTCTGGATGCGGCCAAGAAGTTCCGCCCGTTTCCGGTTGCGTTCCTCCTCGATGATCTCGCGCCGCGACACGACGACGTTCTTGCGTTCCTCGTTCAGCTTCACGATGCGCACCGTGATCGTCTGGCCCACAAACTGGCCCAGGTTCTTTGGCGGAATCACGTCAATCTGCGACCCCGGCAGGAAGGCGTCGCAGCCGATGCTCACCATCAGGCCGCCCTTGACAACCGACCGCACCTTGCCGTCGATCAGCCCGCCTTCGTCAAAAATCTTCACCACGCGGTCCCAGTTCTGTTTCTGGGCCGCCTTTTCACGCGACAAAACAACGATCCCCTCGTCATTCTCGAAGCGTTCCAGCAACACCTCGACCTCGTCGCCAACCACCACCTGGTCCGGTTCATCAAACTCCGAAAGCGGTATGGCGCCCTCGCTCTTGTAGCCGATATCGACGAGCATCTCCCGCTCGCCCTTCTGGATGACCCGTCCCTTGACTATCGAACCTTCCGTGAATACGCGGTTCGACCTGCTCAATAATTCCTGCATCGCCGACATGGCTCGATGCTCCTTCCTTGCACTTGATTCCGCCGGGTTGCCCGCCGGCGCGGGGTTTACCGTTCCGACCCGGCCGGCCTCACGACCGGCAGCCTCGGGTCCCTTTCCGGCCCGCCGCGCGCCTGACGGCGTTCTGATGCTGCGTTCCGGGTCCCACCCAGCCGAACGGCTCTGAACCGGTGGGACAAGCAGCCTGCCGACCCACAATACCGCCGTCAACCTGGTTTTTGAGAAATTTTAAGCCCTCCCCGCCCCCCAAAAACCCCCCGTCCCCGCCTCGCGCAACCGCCAAGGTTGCCTCCCAAGGCGCCTCGCGATGCCGGCGAAATCGTGCCACTCGGGCCCTTGCACAAAGCGCATTTGCGGCGCTGGCTCACCCCTCGCCACGGGCGGGCATCACCCCGCGGCCAGCGGATCCCGCTGGTTTCGGTTGTACACCGCCTCCGCGTCGTGCCCCTGCGGATAATAGGGGATCGACGGCAGCCGCGCGCGCCGCCGCTCCACCATCTCATGGAACCTCGCCGACCGCATGAACGCCGGCGCCTCCCGCGGGAACGGCCCCGGCAGGCGCGCCGTGACAGCCCAAAGCTCCCGCCGCATTGCCTCCAACACCCCCGCGCAAGCCGGATCATCCGCCAGATTACGCCGCTCGTCCGGGTCCTCGCTTATGTTGTACAGTTGCTCCGGCTCGAAATAGGACGGTTTGTAGCGAAAGTTCAAATCCCCAAACGGACTCTCCCCGTAGCCCGACACGTCCGGGGGCATCTCCATCTCCCCCGCCTCCATCCGGGCGATGACCGAGGCCGGATAACGAAAGGCGACGTAATGCCATGACCCTTTCAACAACCCCCGCGACACGCCCATCTCCTGATACGCCGCCTCCCGCCGCCACGGTCCGCGCCCCGTTAACCCATCCAGAAAACTCACCCCGTCGATCCGGTCCGGTCCCGGGACGGCCACTCCGGCTGCTTCGCACAAGGTGGGCAGAAAATCCACAAACGAAACGGGCGCATCGACCGATTGCCCGGCTTGGATGCCCGCCGGCCAGCGGACCACCAGCGGGAGGCGGAACCCGCCCAGGTAGCAGGTTCCCTTCCCGAAGATTCCGTGGTCGGCCGTGTAGAGGAATATCGTGTTCTGTACCGCGCCCATCGCCTCCAGCTTCCCCAGCAGCGCGCCGATTTGGTCGTCGATCATCACCATTCCGGTGTTGATCCCCGCGATTGGCCCCTCCGTCTGCAAACCCGCCGCCCGCAACCGGCGCGGCACGGTTTCATCCGGCGGATGGCTGTGCGGAGGGGCGCCGAGCTTGCCCGCGGGCGTGTATCTGTGGTCCGCGCCCAGCGACAGGTTCACGTCCGGCCCGTGCGGCACGGTGTTGGCAAGGTGAAGGTAGAAGGGACGCCCATCCCGCGCCGCTTCCTCCAGGAATTCCAGTGCCGCGTCGGTCTTCCACGCCGGGTTGTGATGGCCAAGCGCGTCCGGTTTGTTCGCCGCGCCGACATTGCCCCAATGCACCGCCTGGACCCACTCGAAGCCCGCGCATTCCCGGACCGTCCGCTTGTGCGTTTCCTGCAGGTCCCGCAGGGCGGCATCCACCGCCCGATCATCCGGGTCCGCGCCGCGCCCCAGGTGTTCCGGCCATTCCTTCGCCCCCGCGTGCGTGAAGTTGCTGTGCCATTTGCCCACATGCCCGGTGAAGTAGCCGCCCGCCCGCAACAGCCGCGGAAGCGCCGCCATCGCGGGCGTCACGTCGGCGTTCTGCTGGATGGAATAAGGGTCCCCAGGCGAACAGCCGGCCGACGCCGAAGGCGCCCGCCCGGGATACATGCCCGTGAAGATAGTAAACCGGCTCGGATTGCACAGGGGCGCCACGCCGCACGCCCGATGGAATATCGCGCCCTCCCGCGCCAGCCGGTCGATTGCCGGCGTCGGCGTCGGGCCGCCATAGCAGCCGTGATAAGACGGGGTCACGTCATCCGCGATGACGATCACAATGTTGGGGCGGGAAACGGCGCCTGCCACAGCCTTCGGAGTTCCTCTTGTGCAAACCAAGGGGGCGGCAACCATGCCCGCCCCCCTGAAATCGCTACTCCGCCGGAACCGCGACAGGTTCGGTCACCGCCGCCGCGTTGGTGGTCCCGGCTTCCGCACCCGCCGGCGCGGCGTTGGTCGTGGCCGCGGGAATCGGCGTTTCGAAAACCGCCATGTCCGCCGCGCTGAGTTCAAAATACAAAGCGCCCCCGCCGTCCAACCGTCCCAGCGGCGGCGACCCCTTCCAGATCGAGAGGGCCGGCGGGAATTCTTCGCCCGTTGCCTCAACCACCAAATCCGCCGCCTTCAAAACCCTGCCGGGCTGCGGCCCAAGCCACCGGACCGCCTGCAAAGTCGCCAGCCGTCCGAGGAGCGACGCGACCGAACTGAAATCAGCGGCGCCTTGCGGGCCCTTCCATAACGCGCCATCCCGCTCATACACTTCGGCCACTCCGCCGCGCGTAATCCGCACCTGGGTTGCCTTTTCGGGCTTGCCCGCACCAACATCCAAGGAGCGCCACGCCCACGGAGCAACCTGGAAAGCCGCGAAGTCGTTGGTGGAAACGGCGACCACGAACGGTTCGTCCTCCAGCCGCGCGAACCGTTCCCCCTTCTCGGCCTTTCCAATCTCAATCGCCACCGCAAGCTTGGCGGCCCGCTCCGGCTTCTCCTTCTCCTTCTCCTTGCCTTTGTCTTTGTCTTTGTCTTTGTCTTTCTTCCCGTCTTTGTCCTTCTTCCCGCTCTTGTCCCCGGATTCGCCGTCCTTATTCTTCGAATCTTTCCCGCCGTCCCCGTCCTCTTCCCCGTCCTTCTTGGAATTCTCTCCGGCCTCCTCCGTTGTCCAGAACTCAGCCCGCGCCGCCGGGGCGTCCAGCCCGTGCTTCTTAAGGTCCGCGACCGCGTCGGCCACAAAACGGGACACCTGCATGTCGCGCACGCGCCGCACGAAGGCGTCCACCGGTTCGCCGTTCAATACCCGCCCCTCGCCGCCGGGTTCCCGCCATTTGCCGCCCGTGCGGACTGCCTCGACGCGGTTGGTTCCGTCGCGCAGCACTACCCGGTCCACCTCCTCCGCCACCAGCCGCGCGAGTTTTCGGTCGCGCAGGGACTCAACCTCGGCCCACAGTTTCTGGGTCACATTCGTGGACACGGCGAATACCGGCGCCTTGCCTCCTCCCCGTTTCGCGTACACCGCGGCCGGGTCTTCCTTGGTGGGCGCTCCGAACACGAGTTCGGGGTTGCCATCCTCCCCTTTCACGTCGAACTCCACCGCCAGGCTGGGCTCTCGCAGGCCATAGGCGTCCAGGTCGCTGGCGTCTTCCGAGACAAATCTGCCGATCCGCCCGTCCACCACCGCGCGGATCAGATTTTGAATCTCCGTCTCGGCGCCCCGCGCGCCGATCGGTTGGGTAAGCATCCACCCGCCTTCGCGCTTGCGGACTTCGATGTCCCGCCCGCCCCGCGTGATCCGCATCCGTTTCACGTCGGACTCGGGAAACGCCACCAGCCGCTTGTCCCGCCACGCATTGGCGTCCCGGAGCAGGTCATCAGCCATGCGCTTGCCGATGACATAGACGTCCGGGCTGTTCTTTTGCGCCTGCGCATAGACAAACTCGCCCACGGGCGCCTGCCGCCCTATCCGCAGTTCGATCTGGTCACCGCCCCATTTCACCCGCAACACCGCCCGCGGTTTCTCCAGGCCGTAGGTGTCGAGGTCCTTCTCCACGTTCTTCACCTGGAACCGCTGGGTTCGGTCGAGATGCTCCAGGGCCGATAAAAACGAGGCGACCTCCGAGTTGTCCGCGCCATCATGCACCGGGGCCTCCAGCTTCCATTGGTCCCGTTTTCCTTCCATCAGAATGTCGCCGTGCTCGTTGCGGATGTCGATGCGGTCGATTTTGTCGCGCTCGAACTCGCCGAATACCCGCTTCGCCGTGCGCTCCTGGTCCGCCGTGGTCTCCGTCTTCCTCTCGACAAACCAGTAAAACGCCGCCAGCACCAGGCAAAGGACGCCAAGAACCAGGGGTGTACGACTGTTCATAATCCGCCTCCTTCTTCCGCGGGAAGCCCGCCGCCGGTCACACCCGGCGCTGCAGCCAGACGGCGATTCCCACCGCCAGCAGGCAGAGCGGCACCAGCCCGCAAACCGTAACCGCCAGCGTGTTCATCTGCGCCGGCAGCAAATTGATGGTGAACTCCCGCACCTGTTTGGGCGCAATCCCCATCTGCGTCTCCTTCTTGAGCGCCCAGTTCAGCGCGTTGAGAAAGAAATCCAAGCCACCCTGCAACGCCAGAAGCTGGCTGTTCATGAACATGGTCGAACTCCCGCCCGCCACCAGCCGCGCCCCCTCCAAATCCACGTTCGCGTCCCCCACCTTGCCCGTGTCCACCGCAACCGCCAGCGTCACCGGCCCTTTGTTGTCCTTCCCCTCGTTAAACGCCGGCGCCTCCCCCGTCGGGTCGCTCTCGCCCCAAAAACTCTCGGGCGCTTTCGCCAATTCCACCGGACGCCCCACCGCGCCTGGATTCTGGTCCGCCGCCACCTTGAACGAGCGGCTGTTGCTGAACAGCACCGTCACCCCACGCAACTTGTCCACCACCGGATGGCTGGCGTACTCCGTCGCCGGCGCCATGCCCGCCAAAACCCGTTCGCCCATCATCCGCATCGCGCCCATCACCAAATCCTCCCGGGCCTCGACGCCGTACCGCCCCAGCACCCCCTCCAACCCGTGGCGCGTCATCGGGTCCAGAAACACCAGCAACCGCCCGTTGGCGTCCAGATACTTGTTGATCAGGTCCACCTCCGCCGGCTGGAAGGGCTGCCGCGGCCCCAGGATCACCAGCGCCGCCGTGTTGGTGGGTATCTCCGGCGTCACCGCCAGGTTCAACTTCGCCGTCTGGATGTTCTCCCGCTTGATCCGCTCGTTGAGCTCCGAAAAGCCCGTCCTCGGATCCATCCCCTCGATGTCCCCCTCCCCGTGCCCCGCCAGAAAATAGACCCGCGCCGGTTCGCCTTGCGCCAGCGACACCAGCGCCGAAGTGATCGCCTCCTCCGCCTTGAACGCCCGCATCCGCGGCGGCGTCCCCATCATCGGATTGCCGAAATCCATCTCCGCCATCGCGTCGGCGTTGACGAACTTGCTCTTGTCCCCCTGCGCCAAAATCACCACGTCGTCGTAGTCCGTCAGCCGGAACCGCTCCGCCAGGGTCTGCGCCCGCAGCAAATCCCGGTTCGGATCGATCACCTCGAATTTCAGCTTCTCCCCCGCCGCGTTCTGGTAGCTCCGCAACAGGGTGCGCACCTTGTCGAACAACTGGTGTTCCGGATTGAAAAAGAAGTACATCTCCACCGGTTCCTTCAACCCCTTGACCACGTTCACCGTCTTGTCCGACAGGGTGAAATAGTCCGATCCGGACAGGTCCAGCGTCTTGTAATGCCGCGACGCGAAGTAGTTGATGAATCCGGTGATGATTCCGGCGAATACCAGGGTCAGCGTGACGCTGGTCCCGATCGCCAGCCTGGATGGACGCGCTTTTT
>CAYSZK010000082.1:0-3558 GCA_964435495.1 uncultured Verrucomicrobiales bacterium
AGGCGGCGGACCTCCTTGCGGTAGAAGAAGGTGTTAAGGCGCTCGGCGAAAGAGAGGAGCCGCATGGGCAATGTATAGCGCGGGAGGGGGGCGCCGGCAACCGGGATGGGCCGGGGGCTACTCGATGCGGACGATGCCGCGGGCGATGGCGGCCGTGGCGGCCTGGGTGCGGTCGAGGACGCCGAGTTTGCGGAGGATGGAGCTGACGTATTGCTTGACGGTGATTTCAGCGATGCCGAGGTCGGCGGCGATTTCCTTGTTGAGGGAGCCGCGGGCGACGAGCTTGAGGACGGCAAGCTCGCGCGGGGTGAGGTCGGGGCGTTCGCGGCGGCGGGCGAGTTTTTCGGAGAGCTCGGGCGAAAGATGGGGTGTGCCCTGGGCGGCGGCGCGGACGGCGGCGAGGATTTCGTCGTGGGGCGCGGATTTGGAGAGATAGCCCATGGCGCCGGACTCCATGGCGCGGAGGATGTTTTCGTCGCCTTCGTGGACCGAGAGGATGAGGACGCGGGCGGCGGGGTTGGCTTGGAGGATGTCGAGCATGGCGGCAATGCCATCGCGTCCGGGGAGGTGGAGGTCGATGATGGCGACGTCGGGTTTGAGGCGGATGCAGGATTCGACGGCGGCTTCGGCGTCGGTGGCTTCGCCGGCGACCTCCATGTCGGATTCGTTGTTGAGCGTGGCGGCGAGGCCGAGGCGGACGACGAAATGATCGTCGGCGAGGAGGACGCGGATTTTCTTTTTGGGCGGGGTCATGGGGGCCGGTGGGATGGGGTCAGGGGGGTGTAGTATTTCCCGGAGGGAGGGGCGCGGTCAAGACGACACGCGTGCCCTGGCCGGGTTGGCTGGCGATGTCAAGTTGGCCGCGGAGGCGTTCGGCGCGTTCGCGCATGCCGAGGAGGCCGAAATGGCCCGGGGGCGCGGCGGTGGGAGCGGCGGGGTCGAAGCCTTTGCCGTTATCGGTGACGGTGAGGCGGACGGCGCCGTTGGCAAAGGCGAGGCCGATGGCGATGCGTGTGGCGTTGGCGTGTTTGAGGGCGTTGGTGACGGCTTCCTGGCCGGCGCGAAGGATGTGCTGGGCGGCGGTGGGCGGAACCGGGCGGGGGTCGCCTTCGATTTGGAAGGCGATGTTCTGGCCGGGCAACGCGGCGGCGAGCCAGTCGCGGAAGGCCCCGGGCAGATCGCCCTGGCCGGTTCGGGGGGAGCGAAGCTGCCAGACGGCGTGGCGGGCTTCCTCCTGGGCGCGGCGGACGAGGGCGATGAGCGTGCCGAGGGAGGCGCGGGCGCGTTCGGGCTGGGTGGTGGCCTGGGAGGCGGCGAGGCCGGATTGAATGGCGATGGCGGCGAGGTTTTGTTCGAGCGAATCGTGAAGCTCGCGGGCGATGCGGGCGCGTTCGGCGGCGATTTTCTGGCGGTCAAGATTCTCGGCGATCACCTGGGTTTGGCGGCGGACCTGGCGCTTGAGCAGGGCGGCCCAGGCGAGGGTGGCGAGGGTGGCGGCGAGAAGGGTGGCGGCGACGCTGAGCGCGCGCTGGGTGTTCCAGAAGGGCGGGAGATGGACGACGGTGAGATCGTCCGGCCCGCGCAGGTAGAGCGTGAACGGCGCGGGCGCGCCTGGGCCGGGGGCGCCGGTGCCTGGGGCGGAGTTGATGCCGCAGATGCCGGTGAGGGCGAGCCAGCTTTCGAGGCGGGGGGCGGGCCAGGAGGCTTGGCTGGCGGGATCGAGGGGTTGCGCGTAGAAGGAGATGTTGCCGGCGCGCATGAGATAGAGCGGCCGGCCCTCGCGTTCGATGCGGTCGGCGAGCATCGCCTCCATGCGGACCAGGTCCCCGTCGTGGCGGTGGCCAGGCTGGCCGCCTGGAGGAATGGGCACGGGCTCGACGGGCTGCGGACGGCCCAGCGGGCGGGTCACGGCGTCGGCGAGCGCGGGCCGGTTATTCTCGGTGGTGGCGAAGCCGGCGGCATCGGCGCGGGTGCCCGGCGGAATCGCGGAGGCCAACAACGACTCCACCCACAAGGCGGCGTCCCCGGTCCGCATGTGGAATCCGCGGCCTGGGATGGCGGCGAGGATGACGCCGCGGACGCGGACCCGTTCGGCGGTTCCCGCGTGGCGCCAGAGGCCGCGCGCGTCCAGGGAAGGTTGCTGGAAGGCGGCGGCCAGGTCGCGGTCCACGATGTCGAGGAAGCCGGGTCCCGGCACCAGCCACTCGGTGCGGCTCCAGGATTGGCGGTCCTGGGGGACGAGGATAGGGACGCCGCGGAGGCGGACATCGGAACCGGCCAGGCGGAGGGGGGCGGGGGGCGGTCCGGCGAAAGGCGCGACGCGGGCGGTGAAACGGCGGCCCGCGGCGATGAGGGTCAGGCGCGGGCCCTTGGGGGCGTCTTCGATGGACTCGACGTAGGCGCGGATTTCGGACCACCGTCCGTGGTGCGACAAGGAGAGCATGTCCTGGGGGGGCGGGCGGGCGGGTTCGGGCAGTGGACCGCGTGCGAGGACGCGGAAGGAGAGGGGCCGTTCCTTGGAACCCGCGAGGAAAGCGGTGACGCCGCCGCCGGTGGTGATGCCGTCGATTTCGAGGATGTCGCCGGGTTGGAGGGACGGGATTCTCCGGCGGCTTTCCTGGGTTGTTTGCCAGTTGGCGTTGGCGGCCAGGGGCACGCCGTCGGCGTCCAGAAACAGGCGGCCGTTGTCGGGGTCGAAAGCGAGGAGCGTGCCGGTGAGCCTGGCCGGCAGGCGCCGGGCGGCCTCGGGTCCGGTCATGCGGAACAGATCGCGCGCGGTGAGGGTGGGGGAGGCGTTGGTGGCGGCCGCGGCGGTGTTGGGGGCGGGTCTGGCCGCCAGCGCGAGGGCCAGGGCCAGTGGCGCGAGAGCGGAGCGTCTTGCGGCCATGGGAAGACGGTGGGGCAGAACAAGGGAAAACTCAACCCGGCCCTTTGCCGGGCGTCGAACCCGGGGGGAGGGGGGAATGGCGGATTTGCCCGAGTGGGTCGGGGCTGGGAGGGGGGGCGGGTTGGAAGTCCAGTGCGAGTTCGCCCTGGGCGGGATCGGGGCGGCGGAAGGCGGAGGAGGGTCCAGGAAGCGTGTTGGGCGCCGGCGTCGCGCGCGGCGCGCAGGATGGCGGGGATTTCGTGGTCGTTGAGGGTGGGGATGACGGGGCTGTCGTTGGAAGTGATGAAGGTACGGGAGTCGTCGATACAGAAGCGCGTGTCCGGAGCGGGGAGATCGGCGGGGTCCAGATCGGGATCGGGGTCGATGTGGAGGGCGTCAAAGAGTCCAGCGGGGTTGACGGTGGCGCCGCGTCCGCGGACGGATGAGGGGATGGCGCCGTTCATGATGCGAATGTATAAGGAATCGGTGAGGACTCAAGTGGACGGAAAGATGGGGAGGGTGGCGGTTCTGTGGGCTTGCAATTTTTTGTCCCGAATTTTTCTGTCTTCCTTCGGGGGTGTTGGGACAGAAAGATGGGGACAGAAAGATGGGGAGGGTGGCGGTTCTGTGGGCTTGCATTTTTTGTCCCGAATTTTTCTGTCTTCCTTCGGGGGTGTTGGGACAGAAAGATG
>CAYSZK010000082.1:3658-18172 GCA_964435495.1 uncultured Verrucomicrobiales bacterium
ATTTTTTGTCCCGAATTTTTCTGTCTTCCTTCGGGGGTGTTGGGACAGAAAGATGGGGACGGAAAGATGGGGAGGGTGGCGGTTCTGTGGGCTTGCATTTTTTGCCCAGAACCGCTCTGTTCTGCCCTCAGGGAGGTGGGACAGACAGACGGGAACTGCGGCCAGGAAAAGGGTGTGCTCGGGCGTAGAAACTATTCCGCGGCGGGGGCGGGCGGGCGGACGGGCTTGGCGTCGTGGGGGATGAGGCCGGCGGCTTGCAGCGTCTTGAAAGCGCCGTTGCGGGTGATGGTCTTGAGCGCCCTGGTGGTGAGCCGGACGGAGATGAACCGCCCGAGTTCGGGGACGAAGACGCGTTTCCGTTTGAGATTGGGGAGGAAGCGGCGCGGGGTGGTGGCGGTGACGTGCATGCCGATGCCGCCCTTTTTCTTGGCTTTACCGCTGCGGAGGATGCGGTTGCCGCGGACGGGTTTGACTCCGGTGATTTGACAGACGCGGGACATGGGGGTGGTTCCTTTACTTGACGAGGAGGACGTGGCGGGCGCGTTTGATGGCGCGGGTCAAGCGGCGGTGCGCCTTGGCGGGCATGCCGGTGACGCGGCGCGGAAGGATGCGCCCTTTTTCGGTGACGAATTTCTTCAGCAGATCGACGTTCTTGAAATCGAGGTCGTCAACGTTGAAGTCGATGCGCCGCTTGGGGAAGCCGCGGTTGGCGCGCTTGCGCGGGCCTTTGGTGGGTTTCTTTTCCATGAGATTGGGGGTGGGTTGGGGCGCCGCTTAGCTGGCTTCCTTGGTCTTGGGGCGCTGTTCCTCTTCGGATTCCTCGTCGTCGTCCTCTTCGCCGGCCTCGGCGGCATCCATGAACTGGGGGTTGGACTCCCAACGGTTGCGGCCTTTGATCTGGCGCTCGAGTTCGGCCTGGGCTTCGACGGTGTAATGCGCCCAGGGAATGGCTTCCAGGCGCTCGCGCGGAATGGATTTGCCGGTCTTTTCGCAAATGCCGTACGAGCCGGTCTCGATGCGTTTGAGCGCTTCGTTGATTTCGTAGAGGGCGTCCTGTTCCTGGGAAAGAAGGCTGAGGGCGAAGTCCTTCTCGTAGGCGTCGGAGCCGGCGTCGCCCATGTGCTGCCCAAACGCGGAGCCTGTCCCTTCGGCGGCGGTCCGCAGGCTGTCGTGGGCGACGTCCTGCATCTGGTCGAGGATATGGTCGCGCAACTCCTCAAGCTTGCGTTTCTGGCTCTCCAGAAACGGGGTGAGGGCCACTTGGGACGCGATGGGGCGCTCGGGGATGAAATCGGGCTCGTGCTCGAAATTGGCTGACTCCCGCGAAACGCGTGCGGGCGCGGGTCTGAGGGGCGCGGGGCGCGACGGCGGAGGCGCCGCGGGCGGCAGTGGCCTGGGTGCGGAAGGCGCCGGGGCGGGTCTGCGCGGAGCCGCCGCGGGCGCGGTTGGTTTGGGGGCGGGCTTGGCGCGGTGGATCGCGGTCTTGGGGGTTTTGGGCGCCTTGGCGCCTTTGGCGCCCTTGGAAATCTTGGTGGCCTTTTTGTCGGACTCCTTAGCCGTCTTCTTGGCGCTCTTTTTCGGTTTGGCACCTTTGGCTTTGACGGCTTGGGAGGCCTTGGCCTTCGCCGCCGGCTTTTTGGAGCCTGCCGACTTCTTCGATTTTTTGCCCTTTTCTTTTGCCATAACGGGAGTCGTGACACTACAGAAGGCCGGGCGGGGCGCAATAGAAAAGTTCGGTTTCGCGTTGAAATTCCGTGGCGGGCGGCTAGGCTAATTATCAGGGTGAGACAGCCGCTCCGCCGGGGCGCAAGCCTGGGCGGGGAGGAAAGTCCGGACACCACAGGGCGGCGCGCTTCGCAAAACGCGAAGGCAGGCCGGGCGCAAGCCCGGTTTGACAGACAGTGTCACAGAAAACAAACCGCCCCGGCGCCCGCCGAAACGCGGGACCGGGGCAAGGGTGAAAAGGCGGGGTAAGAGCCCACCGTCCCGGGAGTGATCCCGGGGGCTTGAAAAACCTCGCGCGGTGCAAGACAGAACAGGGACCCAGCGCGGCCCGCGCGGCCCGGATTCCTCCGGGCACAGTCCCGGGTATTGGTCGCACCACCGTCCCGCGCGAGCGGAGGCGGGGCTCCGGTCCGCGAGGGCCGGGGAGAGAAATGGCTGTCGTCCGGGCGGCAACGCGCGGAACACAGAATCCGGCTTACGGCCCTAACCACGCGGGGCGCGTTCCCAAAAGGGGCGCGCCCCGCGCCATTTTTGGCCAGGGGCGGGTCTGCAACGCGGCAAAACGCCGCCGCCAGCCTTTCAGGGCTGGGGTTCCAAGCGCGCCTGCGCCGGGCCATGCCGCACAACGGGAAGCAGACCCGAGCCGGCGGCGCTTATTCTTTGTCCTTCTCCAGCCGGGCCAGCATGGCCCGCCACGCTTCCATCGAAGCCGTCAAGTGCTCCAGAGTCGGCAGCTTGATATTGAAACACTGGAGCCCAATCGGGCCGGTGAACCCGATCTCCCGCAGCTTGCGCAGCAGCGGGTACACGTCGTGGTCGCCGCGCCCGAGCGGTTGGATCAGGCGGTCCCAGCCCCAGAAGCACGGCCCTGGGCCGGGGGGATTGTCCGCGCCGTTGATCGTGACCACGTCCAGGTGGGCGCGGATTTCGTCAACGATTGCGAGCAAGTCCGGTCCCTGCCCGTTGCGCAGTTCGTGGGCGAGGTTGAGCGTCAGCCCGACGTTTGGGTGGGAAACTTTTTGCACAAACGGCAGCGTCTGGCGGGCCGTAAACAGCGAGTCGCCCGTGTGCGGGTAAATGGAGACCCGCCATCCGGCCGCCTGTCCGGCGTCGCCAAGCTGGCGCGCCACTTCGAGCGCGGCGGATTCGCCGGCCGCGGGGTTGTCCTTGCCATACCGGATGCTGACCCAGAACACGCCGGGGCCTTTGGCGGCCTGCGTTTTCAGGCGTTCGGAGAGCGTGGCGGCGGCGGCGGCGGGCGGTTCCTTATCGAGGTTGAGGACGTTCCACGAACCCGTGAACGGCGCGTACCCCAGCTCGGCGAGGCGCTCCGGCAGTCCTTGCAAGGGGATGTAAGTGAACGGGAAGAACGGGCTGTCGAGCACGGGGCGGGGAGGCTTGGGCGCCTGGGCGGCGGCGTCGGGGGCCAACCCGGCCAGCGCCGCGGCCACGGCGCCCGCGACGGAACCAAGACGCAAGCATGCGATCATCGTGGGCTCCCGGATCAGGCCTCCAAATACTTGTACACCGCCGAGTGCCACGGTTCGCGCATGGGCCAGACAAGGAACTTGGCGGCATCGGGGCAATTGGGGAACACGCGTTTCTCCGGGTCCCAAGACACCTTGGTGGACTGCGTGCGGGCCATCAGGTCCACCGTGACGGGGATCAGGTCGGAGTGGAACGTGGCGGGCCAGCCGTTGACGGTCGGCTGCCCGTCGCGGACCGCGTGGATGAAGTCGGGGTTGTGGCCGTCGCGGGACGCCGGAACCGGTACGGTGAGTGGCTCCAGCTTGATCCGCATCAATTCTTCGTAGGCGGCCAGCGAGCCGCTGATGCCGTGGTAGTTCCAGTGCAACCAGCCCTTCTCGCCGACGAGCGTAACGCCGTGCGCCGGGCCGGGTTTCAAATCCTTGTCGAAGGCGGGCACGCCATGTTTTTCGGCGGACTCGGCGGACATGAACCGGGCGGTGAAACCGTTGGCGAACTTCAATACGACATCCCAGTTGACGACGTTGTTGAATTCGGGGCTTGGGTTCATTTCCGTGGCGCCCTCGTATTCGATGGGCACGCCCAGGCCGGCGGCGTCGGCCCACCATGTGAAGATATTGACGGGGTGGATGCCCCAATTGGTCAACATGCCGCGGGAGTAATCGGACATGTTCCAAACGCCGGCGCAGCTGCAGCGCCATGCGCTGTAGGGCTTGGGTTGGGCGGGGCCGAGCCACAGGTCCCAGTCGCCCCAGCCGTCCGGAAGCGGCTCTTCCTTGGGGGCGGACTGGTTCTTGGAGCCGCCCGGCCCCCAGATGAAGGCCTCCTTGATCGTGCCGATGCAGCCGTTGGCGGCGAGTTCGACGAGCTTGTGCGCGCGCGGGTTGCTGCGGCTTTCGGCGTGGTACTGGAAGGCGAGCTTTTTGCCGGCGAGCGCTTTGTCCATGGCGAGCAACTGGCCGATGCTCATGGCGAACGGCTTCTCAATCACCATGTGCTTGCCGGCCTCGGCGGCCAGGATGGCCCTGGGCACATGCCAATGGTCCGGGGTGGAAACGTGCACGGC
Source organism: uncultured Verrucomicrobiales bacterium (assembly GCA_964435495.1). Taxonomy (GTDB): domain Bacteria; phylum Verrucomicrobiota; class Verrucomicrobiia; order JADLBR01; family JAIBCM01; genus CAYSZK01. The sequence continues at coordinate 7,938 of CAYSZK010000082.1, forward strand.
GTCGATGTCGGGCCGGGCCAAGAGCTCGCGGAAATCGGCGAGGTCGGCGCAGTTGCCGTTTTTCTCCTTGAACTGGAGCCGGCGCTCCTTCCAGACGTCGCACACGGCGGCGACAACGGAGTCCTTGCCGCCGTAGCCGGCCTGGCCGCGGGCGATGCCGCCGCAACCGATGAGGCCGACAGCAACCTTTTCGCTTGGGGGCGTCGAACCGTCGAGGCCGAGGACGCTGGAGGGAAGGATGGTGGGGAACCCGAGGATGGCGGCGGACTTGGCGGCGGCGCCGAGGAAGGCGCGGCGGTTGAGGCCGGGAGGCGCGGGGACAGATGGATGGGCGCCGGGAGCGGCGGTGTGGGCGGCGGGCGGCTGGGGAGCGGATGGGCGCAATTTCATAACAACCGAGGACTACAACACCGTGGCGGCGTGGGATACAGCGGAATCATGCGCCCAGTTGCGCATTGGACGCCGCAGGTGCAACGTCGTCCCATGGCGCAACGTGTCACCGTCCAGGACCTGGCCGTTGCCCTTGGCGTCCACCGGTCCAGCGTTGCGCGGGCCTTGCGCAACGACCGCCGGATTTCGGCGGCGCTGCGCAAGAGGGTGCGGGTGCTTGCGCGCCGCATGGGGTACCGGCCCGACCCGGTTCTTGGGCGGCTGAACGCCTACCGGGCGGCCCGGCGGGGGCAGGGGCTCCGGCCTGTTCACTTTGCCTGGCTCGGGCCTGCCGCCGGTCCTGCGGGTTGGAGCGAGAGGATGCGTGTGGGGTTCGCCGGTGCCTGCGGGGAGATGGGGTACGCCGTGCGTGTGCCCGATGCGGCGGTGGCAGGCAACCTGGCGCGGTTTGCGCGGTTCTATCGGGACACAGGGTTGGATGGCGGGTTTGTTGTGGCGCCTTGGCACGCCCCCCCGGATGCGGCGGTTGCCGGGACGCGCATGGTTTGGTTTGGCGGCGACGCCGGGGCGGGGCTGCCGAGCGTTCACTGCGATGATTTCGCCGGGGTGCGGCTGGCGTACGCGCGGGCTTGGGAGGCGGGCTACCGGCGGATTGGCGCCGCATTCTTCAGTGGGCCGGTCACTGAACGCGGCGCGCTTCCCGTGGCGGCGTTCTATCTTTCGCAGCATGAGCGGGCCGACCCAGGGGCGGCGATTCCCCCGTTTCTCACCGCCGGCAAAATCGACGCGGCGGCGTTTCGGGCGTGGCTGAAGCGGTGGCGGCCCGAGGCGTTGATAGGGCACAACCTGGCGTTTTACTGGGAGGCCCGCGCGGCGGGACGCCGGATTCCGCGCGACCTTGCGTATGCGAACCTGGTCGGGACGGAGGAGCAACCGGGCGCTACGGGGGTGGATTTCCGTTTCCGCGAGATCGGCCACCAGGCGGCCCGCCTGTTGGACCTTCTGTTCCGTTCCGGCGCGGTCCTGCCGTTGGAGGAGGCCCCTCGGATCACCCTGGCGCCGCATTGGATTGCGGGCGGGACGTTGCCCGGGAGGTGAGATCGGGCACGCACGGGCAGGTGCACGGGAGGGCAAGCGCAGCCAGCCAGAGGGCGGCGGTGCGGGCGGGGGGGGGGCGGTGGCGCGATTCGGATTGTGAAAAGATAGACAAGGTTGCCGGGGGCGTGCGTTGTACAGGGTGATGGAGGAACCGGAGCGGCTGGCGGCCCTGTATGACGCGCACGCGGAGGCTTTGTTCCGTTTCGTGCGGCGCATGGCGGACTGTGAAGCGGACGCCCGGGACGTGCTGCAGGATGTTTTCGTGCGCGTGGCGCACCGGCCGCTGCCGGTCATGGGGCCCGAGGGTGAACGCCGGTATTTGATCCGGGCGGCGTACCGGCAATTTGTGGATTTCAAGCGGCGGGCGCTGGCGCGCTGGCGCAAGCACGGGCAGGCGGCGGAAGAGGCGGAAACCCCGGCCTGGCCGGACGGGACGGCGGAGGAAGAGCGGATGAGGCAAGCGGCGGCGGAAGTCCTGGCCGCGTTGCCGGGTGCGCAGCGGTCCGTCGTGCATTTGAAGATTTGGGAGGGGATGAGTTTTCGGGAGATCGCGGAGGCGACGGGAATCCCGGCGAACACGGCGGCAAGCCGTTACCGGTATGCGATGGAAAAGCTGCGGGCGGCACTGGGCAATGCGACGGAGGCGACAATCGATGGAACCACGGTTTGACGATCTTGAAGCAATCCTGAGGGGTTTGCCTGCGCCGAAGCTGCCGGCTGGTTGGCGGCGGGAGATTCTGGGGAGGGCGACAGGCGCGCCGGGCCCGGTGAGGCGGGTGTGGCTGGCGTGGTTCAGGCAAGGGGCGCTGGCGGCGGCGTGGGTGTTGATTGTGGGGTTGTGGTGGGCGACGCCGGACACGACGCCGCACCATCCGATCCAGACGCCGGGCTCGGCTTTCGCGGATGCCGTGCGTCGGAACCGGGAGATGTTGGCGGAACTGGAGCGCCCGGCGCCGTGTATGGACGCGGATGGGCCGGTTGAATTCCGGTTCCAGTTGCCGGAGCGCCAGAATGGGACCAGCACGGGATGGAAGGTTAAGGATAGAGGATAGAAAACGGAGGACAGAACGATGAAGACAGGATGGAGGCGGTTGGTGTGGACGGTCGCATGGCTGGCGACGGCGACGATATTGTTTTACGCGGTGGAGAACTGGCGCGGGGCGCGGACATGGAAACGGGCGGAGGTGCGGATGCAGGCGGCGGGGATGCCGCCGTCCTGGCGTGCGATGGTCCCGCCAGGCGTGGCCGACGAGGGGAACGTGGCGGCGGCCCCGGTGTTTGCGGGGCTTTACCGAGGGGAGATCGTGGTCGAGAACGGGCGGCGCGCATGGAAGGCGGCGGGCCCGGAGTTTGCGGAGCGGTTCAAGGAGGAATTGAAGCCGGACGACGGGATCGTCGCGCCCAAGCCGGCGGAGGGCAAGCTGGCGGTTGTTCCGGAGGGGGTGGCGGCGCCGTCGGGGGCGTTGTTGGAGGAGGTGCGGGCGGCGCTGGCGCGTCCTGAGGCGGTGTGGCCGATTCCGTACGAGTTGGGGTTTGGAACCGTGATGGCGCATCTCATGCCGGTGCGCAACGCCGGGAAATGTTTCCAGCAACGGGCGCTGGCGGCGCTGGCGGCGGGCGACGCGGCAGAGGCGATGCGGGAGTGGCGCTCGCTGGCGGCGGCGCGGCGCTGCCTGGCTGGCGACCTGTTCCTGATCCCGGCGCTTGTCGGGCAATCGCTGTTGGGGATGGAAGCGGCCGTGGCGTGGGAGGGGCTGGCACGGCGGGTGTGGGGGCTGGACGAACTTGCGGAGATTGAGCGGACGCTGGCGCCCGGGCAGGCGGCGCTGGCGGTTCGGCGGGGATTTCAAGGTGAGGCGGCGCTGCTCGGGGAGAGCGTGCTGCGGATGGACGGACGGGAGCTTGGTGTGCTCGTGGGACTGCAAGACGGGTCATCGCCGCCACGCGATTGGGTGCTGGCGCTTTGGTGGGCCGTCCGTCCGCGCGGCTGGTTGGACTTGGACCGCGCGCGGCATGCGGACGAGATGCGGAGCACGGTGGCGGGAGCGGCGGCGCTGGAGGGCGGCCCGATCGAGCCCGCGATGTACACAGTTGAGCCGGCTGGCAAGGGACCGTGGCTGGCGCGGATGGGGCGGTTGATCGTCATGCCGCTCAGCGAGTTGTCGCTGCCTTCCATCCGCCGGTGCGTGGGAACGACGGCGCGCGCGGAGGCGCAACTGCGGCAGGTGGCGATTGCGTGCCGGCTCGAGCGCGCCCGGCTTGCGGGCGGGTCTTATCCTGGGCGGCTTGAGGAAATTTTGCCGGTGGATGAGCGGCAGCGGCTGTGCGACCCGGTCCTGGGGGGGCCGATGGTGTACCGGCGGGAGGGCGGCGGGTATATGCTCTACTCGATTGGCTGGAACGGAAAGGACGACGGCGGCGTGCCGGGGGCGGGTGTGGACACGGGGGATTGGGTATGGAAGATGCCGCCGCCCGGCGGCAGCGGTGCGGAGTGAGCCAGCGCATCCGCGGGAATTCTCGCACCCGCCAAGGGAGACTTGCAATTCGGGGAAACCGGGTAGGTTGAGTGCCAGGAAAAGCTCAACCCCCACCGGCCCCCAGCCCTGCGGCGGCGCGGGCGCGCGGGGGCGAAAAAGCGGCCCCCTGGCGGGAGGTGGGGGCGATTATGCACGTTGTGATACCGACCGAAGTTCCGACTCTGGAAGGCCTGCTCGGGAGGGGCATGGGCAAAGGGCCTGCGTCGGCCCTGCTGCTCGCGGGACCCGCCCCGCGTTCAGCAGGCATTGTGGCACGGAACAATAACAGGGGGGCCCAATTGGGCGCATTCCATTGTGCGCGGGTCATCGTGCTGTCGCCGGCACGCGGCTGGTTCCGCGGACAAATCTTCCAAAACCCATGAATGAAACTACCTCCCCACCCTCGCGTCGAAGCGTCCTCCCGCGCGCGCTCAATTTGATTCTCTGGCTGAGCTTCTGTGCCATGAGTGGTACCGGCCTTCTGCTCGCCTTCCGGCTGCCACCGGGTTCTCAAGGCGGACGGGGTTTATCCGCGTTCGGCCTCGACCGCCACGAATGGGGCGAGTTGCACACATGGGTCGGCTACCTGTTTATCGCGGCCATCCTTCTGCATGTGGCGCTCCACTGGCGTTGGCTTTGGCAGGTGGCCTCCCGCAAGCAGGCATGGCCAATGCTCGCAGGCATCGGCGTTGGGCTCCTGCTGATGCTTGTCCTGGCCTTCCAGCCTGTAAAAGTCGATCCCAATGGGAAGGAACCCGTCCGCAAGCGCCAGAGTCAGCATTAAAGAATGGCCAGCGCATCCAGGCTCGCCGCGGAAACGCCCCCAAAGCGCGGCACACGGTGCGCGGCGGCTTGACTTGGCGGGCGGGGTTGGCAGAGTGCGGCCCCGAACCGGGAAATGCCTTTATGAAGTACATCGCCATCTATCACGCCAACCTCAACTACGCCTTCCTGGAGCCGCACAAGTACGAGCAGGTCATCCGGGCGAGTTACGAAACAATCCTCGACGGCCACGCCAAGTTCGGGCCGGAGGCGAAGTACGTGTTTGAGGCCAGCGGGTTCACGATTGACCTGATGGCGGAGAAATGCCCGGACGTCCTGGCCAAACTGCGCAAGGCGATGGAGAAGGGGCAGTGCGAGTTCATGGGCGCGCCCTATTCCCACCCGATCATGGCGAACATCCCGGAGGAGGACGGCTATTGGTCCTGCGAATTTTCCCAGCGCGCCTACGAGAAACATTTGGGCACGCGGATTGAGAGCTGGTGGAACCCGGAGTGCACGTGGATGCAGTATGTGCCCAAGGCGTTCCAGCGGGCGGGGGCGAAATACCTGACGCTGGACTTCGAGAGTTACATGAACTCCAACGTGGCCGAGTACGCCTGGGTCGAGAAGAACCGGGCGACGGACATTTACTGGGGCGGGCACATGCCGTGGTTCGACCTGGACCCGGACTGCAAATTCCTGCACCGCCCGTTCCGGGACGTGGTTCCGGGTTTGCAAGGGTTTTGCCGCAGCGACCGGCTGGTCGGCAAGTATCTCAGCTATTTCATGGGCAAGAGCACCATTGACGAGTTTCTGGCCAACGTGAAGCATTGGAGCGGGAAGAAGGGGGAGGGGGCGACGATCATCATCGCGGACGACGCGGAGTACTGCGGGACGACCGGTTATTATTATGTGAAGTATTACCGGGACTACAGCCGGTCGTTTGAAGTGAAGCCGGACGCGGCGGCGCGGTTGGAGGCGTTGATCCGGGGCGTGCTGGAGCTTGGCGAACTGGCGACGTTCAAGGAGGGGTGCGAGACCATTCGGGCGGTGGAGGAGCCGTTCTTTGTCGAGGACCGGTATGCGTGGCACCGGACCTACGCGGATTGCTGGGGCGGGACGCCGGAGGCGAAGGTGTTCGACCCGATTGTGGCGGAGCTGCGCCGGGAGTACAAGACGAAGTACCAGCCGATCACCGAAGGTACGCACCAGGGGCGGTTCAAGGAGTTGACGTCGAAGTTCTGGTTTCATTGCACCAATGCGGCCAACTCGGATGGGCGGTGGCCGCCGCCGCCGGCGCAGCCGTGCGAATTCAACCGGCAATGGGTGCGCAACGAAATCGCCGCAACGCGGGCGGTCCTGGACGAACTCGCGGCGGCGACGCGCGGGATTCCGCTGCCGGACACGGCGGAGCCGGACGTGGCGGCGGACACGCCGGAGTACGGGCTGCACTTCACGGACAAGCCGTGGGACGATCTGAAGAACCTGAACTTTTACGAGCTGCAGCACGCGCTATACGCGGCGTGGCGGGCGTTTGACCACACCAAGGACGCGGCGAAGGACGCCAACCGCAAGAAGGTGCTGGCGATTTACGACGAGTACCGGCGGCGCGGCATCACGAAGTTCCAGAACCCGAAATTGTAGGCGCCTGGCGGGCTGCTACGGCTTTGGCGGGGGCCAGCGCATGCCGCCGTGGTCGGAGACCATGAATTCGCTGAGTTTGTCAGGGTCGCGCTTTTGCATTTCCGCCGCGAGCGCCCGGAACTTTGGCGTCTCCATGCCGGGCGCGGGCGCGAGGGAAAAGGGATGGCGGAAGGTCTTGAGATGCTCCGCGAGCGCGGCTTTCAGTCTGGCGAGGGTTTCCGCGCGGGCGGGGTCGCGGGCCAGATTATTTTGCTGATACGGATCGGCCTCAAGGTCGTAGAGCTGGTCTTGGTCGAAGTACCCCGGATAGACAGGGTTGGCGAGGTCGGCGTGGGCCCCTTTGCGGGCGCCGGCGGCGGAAAGCACGCTGGCTTTGCCGGCTTCGACCTTCGCCAATTCGGCTTCGGGAATGCGGGTGGCGATATAGGCGAAGTTTTCGTCGCGGATGGCGCGGGAATAATGGAATTCGGCATAGACGCGGGCGCGGGGCCTTGCGTCCGGGTTGGCAAGCATGGGCCGGAAATCGACGCCGTCGCGGGCGACACCGTGTGCGGGCGGGATTCCGGCGGCGGCGAGCACGGTCGCGGCGATGTCGGTTGATTCCACAAGGCCGTCGCGGACTCCCGGTGTGGGGATGGCGGCGGGCCAGCGGACAACCATGGGGACGCGTGTGCCGCGTTCGTAACAGGTGGCCTTGCCGGGTTCCACGCCGTGGTCGGCGAGGTAGATGACGAGGGTGTTTTGTCCGACGCCGAGTTGGTCGAGTTTCGTGAGGATGCGGCCGATATGGTCGTCAAGCATGGCGGTGCCGGCGCGCCAGTGCGCCTTCCACGACGGGAGGTTCTTGACCTCGGCGTGGAGGGCCTTGAGATCGGGCGCAAACGCGGCAACGGCGGGCATCCGGCCCTCGGGCGTTTTCGCGGGATCGGATTCCAGCGGGTGGTGGTGGGGCGGGCCGTGCACGGCGGTGGGCGTGGCGTAGAGGAAGAAGGGTTTGCCCTCCTTGACGCTCTCCTCGATGAAACGGAGGGCGCCGTGGGTGAACCATGGGATGTTGTGGGCGGGAACGCCGTGGACGGCGATGCCTTCCCAATTGCCGGGGATGGCGCTGTACACTTTGTCAAATCCGCCGTCCCGTGCGATGGCCTCGTTGATGGCCTTTTGGCGGGCGGCGAGCGCGGATTGGACGGCGGGATCGTCGTAGTCGCCGTCGGGAACCGGGGGAAGGCCGTCGAACCTGCCGCCGAGGTGCCATTTGCCGGCCATGCCTGTGGCGTAGCCGTTGGCGGAGAGCAGGCGGGGCAAAGTGGCGACGGATGCGTCCAGAAAGGTGTTCCATTCGATGGAATAAGGGGCGTTTGCGGGGAAGGCGTTGGTGAATACCGGATGGGCGCAGCGTCCGGGATAGGCGCCGGTGAGGAGGGCGAAGCGGCTGGGGGTGCAGGCCGGGGCGGGGATGAAGGCGCGGTCGAAGCGAAGGCCTTCGCGGGCCATGCGGTCGAGGTTGGGCATGGCCCAGGGTCCGCCGAAGGTGGAAAGGTATTCGGGCGAAAGATCATCGCCGAGGATCACGACGACATTGGGTTTGGCGGCGGGGGCGGAGAGGGTGGAGAATGTGAGGAGCGCGGCGGCGGCGCGGAAGGCGAACAGCATTGGGGGAACAATAAAGCCCAGCGTGGAAGGTGTCGAGCGGTGAGGCGCCATTCGGCCAGGTGTCAAAGTGCGGGACTGACCCCTTGGGGTGGACCCCTTAGGGGTGGGTGGCCCTCTGCGCGTGGGTGCGGCCCTGGGAGGTGGCGAGGTCGAGGGGATTGGCGAGGGGACCTTCGGCGAACGGCGCCCGGCGCCCCGCGCGGGCGCACCAGGCTTCGAGCGCGGCGCGGGTCCCGGCCTGCCAGGGCGTGCGGACAGGATCGTGGAGGATAAAGTCATTGGCGTCGTACAAGAATTGCCAGAGCCGGTCGTCGAGGGCGCGAAGCGTCGCGGCGTGGGCGGGGTCGCCGGCGAGGTCGTGGAGGTTGGCGGGATCGGCTTCGGCGTCGTAAAGCTCGACGTGGGGAACGGGTTGGGAGGAGGCGAGCCGGGCCATCTCCGTTTCGGTGGGTTTGCGGGCGGGGTTGCCGTCTTTGGCGGGCGCGATGGCGATGTCGGGGTAGGGGTTGGGATAGCCGTCGTGGCGGAGGGCGCAGTCGCCGGTGCGTCCGGGCCAGATGGAGGGGCGGAAATTGCGGATGAACCGCCAGCGCCGGGTCCGGAGGGCGCGGGTGTTTTCGACCATGTGGCTGAAGACGGCGTCGCGGACTTCGCCGGTTCGGGCGCCGCGGGCGTGGGCGGACAAGTCGATGCCGTCGAACGGCCCTGTGACCGGCAGTCCGGCGAGGGCAAGAATGGTGGGGGTGGCGTCGATGTGGGTGGAGAGCGTGTCGATGGCGCGGTTCTGGGGAAGGCTGCCCGGGTGGCGGAGAATCCAGGCGACGCGGGTGCCGGCGTCGTAGCAGGTTGCCTTGGCGCGCGCGAGTCCGGGGCCGTGATCGACGGCCATGACGACGAGCGTGCTGGCGGCGAGGCCGTGGCGGTCGAGGGCGTCGAGGACGGCGCCAACGAGGCGGTCGCCCCGTTGCAGCAGGCCTTGGAGCGTGGCGATACAGGCGCGGTCGGCGTCGCTCCCGGCAAGGTAGCCGGGAATATCCAGGCCGCGGGTGGAGTCCTGGATCGGGGGATACGGTTCGTCGGGGCGCGGGGGCAGATTGGAGAAGAACCGGCCGAGATGGGACTCCATGAGGCCGATCTGGGCGTAAAACGGGCGGGAGTCCGCGGCCCGCGCGGCGAGCCAGCTTTGGACGATGGGGATTTGGAGATCGGCGTTGGGCCAGGGGTCCGTGGCGAACTGTTCGCCGACGCGAAGAATCTCGCCGACGTGTTCGTGGGCGCACTCATGTTGGACGCCGAAGAGGGCGGTTCGGTAGCCGTGGTCCTTGAGGCGCGCGGCGAGGTGGGGAATGTGGGGATGGATGCGGTTGGCGAGCGTGTCGTTGGTGAGCGTCATGACGCCATTAACCTGGCAGAGGCGGCCGGTCATCATTGCGGCGCGGGAAGGCGAGCAGATGGCGCACGCGGAGAAGTGGCTGGTGAAGCGGACGCCTTCAGCGGCGAGGCGGTCCACGTTCGGGGTCTGGACGCAGCGATGGCCGTGGCAACCGAACCAGTCCCCCGCGTCGTGCCAGGTGAGGAAGACAATGTTGGGGGAGGCATGCACAACGGAATCCTAACAACCGGGTTATCCCGCAAAAGTCAAGCCGCAATCGGCAAGCCGCAATCGGCAAGCGATGGCGTCATTGTGGACATCCAGGCTCGGGTGGACGATCACCTTCGACGCCTGCACGACACTTTCACCACAGGCACGATGCTAGGAACTGGAAAAGTGGAAGATTTGGATTTGGAATTGGCGTGAAAAGGCGCGGCCTGGTTTCCACGGTTGAATCAGCGGGCGCGGTCACTTCCCCGAACCGCCCGTCCCCTTCTTCGAAGGCCGGCTTGAACCTGTCCGGCCACGATGCCGCCCGTTCTCCGCGCCTCCTGGACCGCGTCCGCAACGCGCTGCGCCTCAAGCACTATTCCCTGCGCACCGAGGAGGCTTATGTTCACTGGATTCGGCGTTTCGTCCTTCACATCAAGACGTCTCGACCACAATGATTTACACCCACGTTCTGAACAGACCCGGACTGGCGGTTCGCAGCGCCGTTGACGCCGCGGCAGAATCCGACGGCAGCTTCCGGTGACGCCGGAACTGGAGTGCCCCGCACCGTCCGGGGCGCTCCCGACCAC
>CAYSZK010000083.1:0-17862 GCA_964435495.1 uncultured Verrucomicrobiales bacterium
CCCAAAGGCACCCGCGGCCTCCTCACCCTCCGCCCCCACTCCGTCGCCGGGCTTGACCCCCGCCAATGTGCGGTCCCGGCTGGCCAATCGCGTGGGCAACGCGGGCGTGGCCACCGCCGCCGGGGCGGGCCCCAGCGGCGTCGCCGGTGGCCGGGGTCCGGCCGACGAGACAACGGCATTCTACACGCTCATCCGCGACACATACTACCAGGCTTGGCGCCAGCCCGTCGCCCTTGCGCCCCAACGCCTCTCGGCGATTTTGAAGATTCGCGTTGGCAAAGACGGCCGGATTCTCCACACACAGATAGAGCGAAGCTCGGGAAACCCGGTGATGGACGAATCGGTGCGCGAGGCGGCAAAAGGAGTGGCCACGGTCGGCCAGCCGTTGCCGCCCGCCCTCGGCTCGGAGTTCGCCGATATCACCGTCACTTTTGAAATGTAAAGAACCGCCCATGAACCAGACCCACCACCCAACGCGTCCCCGCTCCCACGCCGCCCTTCTCGCGGCCGCGCTCGCCTGCGCCGTCCCGCTCGCGGACGCCCCCGCCCAGGTCGTCGTCACCAAGGGCAAAAGCGCCGTCCACATCGAGCCGTTCTCCGGCCCCAACGCCGCCGAGGCCGCGAAGGTCCTCGAAGCCGACTTGAAACGCTCCGGGTACGTCGAGATTGTCGAGGCGGCCCGCGCGCAGTACCGGGCCTCGGGCGTCGCCACCGCCGGGGCCGTCAAAGGCGCCTTCCGCGACGCCCGCGACAACCGGGCGCTGGTCGAACAAAATTACGCCGCCTCCTTGCGCCAGGCGGTCCACCGCTTCGCCGACGACATCGTCCGCGAGCTCTCCGGCGCCCCCGGCATCGCCACCACCCGCGTGGCGTTCATCGCCAAGAAGGCCGGGCACAAGGAACTCTTTGTCATGGACCTCGACGGCGAAGGCGCCAAACAGGTCACCGCCGACAAGGTCATCAGCGCCGGACCATCCTTTGCCCCGGACGGTTCGCGCATCGCCTACACTTCCTACAAGAGCGGCTACCCCGATATCTACACCGTCGATCTCGCCTCGGGCGCGCGCACGCGCGTGGCCTCTTTCCCCGGCTTGAACTCCGGCGCGGCCTTTTCCCCGAAAGGCGACCTGATCGCCATGACGCTTTCCTTCCAGGGCAACCCGGAAATCTACTTCATGGCCGCGGCGGGCGGCGGCAAACCCACCCGCGTCACCAAGTCCCGCGGCACCGATTCGTCCCCGTGCTGGTCGCCGGACGGCGACCGCCTGGTCTATGTGAGCGACGACCGCGGCTCGCCGCAGCTTTACCTCGCGGCGATGAACGGCACCGCCCCCGAACGCCTCAACACCGGCGTGCTCTACGCCACCGAACCCGCCTGGTCGCCCGACGGCAAGGCCATCGCGTTCAACGCGCGCGTCGGCGGCGCGTTCCAAATCTATCTCTACGATGTCGCCACGAAACAGTCCCGCCAGGCCACGTCCATCGGCAACAACGAGGACCCGTCCTGGTGCCGCGACTCCCGCCACCTCGTCTTCTCCCGCCTCGGACGCCTTGTCCTGCTGGACACCGTCTCGGGCGAAACCCACGAACTCCCCAACGGCCTGGCCGATTGCACCGAACCCAGTTGCTCCCAGTAGGGAACCTGTTATAGTCCGCGCATGACCCCCGCTTCCCGGTACTTTGCCGCCAGCCTCGCCCTCCTCGCCGTGGCGGGATGCAAAAGCTCCAAACCCTACGGCGGCGACGGGACGGGCGCCGGGGGCGAAGTTGATTACACCAACATCAGCGACCTTCCGCAGCGCGGCAATTTCAACCCGGAGACCGACGTCGATTACGCCACCCTCCAGGCGCCCGGCCTGGAGTGCGGCACCATCTATTTCGCCACCGACAGCACCACCATCCAGGCCGGCGAACGCGCCAAACTCGGCCGTGTCGCCTCCTGGATGAACGAAAGCCCGGACAAGAGCGTTCTCGTCGCCGGCCACTGCGACGAACGCGGCACGCTCGAGTACAACCGCGCCCTCGGCGAACGCCGCGCCATCGCCGTCCGCGACTACCTCCTCGGACTAGGCATTCCCTCTTCCCGCGTTTATTCGTTCACCTACGGGGAGGAACGGCCCGCGGTCGAAGGCAGCCACGAATCCGCGTGGGCCAAGAACCGCCGCGCCGAAATCGGCGTCGTCAAAAAGTAATCCCCGCGGGCCGGCCCCGCCCTCAGGGCGCCGCCACGAGCTTTTCCAGCTCCGGGTCCTTGCCGATCCCCAGCCCGCGCGCGATTTCGTAGTGCCGCTTGGCCAACTCGCGGGCCGGCGGCTTCTGCGTCGCGTACACCACCGCCAGATTGAAATGGGCGTCCGCATACTTCGGATCGATTTCAATGGCCTTGCGCAGCTCCTGCTCGGCCACCGACTGCCAGCCCTTCTGCGAGCAGGCGATGCCAAGGTAGTTGTGCGTCTGCGCGTCGTTGGGGTCCAGCGTGGACGCCCGCGTCAGGGTCGTCACTGCGTCGTCATACCGGCCCGTCATGTAATAGACAATTCCCAGGATCGAATGGGAAAAGGCGTCCTGCGGCGCCAAACGCACAGCTTTCGCCAGCGCCTCCTCCGATTCGTTGAACCGCCCCTGCTGGAACCGCACCACGCCAAGGTTCGACAACGCGTACACGTTGTCGGGGAACTGCCGCAGGATTTCCTCGTACTTCGCCGCCGCTTCGTCAAACTGTTTCGCGACAAAAAAGCCGTTCGCCTCCTTCGCCAGCCCAGCCACCACCGCCGGAACCGTCGTCAATCCCGCCCCCTTCCCGGATGGCGCCGCCGGCGCGTCGCCCTCCAAAGGCGCCGAGATCGTCTCGCGCGAAGGTTCCGCACCCCCCGCCGAAGCCAGCGCGGGCGCGGGCGCCGGCAGCCGCAGCATCGTCCGCTCCGCGTCGGTCAATTCCACCAGCGGCGAACCCAGAATCTCGATCTGCCTGCCCAGCACGTCCGACTGGACCTTCAACTGGATCAGCTCCTCCAGCGCCAGTTTCTTCGCCGCCTCCCGCCGCGCCTGCTCCTTCATCTGGCGCTCGATCAGGTCGCGCAGCATCATGTTTTCCTTCGAGATGTTTTCCATCTCCGGCGAACCCGGCGCCGCCGGCTGGTCCAGCCGCGCCTGCATCTCCGCCAGTTTCGCCTGCAAATCCGAAGTCGTCTTCTGGTAGGCCTCGTTCTCCTCCCGCGCCCGCTGCAGTTGCTCCCGCGTCACGCTCACCTGGTTCTGCATCGCCTGCAACGCCGATTGCGCGTCCGTGCTCTTCAACGCGCTGAGCTGCGCCTCCGCCGCGCCCAGCTTGTCCTTCAACACCCGGTTCTCCTCCAGCAACTGGGACACCTGCTTGTCCACCGCCCCAGCCTTCAGGTTCGCCAGCTCCTGCTGCGCCGCCTCGAACTTTGCCTTCAGATCGTCACGCTCCGCCTGAACCCGCTTCAATTCCTCCCGCGTCTGCGCCAAGTCCGCCTTGGTCTGGTCCAATTCCCGCGTCAACGATTCCACCCGCGTCTTCAATTCCACCGTCGGATCACCGTTGCTCGCCCCAGGCGGCAAATCCACCACCGGCAATCCCGGCGCGCCGCCCGGCGCAGGCACTGGAACCGGCGCGGGAGCCGGCGCCGTCAGGGCCTCCGCTTCCGACGGAACCCCGGACGGCGTCGGCTCGGGCGCGGGCGCCGGGGCCGCCCCGCGCTTGGCGTCCGCCAGCGGTTTGAGCGTTTGCAGCTTGTCCTTGATGAACCGCGTCCGAAAGTTCACCAAGTCCGGCCGGAAATCGGGCGCGCTTGTCTTGATCGCCTCCAAAAGCTCCCCGGCCGCCGCATACTGGTTGTACGCCGCCACGACGTCCCCCGCGCCTTCGGCTTTCTCCGCCTCCTGCACCTGGAAAAAGAACTGGAGATATTGGTCGGACGGGTCCGCCTGCCCGAACACAGACAGAACCATGCCCAGAATCAGGGCTGTGAACATTGCGACAAAAGTTGGCCGGGCCATGGTTATTAACTCTAGACCCTACCCGAACCGATGCCCTTGTGCAACACCAGGATGCGACGGGCGCACCCGCGCCCAGACCAGCCCCTAACCCGCCGATTGCCCCACCCGCCACGCATAAGGAACCTCACAGGACCCGCTTTTCACTTCGCATCCACCGGGCCTTCCACACGGTCTCACCCGAACCCCACAAAAAATCTGGGCACCGGCGGCAGCGTCCGCCTTGCCGCCGGTTTGGCCGCCTTTCGCCCCCCTAAACCTTGCCGCCCAACCGCCTAAGGAACTCCACGTCCACGCGATCCTGTTCCCGATGCGTCAGTTTCGACCGGATCAGGGTCTCCAAATCCACATACGGAATACGAACACCATCCACTTCGGTTTCCAGGGCGCGGGGCGCCGCCTCCGCGTAGGTCACAGTCCACGCGCGCGTGCTAATGTCCACCTCAACTTCGTCGGCGACCTTCACCACGACGTTTTCCACAAGATCCTCCGGCGTCAATTCACGGGCAGCGCCATCTTCCAAACCAGCGAGAGCGGTGATGATCCGCGCGTGGTTGGCCGTGTCCTCGGGAACGAGGATGTCCACGTCCTCCGTCGTCCGGACATACCCGTGGAGGATGCATGCGCGGGCGCCCACCACGACATACATGGCCTCCTGCGCGTTAAGGAGCGAGCAAACGCGGGCGAGTGGCGATTGTCCTGCGTCCACGGTCCCGCACCCCTACCAAAGCCTGGGATTTGCCTGGGCAGCGCGCCACTTCTGCCAATCCTCCCAAGTCCGCGCCTTGAACACGAACCCCCGAGGACGCGGAAAAGGGTTCAGCTTGTCGAGTTCCCGCTCAAGAACCCAGGCCCGCCGGACGCACCCAGCCGGATCCATCGCCGGGCGCCGCCGCCCGACCACCTTGAACTCACTGGCCATGCGGTCATGCTGGCCCGAAGGGAGACGGGTTTCAAATGGATTCCGCAGTGCGCCACCCAAAACGCGCGGAGGATGGGCATCTCCCCTCACAGCCGCACCGGCTGCCGCCCCAGCCGGTATTCCCGCGGCGTAACCCCAACCTCGCGCCGGAATACACGGAAAAAATGGGACTCGCTCTCAAACCCAACCGCCGACGCTATGTCCGCAAGCTTTTCGCGCCCGGCCAGAATCCGCAGTTTCGCCTCCTCCATCCGCATCTCCCGAACCCATTCCCGTGGCGCCCGCCCCAGATGCGCGCGGCACATCCGTGCCACATGCTCGTGAGACCGCCCCGCCCGCCGCACCAGCGCCGGCACGCCCTCCCGCAGCGCCGCCTCCCCGCGGAATCCGGCCAGCGCCTCCGCAAGCCACCCAGGCAGATGCGCCGGCAAATCCGCCGGACGCCACGCGGGCAGCCACATCCGCGCCGCCTCCAAGAGAAACCATTCCACCGCAAACCGCGCGGCCGGCATCCGCGAAAGCATCTGCGCCGCCTCATCAAGCCCCCGCAGCCCCGCCTCCGAAAACCGCGCCACCACCGCCGGTCGCCCCCGCGGCGGCCACCATACCCCGAACAAGTCCGGATGCCGCCTCCGCAGCGCCTCCATCACCTCCCGCCGGAACATCACCACCGTCACCACAAACTGCCCGTCCCGTTCCACGACCTCCGCGTGGGCGTCCGCGGGACGGAGAATCTG
This sequence comes from uncultured Verrucomicrobiales bacterium, assembly GCA_964435495.1. Lineage (GTDB taxonomy): Bacteria > Verrucomicrobiota > Verrucomicrobiia > JADLBR01 > JAIBCM01 > CAYSZK01. The sequence continues at coordinate 5,677 of CAYSZK010000083.1, forward strand.
CGCCTCACCCGCCACCAGACGCCTGCGCGCGCCGTTGAGCCACAGTTCGCACTCCCCCCGGCTCAACCACGCCATCTCCGCAAACGCATGCCGGTGGTACGGCATCTGGTAACTGCGCCGCGATTCGGTCCGGATCAAGTGCCACCATACGCCCTTCCCAAATCCCGCGCGCACCAAAACCGGCTTCGGCGGCCTCTCGGTCATCCCCCCATCCTATCCTCTAAATATCAAAAAACCACAGTCTTTTGTCAACCACGCCCATTGCCGGGCCGCGCGTTCCCGCGCAGCCTGTTCCCGGAAACAAACCGCGCCCGCACCCCATCAACCCCCCGACATCCCACCCGCTACCCCACCCTTGCCCATGAACCCATCCCCCTCCCCTGTCGCTGGCGGCCCGACGCCGCGCCACCGCCCGCCTTTCACCGCCACCACCCACACGCCCGAATCGGCCGCGGACGCCGTGGCCATCCAGCAACTCATCGCCAGGTACGCGCACATGCTGGACAGCGACGCGACCAGCGCCGCCGACCTCGCCGCCATGTTCGCGGAGGACGGACGGGTGACCCCGGCCTACGAGGGGGACGGAATCGCGCACACCGGGCGCCCGGCCATCGAGGCGTGGTTCCGCCGCTACCTCGACGCGAGCCGCGCCTCCAGCAAAATCCGGCGCCACCTCATCTCCACCACGCGCATCGACGTCGCCGGAGACAAGGCGTGGGCCTTCTCCTTCCTCGACGCCTCCGGCATCCAGGTCAAGGATTCGTCGCTCGGCTTTTTCATCGGCAGCTATGAGGACGACCTCGTGAAACGCGGCGGACGCTGGTTCTTCGCCAACCGCCGGATTTGCCTCGATTACACCTGCCGCGCGCCGGCCCACGAACTCATGCGCAACGGCAAGCAACAGTGGGAAGGCCAACCCGACGCGTGACCCGCCGAACGATGATCCAGGGCCTCACCGCAGTCACCGTCATGCCCACCAACGCCAAAGCCCAGAATTGCCCTCCGCGGCCCGCCCTCGAATGGGGTCCGGTCGCCGCGGGCTACGACATCCCCATCCCACCCGTCCCCAGCCCGCGGATGGAGCCCGGCGAGCCCGTACCCACGCCACAACAGGCGGCGGACATCATTTCCATCCAGCGCCTGCAGATGGCGTACGGCCAGTTGCACGAACACGGCACGGCGGACGAAATCGCCGCGCTTTTCCACGCGGACGCCGAGATCTACTGCCTTTACCTCGGCAGCAAGGGCTTCAAGGGCAGGACACAGATCCGCAACTGGTACGCCTGGTGGCTCCAAAAGTACGAGGAACTTGGCGAATACTACCGGCACCGACCGTTCAACCAGGTCATCGACCTCGACGGCGACCGCGCCTTTTCCCACTCGATCCTCATGGCCGAGGGTTGCCCCCGCGACACGATGAACTGGGACTGCTGCATGGGCCGCTACGTCCACGAGGTTGTCCGCGAAGGCGATGGCTGGTTTTTCCGCCGCTCCTGGAACATCCTCCACGCGGCGTGGAAATGGCCGGACCGCCGAAAGATCGAACTCGGCCCCCCACCCTTCCCAGCATTGGGGATGGTCGCAAACCGCCTGACCGCCGCGCCCGCCGCAAAACTCGGGCACCCACACGCAAATGAATTGCCGCCCTCCCCATGGGGCTGCTAGGGTCCCCACACGCCGATGGGAGACACGACCCCCAACCCCGAAACGCCCGGCAATCCCCACAAGCCCGGGGCCGGCGTGGCAGCCCCCGCCGCTCCCGCCGCCGGCGAATCCGCGACCGACGCGCCGCGCAAGGAGGTGGTCCTCTATGCGGTTGGCAACATCGAAAACGGCGTTGCCTACAGCCTGCCAATGCTGCTGCAGCAGTTCCTCATCATGGCGTTTTTTGTCAACCCGGTGCTCATGGGCCTTGTGATCGCGCTCAAGAACCTCTGGGACAGTGTCACCGACCCGGTCATGGCCCACATTACGGACCACGCCCGCACGCGCTGGGGGCGCCGCATCCCGTTCATCCTCACCGGCGGCCTTGGCCGGAGCATCACCATCGTCCTCATCGTCCTCCTGTTCCCCGTGGGCGAATCCAAGCTGCCCAACGCCTATCTCGAAACGGCAAATGCGGTGTCCAGCTCCGCCGCCGCCCTGCAAAAGGCCTACGCCTCCGCGCAAGCCGCCATGTTGTCCGCGCCGGACCGGGGCGCGGATGCCCACCCCGAGGCCGCCGGACAGCGAAAACAACTCGACGCCGCCGCCCGGACCGCCGCGCGCATCGAAATGGACATGCCCCGCACCATCGCCGTGCTCCATGCCAACCTCGACCAGCGCACACAATGGGCCGCCGCCATCGACACCGCCACCACCGAGGGCCGGACAGCCGCCGAAAAACGCGCCAAGATCGCCCAGGAAGTTCGGGACCGCCTCACCAAAGCCAACGCGCTCCTGGCCGACGCCAGCGGCTTGCGCGTTCTCATCGATGCCGCCCGCGCCCGGCTCGACGGAACCCTGGACGATGCCCGGCGCCTGGAAGCCGAAACCGTCCTCGAAAAGGCCAAAAGCGCACGGATCGAAACGGTCTTGCGGCGCCTACCCGCAATGGTCGAACGCTGGAACCGCGAGGTGGCATCCCTTCGCGCCAACCCGCCCACGGGAACCGCCACCAGAAAGCGGGAGGCGCACCTCGCCAACGCCGTCGCGCGCTTGGAGGAAGCCCAAGCCCTTCTCGTTCAGGCTTCCACCCTCCATGACCAGACCACGCGCGCCCTGGCGGCCCTCGCGGCCGGGGCCTCACCGGCGGTTTCGCCGGCCCTGCCCGAGATCGACAAACTCGTCAAAGCCTCCGAACGCCTGGCACCCCCATCGGTGCGTCCATCGGAAAAGAGTTGGTGGCAAAGCCTGGCGGGCGACATCGTGGGCGGCTGGGACGCCTTCTTCGACCCCGCCAACGCCGACCAGCGGAACATCATCCTCTATCTGATCGCCGCGTTCATCGTGCTCACCACCTTCACGACCGTCCACGGCGTACCCTACTTTGCCATGGGCATCGAACTCTGCCCCTCCTACGACGGACGCACCCGTGTCGCGGTTTACCGCGCCGTCGTCGATAAGGCCATGGGCATCCTCAACAACTGGGTGCCGGCCTTTTGCTTCCTCGCGCTCTTCGCGCACGCCATCGAAGGCCTGCGCTGGGTCGTCCTGGCCGCCGCTTGCATCGGTATCCCCGCCAATATCCTCATGTGCATGAACATCCGGGAACGCACCCGGGTCTCGACGGGTAAAAAGCCGGTCCCGTTCCTCAAGTCCATCTCCACGATCCTGCAAAGCGCCTATTTCTGGCGGGTCTTCCTCCTCTACCAGGTCATCGGCGTCACCTGGGGCATCTTCATGCAGTTTGGCATCTACCTTAACGTGTACTGGGTGATGGGCAGCGCAAGCAAAGGCGCCGGCCTCTCCAGCATTGTCGGCACCCTCGCCTGGGGTCTTTCCTTCGCCGTCCTGCCCCTGGTCAGTTGGGGCTGCCGCAAATTCCAGAAGCACAACGTCATCCAGGTTGCCGTCATCCTCATGAGCATCGGCGCCGTCCTCCAATGGTGGACCATCAACCCCGATTTCCCCTGGCTCCAGTTGATCCAGCCCTTCTTCACCTCCATAGGCATCAGCAGCTTCTATGTCGTCATGGGCGCCATGCTCGCCGATGTCACCGACGCCGACGAACTCGCCCACGGCGAACGCCGCGAGGGCATGTTCGCCGCCGTCATGGCGTTTGTCGGCAAAATGGTCGGCGCGACCGTCCCCATCGTCGCCGGATTGATGCTCGTCGTCTCCGGGTTCGACGCCCAGCTCGAATACAATCAGTCCAGCCGCACCATCCTCAACATGCGCCTCCTCTATTCCATCATACCCGGCATCCTCATGCTCGTAGCCATCCTTCTCCTCTGGCGTTACCCCCTCGGCCGCCAGCGCATGGCCGAAATCAAGGCAGAACTCAAACGCCGCCACGACGCCGAGGACGCCGCCACGCAGGCTCCATGCAAATCCCCGTGACGTGGTTGCGCCGCGGATTCCCGCGCAAGGCCAGAAGCCGGCGGGGCGCCTTTCGGAATGGAGTTATGCAACGAGCCAACAACGAAGCCCTCGCGCAAAGGGATCAGGCACACGCCCGCGAGGTCTCGCATAAAGACGGCCGGGGCCGCATCCGCCGACACGCGGCCCGCCTGATGCCCGTGCGATCCCGTGCTGGAGGCGCTCAACGGGTCGCATCGCAAGACGCCGTCCTCTTCGCCTTTCTCCTTGCCATATCCGCCCCAGCCGCCGATTGGCCGCAGTCCATGGGCCCCGACGGCAACGGCTTCACGCCTGAGGCCGTCAACCCCGCGGCCTTGAGCGGCACCAACAGCCCCGCCATTTCCTGGAGGGCGGACGCCGGCCTCGGCGGAGCCAGCCCCGTCGTGGTCAAGGGCGTCGTCTATGCGATCGGGGCCTTCGACGCCGGCGCGGAACCCGGAGCCTCCAGCACGCCCAAAACGGCTGCTGTCCCCGGCAACTGGGCGCCGCGGGGAGCGGACGGCAAACAGTCCCGTCTCCTGTGCGATGTCTGGGTGTCGGCGTTCTCGGTCGCGGACGGCACGCCGCTGTGGCGGACCAAGGTCTCAACCGAAGGAATGACAGACCTGCTCCTCCCCAACGCCTCGCCCCTTTATGAAGCCGGGGCGCTGTTTGTCCGGACTCCCCGCCACGCGGCTGCCCTGGACGCCGCCACGGGCAAGGTCCGGTGGACGATCGAACTGGCGGAACGATTCGGCGAACAGATGTTCTGGATGGATGGACGCAACCCGCCGCTGATGGCCGCCGGCGGGCTGATCCTTTCCAAGCATGTCGTCACCAAATGGTATGAGAAGGATTTCAACCCCTCGGAACGCCACGCCATCTGCTTTGCCCTGGACCCGGCAACGGGCGAAACCCTCTGGACGCACGAGGCCAGCCCGAACAACGTCCTGACCTACGACCCCAAGACCATGCCGAACGAGACGGGCTATGTCGGCTGGGAACCGGTCACAGCATTCGGCGCCGTGGACGGCAGGCCGACCATCGTGATGTCCACCGGCCATGCCGCCATCGGCATGGATCCGAAAACCGGCGAGCGCCTCTGGATTTTCCACCACGCCGAACAGATCGACCTGATCAAGAAAAGCGTCAACGACAAGGACGGCGTGAACAAGCCCAACCCGTGGGTGTGGTGGGCGCACTATGGCTATGTGCCCGCCCAGGTCATCGTTCGGGACGGCGTCGTCGTGGAACGCCTGTTCTGCGGCCACGGCACGCTGGGCACCATGACGGCGGCCTTTGAGGTCTCCGGCGGATCGCCCAGACTCCTCTGGACCACCGGCGAGCTCCAGTCGCGCAACGCGAAGTTCATCGTCCACGACGGCAAACTCTTCGGCATGGACCTCTACGACCATCTCCATACCTACGACAAGACTCCCGGCGCGCAAAAGCTCGTCGAGTGGCCGCGCCCGCACCGCCCCGATGACGTCCGCCAGTTCCAGTGCCGCGACCTTCGCACCGGGAAACTCGTCTGGTCGTCCGACGCGGTCTATCAGGGCGAAAAAGCCGCCCCCGCGGTTTTCCCGTGTGAGGACAAGAAAAACCCCGGCCATCTCGCCCCCTGCCCCGCCCTCAACGACTGGGTGCGAACCAAGCCGATCGAGGGCGGCTACTCGTATCCGGGGGATCCCACGTACATCCTCGCCGGCGACACGCTGGTCGTGAAAGCCGCGCGCGCCACGTTGTCAGGGCTTGCGTTCGCCCGTGTCACGGGTGAAGGACTCGAAAAGATCGGCGAACGCCCGTTCTACGTGGGGCGGAGCTACCTCGGCGAACCGGTCGTGGCGGAGGGCAAACTGTTCGTCAAACTCTACAACGACGACAACCTGCTCGAACCCGGAAAAACCGGGACGCTCGCCTGCTTCGACATTGGCATCAAATGACGCCCTGGGGTCAATCCCCACGCGTTCACCCAAGCATCAGGAGAGGGGGAGAGTCTCGCACAAAGGCGCGGAGGCACAAAGGGGGGGCGGGAGGAGAGTTGAGGAGTTTGGCCGATGGCGTCCGCATTCCCATCTCGGCGTTGTGTAAAACCTTCCCAGCCCTCTGCCCTCGTCTCTCGACTCTCGACGTCCCCACCCCCTTGCTTCTTGAGTCCGGCAGCAACCGGACGGGCGTGAGGTTCCCCCATGGTTCCGGCTTTCCGCTCCGCGCAAGAGGATTCTCCTCATTCTCCCAACCACATCCGCGCCCGCTACCTTTTCTTCGTTCGAAACTCCGCCAGCGCGGAACACGCCACGAGCCGATCCAGCGTCTTCGGCGTGAACACCTTGCCTTTCGTGTGAAGAATCATCTGCCGCATGTCTTCGCGCCGGACACCGAATCCGCGTCCCGCCAGACAGGCAATGACCTGGTATCCAGATTGCCCTTTCCGAATTCGCTCTTCCGCCATCTGGCACAGACGAATGATCCGGGTCGCCTTGTCTCTCGCTGTTCCGTCGTCCTCAGTCGGCTTTGCCGCAATGATCACCCGCGGGTGAAACTCATCGGGAACGATGAAATCCGGCGCTTGGTCAAACCCCGCCAGCCGTTCCGCTCTTTTCGTCTTGCGGAAGGTGACTCCCGCTTTGGTTAACTGGTCCTCGATGGCCGATTCCAAACCGTCCCCGACCAGTTCGCTGACGGAATCCCGATGCCCGGCAAATGGCCTTCCGAGAAACCGCTCGTACAACAACATCGCGTAGGGGGCGCCGAGATCAGCCAACTGCCGAACGGATCCCAATCCATCCAGACTGTCGGCCTTGCTGAGCCTGTGCAACCTGTCCGGCGGCACAGCAGGGCATCCTTCGGCTATCAACTCACAGGCGGTCTCGACCAACGCCCCAATTCGAGCAAGGGTCGTGGCGCCAGGCTTCAATAACCGATCTGGCGCTGACCGAATGCTCCGGTCCAGGGACCTCGCCGCGTTCTGCGGAATGTCCATGCCCTTGCGGCTGGATGCAAGATAGGCCCATTCCGGAGGCGTGAATCCCAGAATCGCCCTGAGAACAATCAGAACGACCGGCGATTTGAGGGCTGCGGGCAGAATGGCGGAGGCGTCAAATCGGGCGAAGCCATCCGAGACCTTCTTGAGCGTCTCATACCCGGCCGCAAACGCTGGATAATCAAGGAAGCCTTCTCCCTTCGGCATCACGAGGAACTCCGAAGCCAGGCTTGAGAATACCGCAGCAACAAACGATTCAGGCGCCGCAAGAACCTCATCCGGTTTGGCCTCAAAAGGGAATTTCATCATGCTTCTCCGGCGATTCACGCAATATGCCCTCCAACATCCAGTCCTGCCGCGGCGCCGCGGTGGCGTATTCGCCTTCGAGGGCATCCACCACGGCCTGCAATCCGCCAAAGCTCGAATACCACGACTCCACCTTCTCCATTCTTTCAAGCGTCGGCATTTCCCGATTCCAGCCACTGCGCAGATTCCAGACGGCCAAACGGGTCAAGTGCCCATGAACAATGCACCGGATGTCTCCTTGCGTCGCCTTTAGCCCGCCGGCCGCAAGCGCTTGAACCTCCTCCTGAATCAGGACGGCAAGGTCCTCCGCTGCTTGGACTATCCAACGCCTGGGGACCCGCCCGGTCTGTCGGCATACAAAAACCGTGTCGATTACCGACGATGCGGTTCCGTTGATGTGAATCGACGCCCCCATCTCCGCCGGGCACGGAAGTGAGGCCGAGCAGGCCAGGCCGGCATCAAGAATCGAGACGGCCAACGGAACATACGCTTCAAGCTTGTTGTGATGGTAGGTGAACGCCAGCGGGCCCCCAACTGTGAGCCGACCCGCCGCCCTGCGGAATGACGTTGAAATTCCCTCGGTGAAATGCACGAGGTCCCGGCCCATGTTGATATTGCCCGTGAGCTCTCCACTGTTGCGGGTAGTCGGACTGGCGAATTCTGGATGTTTTTCCCCAGCCAGCTTCCGAAGCCAGACATAACAGAAGTCCATGAGTTCCGCGTATTGGACGTTCCCGAAATAGGGCGGATCGGTGAATATGCCGTCGAACTGTTTTCGGCCCGGCAACAAAGTCGAATCGCCGCACGTCAGATCAACCTGCCGGCGCTCGGGCGGTTGTGATCCGTTTCGATACGTACCGATCCATTCCCCAACGATGGGCACCTCGACCTTCCGCCCGCGTTCGTGCCGAATTTCAAACGGCGCGGCACAGTAACTCTTCGCCCTGGCAAATTTCGCCGTGATATTCAACCATCCACCGCTCCCCACCGGCGCCCCCCCGGAACCTTCAATCCCGAGGATGTTCGACTCACACTGGATGAGTCCAACCGGGAATCCGTGCACTGAAAAGATGTCGAGGGACTTCAGCGCCATGACGTCGTAACGGCAGAGCATATTCTGGTAGCGGAGCAGATCGGACAAATTGGTCGCCAAGGCTTCGCGAACCCGTTCATCCGGGTGCTTGCTGATCCACCGGCAGCTCAGCTCCAGACCCAGCAACTGGCGGGCATTGAACAACTCCCGATAATGGCGGTAGCCCCACCGGTGCAGGCGCGCCGTCTCGTCCCCCTTCGGGATCGCGTCCTCCGGGATGAACCGCGGACGCATCTCCTTCAACCGCGCCGCCGCTTCGGTGAACTTTGCCAAATCTTCCGCGTCGGCCGCCTTGAACAACCGCCCCTTTCGCGGACCATCGGAATTCCCCCGTGGCAAGTGATATTCGATTGCAAACAGGCGGTGCCCTGGAACTTCCGCTGTTGGGTAGGCAATCGCGGCATCGCATTTCAGGCAACGTGACCGGTTCCTTCCCGCCGTATGTCCGGCGGGGAGACGCTTCCCGCAGTGCGGGCAGGCGCCCGGATGCCGCCGGTCCTTGGCTTCGAACAATCCACCGCAATGGCCGCAAGCGAACACATTGGCTGTGTGCCGGACATCCTCGGCGATGAGATGATTGGGAAACAGGTCATGCGCGTGTCCGCACGATCCGCACGATGCCGTTTTGACCCAAAGAAAGTACTTCACATCCGCAGCCGCCTTTGTTGTTGGACACCGGGTCTTGAAGAGGTGCCCGATCTCGCCTCCCAAATGCCTTCGGAGCCCCGCCGCGGCCTTTGAATAGGCAACAAGATCAAGGTCCTGGATTTCCTGCCGCACGATCCACCACGCCATGGGATTGATGTCCAAGGCCGTTACCTTGCATCCCAACCGGTTCGCTTCGACCACCGTGGTCCCGCCGCCCATGAAAGGATCCAGAACGTGCTTGTCCGCAAAGTTGTGCGCGCGGAAATAGGTCTCATCAATGCGCCGCCCCCCGAACTCCGAAAGGATCAACGCCCGGAACAGCGTCCCCGGGCGCAGGGCAAACCATTTGTGCACGGCGATCAGCGGGCGGTAGTTCTGCTGAATCTGCTTTTCAGCCAGCGCAAGTCGCGAGACAAAGGGAATTTGGAAGTGGCGTTCGATCACAGGGCAACCGTCGGCACTTTAGCCGCCGCCCAGAAGCGGGACAAGGCGTATCGCCGACGTATCGCCTGCGCCGCGCCCGGCATTCCCGAATGGATCCAACCGCACGCCCCGGACCCCCTCGCCCCCGCCGGAGGCCTCCCCAATTCGTGCGGCGCCTGTTCATCCATTCCCAGACTTTCCCGTTGGCTCCTGCGGATCCATCGGGCCTGCACATGTCCTCGACTGAATACCCTCACGCCAATCGGACCTTGGGGGCTTTGCCCCCTTGCCCCCGTGGGCCTGAAGGCCCACCTCCGGCGGGACGATCGGCCGAAACGGCTCGATTGAGCGCCAACTTCAACCCGGCCTTGCAATCGCTTGCTTCCTGACTGCATTCTGCTCCTTCCATGAACGCTTCCCCCCGCCCGAACATCCTTTATTGCCTGGCCGACGACGCGGGCCTGCACATGGGCGCCTACGGCTGTCCGTGGGTCCGCACCCCCGCATTCGACCGCGTCGCTCGCGAAGGCCTGCTCTTTGAGCGCGCCTACACGCCCAACGCCAAGTGCGCCCCCTCCCGCGCCGCCATGCTGACGGGCCGGAATTCCTGGCAACTTGAAGACGCCTGCCATCACAACGCCATCTTCCCCGCCAAGTTCGTCACGGCCTGGGAGGCCCTGAAAAGCACGGGCTATCACACCGGCCACACCGCCAAGGGCTGGGCGCCGGGCGATCCGGGAACGGTCGATGGCAAACCGCGCGAGCTGACCGGCCCGGCGTGGAGCGCGCGCAAGAGCCCGCCGCCCACGCCCGACATCAACGCCATCGATTACGCCGCCAATTTTGAGGATTTTCTCGACGCCAAACCGGGCGGCGCCCCCTTCTGCTTCTGGTACGGCGGCACCGAACCCCACCGCGCCTACACCTACGGCTCCGGCGCGAAACTCGGCGGGCGCCGCACGTCCGACATCGACCGCGTCCCCGGCATATGGCCCGACAACGAAGTCGTCCGCAACGACCTGCTCGACTACGGATTCGAGATCGAACATTTCGACCGGCACATCGGGCGGATGCTCGACTCCCTCGAAAGGCGCGGCCTTCTTGAAAACACGCTGGTCGTCATCACCTCCGACAACGGCATGCCGTTCCCGCGCGTCAAGGGACAGGAGTACGAGGCCAGCAACCATCTGCCCCTGGCCATGATGTGGCCCGCGGGCATCAAGAAACCCGGACGCCGCATCGCGGACTACGTGAGCTTCATCGACTTCGCTCCGACTTTTCTCGAGTTGGCCGGCGCCGACGGCGCGGCCCTGGGAATGGCGCCGGTCACAGGCCGCAGCCTCACGGACCTTTTCAGTCCACAGGAAAAGGCCGACGCGGCGCGGGATCGGAGCTTTGTGCTGATCGGCAAGGAGCGCCACGACCCGGGCCGCCCGGACAACCAAAGCTACCCGATCCGCGGCATCTTCGGGGATGGCTGGCTCTATCTGCGCAATTTTTTCCCCGACCGCTGGCCCGCGTGCAACCCGGAGACCGGGTACATGGAATGCGACGGATCGCCCACCAAGACCGAGGTCCTCAAGACACGCCATATCCCGAAACAAAAGCGGCTCTGGGATCTGTGCTTTGGGCGCCGCGGCGCGGAGGAGCTTTACCATGTCGCCGCCGATCCGGACTGCCTCGACAACCGTATCGCCGACCCGGCGGAGGCCGCACGCGCCGCCCGGTTAAGGACGAAGATGGAGTCCGAACTCCGCGCGCAGGGCGATCCGCGGATTCTCGGACACGGCGAAGTCCTGGATGGATACCCCTGGTGCCATTCCTGGCTGGACCATTATTACGAGCGCTACATGAAACGCGGCGAGACAGGCGAACGCATGGAACCGGGCTGGATCGAACCGACCGACGTTCAGGAATCCGAATGAAAGGCCCTCCAACCCTCCTGCTCATCATGTCCGCAGCCTTCCATCTCTCCGCCGCAGACACGGCAACCCGCAACGCCCTCGACCAGGCCGCCGCCGACGCCGCCGGATCCGAGCGCAAGGGTTTCACGCTCAACTTTGCGCCGCTCGCAGTCTGGGAGACCCTGCCCGCGCCGCCGAAGGTTGAACCCCTGCCGGATCCCGGCGAACCCGTCCTGCGCATCGACTGCGGCACGACCAACCCGCCCGCGGGATGGCTGCCTGAACAGGAGCGGACCCATGGGGCGGCGTACGGGTTCGTCGGCGGCAACGCCGGAACGCGTGGCGACCTCCTCCGCACGACCGGCCCGTTGCCGCCAGCGGTTTACCGCAGCGAACATTACGACATGACGGCGTGGGAGTTCGATCTGCCCAACGGCGCCTACACTGTCCGCCTCCACTTCATGGAAAGTTTTGAGGGGGTTTACAAACCCGGCATGTTCGCCAGGGAGATCAACGCCACGGTCGTGCCGGGCGCCGGGGCGTTCGCCGGAACGTGGGATTCCCAACGGAGCGGGCCGCTCCCGGACGGATTCATCGCCCGCGGCGCCGACGGGGTTCATTTCAGTGTCCACCGCGCCTATTTGAACAAGTGCCTCTTCTGGATCGCGTTCATCGGCGAAACCCCGGCCGGGCGGATGCCGCCAACGCTCGTAGGTTCCGATCTGCCCATCGATCCGGCCATCGCGGCGTGGATCGAGGCGTACGCATGGGACTATTACGGGAGCTAC
>CAYSZK010000084.1:0-2135 GCA_964435495.1 uncultured Verrucomicrobiales bacterium
GTTGACGGGGATGGTGTTGTTGACGACGGTGGCGGGGCAGGTGGCGGGGGCCGGGGGCTGGCCGGGATGGCGGGCGGTGGGGGCGGCGCTTGCGGGGGTGGGCATGGTGGCGGCGGGCGCGGCGATGTTGAACCAGGTCTTGGAACGGGAGTTTGACGCGCGGATGCGCAGGACACGGGACCGTCCCTTGCCGGCGGGGCGGGTGCGTGTGCGCACGGCGGCGTGGGCGGGGTTTGCGCTATCGCTGGCGGGGGTGGCGTGGCTGGCGCTTGGGGTGAACCGGCTGACGGCGGGGCTGGCGGCGTTGACGCTGGGGATTTACCTGTTTGTGTACACGCCCTTGAAGCGTGTGAGCTGCGCGAACACCCTGGTGGGCGCGGTGGCGGGGGCGCTGCCGCCGGTGCTGGGGTGGACGGCGGCGGCGGACAGGCTGGGGTGGGGCGCGGCGGCGTTGTTTGGGATACTGTTTTTCTGGCAGGTGCCGCATTTTCTGGCGATTGCATGGTTGTACCGGGAGGACTACGCGGCGGCGGGGTTCCGGATGCTGCCGTTGATCGATCCGACAGGCTGGCACACGGGGCGGCAGGCGGCGGGCGCGGCGCTGGCGTTGGTAGGGGTGGGCCTGTTTCCCTACACGATGGGTTTGGCGGGGCGGGGGTACGCGGCCGGGGCGCTGGTGTGCGGGGGCGGGCTGGCGGCGCTGGCGCTGGCGTTTTTTGGGAACCGGACCGACGGCGCGGCGCGGCGTCTGTTTCTGGGGTCGTTGCTGTACATGCCCTGCGTGGTGGGGCTGATGTTGGCGGATGGAGTGCGCGGATGAAGAACGAATGGGCGGTGGAAGTTGCGGGCGCGCGGTTCCGGTATGGGGACCGGGAGGCGCTGGCGGGCGTGTCGTTTTCGGTGGCGCGCGGCGGGAGCGTGGCGGTGCTGGGGCCGAACGGGGGCGGCAAATCGACGTTGTTCCGGCTGCTCGCGACCTTGATGGGGCCGCAGGAGGGGGAGTTTCGCGTGGGTGGGCATTCGTTGCGTGCGGCGGACGGGGTGGCGCGGGCGCGCGCGCTGTTGGGGGTTGTGTTTCAGAGTCCGGCGCTGGACCCGCAGCTTACGGCGCGGGAGAACCTTTGGTGCCACGGGTTGCTGTCGGGGTTGCGGGGGCCGGAGGCGCGGGAACGGATTGGGGAATTGAGCGGGCGCCTGGAGCTGGGGGAGATGCTTGGGGCGCCTGTGCGGACGCTTTCGGGGGGGCAACGGCGGCGGGTGGAGATTGCGAAGGTGCTGATGACGGACCCGGAGATTCTGTTGTTGGACGAGCCGAGCACGGGCCTTGATCCGGGCGCGCGCCGGATGATGTGGCGGAGCCTTGGGGCGTTGCGCGAGGCGCGGGGGACGACGATTTTGTTTACAACCCACATGACGCAGGAGGCGGACGGGGCGGAGCGCGTGCTGATTCTGGACCGGGGCAGGCTGGTGGCGGACGGGGCGCCGTCCGAGCTGAAGGCGCGGGCGGGCGGCGGCGTGGTGACGGTGCGCGGGATGGGCGCGGAGGCGGTTTGCGCGGAGCTGGCCGGGGAGGCGGGCGTGCGGGTGGCCGCGGCGGGGGATGCCTTGCGGATTGAGAGCGCGGACAACGCGGCGATGGCAGCGCGGTTGTTGGGGCGGATCGGCGGCGGGCTGACCGAAGTGTCGGTGGCGGCGCCAAGCCTTGACGACGTATTTTTTGGGGCGACGGGGCGTGTGTTGGAGGGCGGGCGTGGGGACGGACGGGAGGCGGCATGACGGCGGCGTGGGTGTTGGCGTGGCGGGAGATTGTGCGGTTCCTGCGGCAACGGAACCGGGTGATAGGCGCGGTGGCGACGCCGGCGCTGTTTTGGTTCATGATCGGATCGGGGATCGGCGAGGCGTTCCGGCCGGAGGGCTGGGCGGGGGAGGGATACCTGCGCCAGTTTCTGCCCGGGGCGATGCTGCTGGCGGTGTTGTTCACGGCGATTTTTTCGGCGATCTCGATCATAGAGGACCGGAACGCGGGATTCCTGCAGGGCGTGCTGGTATCGCGGGCGCCGCGGTGGGCGATCGTATTGGGCAAGGTGGCGGGGGGCGCCTGTCTGGCGGGGTTGCAGGGGATGTTATTCCTGCCG
>CAYSZK010000084.1:2145-17793 GCA_964435495.1 uncultured Verrucomicrobiales bacterium
GGGTGGGGTTCCGCCCGGGGCCCGGAACGATTCTTGGGTTGGCGGGATTCTTCCTGCTTGGGGGCGCGGCGTTGACGGGGCTGGGGTATGTGCTGGCGTGGCGGATGACGTCGGTGCAGGGGTTTCACGCGATCATGAACCTGGTGCTGATGCCGATGTGGCTGCTGTCGGGGGCGCTGTTTCCGGTGGCGGCGGCGGCGGGTTGGATGGGGGTGGTGATGCGGTTGAACCCGGCGTATTACGCCAACGCGGGCATGCAGCGGCTGTTGTTTGGGGGGGAGCACGCGGGGGTGGCGGCGCTGCCGTCGCTGGCGGTGTGCGCCGGGGTGCTGGGGGGGATGGCGCTGGTTTGCCTTGCCGTGGGGGCGCGAATCACGGCAGAATCCAGTCCAAGGAACGCCGCATGAACGAAGGCCAAGGGAGCCCGGGCGGGGCCGTGGAGAATCCGCGCATCGTATTCGCGATGCTGGGCGCGGCGGTGGTGTTGTGCGTGGCGCTTTTTTTGGGGCCCGCTTTGCTTCCCGAACCCAAGCGGACGGGGGCGGCGGCGGGGAGCGTGGCCATGCCGGCGGTGATTCCGTTTTCCATGACCGAACGGAGCGGGCGCGTGGTGGGATTACGGGATTTGAAGGGGACGGTCTGGGTGGCGAATTTCATCTTCACACGGTGCCAGGGGCCGTGCCCGTTGATGACGGCGCGCATGCGCCAGATTCAGGATGTGCTGGCCGGGACCGGCGCGCGGCTGGTGACGTTCACGGTTGATCCGGAATTTGACACGCCGGAGGTGCTGGCGGCGTACGCGGAGAAGGCGGGAGCGGACCCGGAGCGCTGGTGGTTCCTGACGGGGCCGCGGGCGGAGGTTTTCGCCCTGGCGAACAAGGGGTTTCTCCTGCCGGTGGGCGAAGCGCCGCCGGAGATGATTGCGGCGCACGGGCCGGTGCTGCACAGCACGCGTCTGGCGGTAGTGGACCAGGCCGGGATCGTCCGGCATTACGTGGACGGGGTGGAGGACCACGCGGTCCGAAGCACGGCGGCGTACGTCCGGCAACTGGCGGGGCCGACGCCGTGACATTTGCGGATTTGCCGGCGGCCAACGCGGCCTTGAACGCGGCGACGACCTGCCTGCTGCTGGCGGGTTGGGGGATGATCCGGGCCAAACGGGTGCGCGCCCATCGGGCGTGCATGATGGCGGCGTTCGGACTGTCGATGGTTTTTCTTGTGGGCTATCTGACGCACAAATTCACGGTGGGGCCGAAGGCGTTTCCGGGGCAGGGCCCGGTGCGGGGGGCGTATTTTGCGATCCTGATTTCGCACACCCTGCTGGCGATTGTGAACCTGCCGCTGGTGGTGACGGCGTTGGTGTTGGCGGTGCACGGGCGGGAGGCGGCGCACCGGCGGGTGGCGCGCTGGGCGTTCCCGGTCTGGATGTACGTGTCGGTGACGGGGGTGGCGGTGTATTGGATGTTGTACCGGGTGGCCTGGGACTGACTCCTTGGGGTTGGAATTGGGGTTGCAATCCGGCGGGTTTCCGCTTTGCTCATCGTTCCCCATGAAGGCGAACATTCATCCCAACTACGCGGAGGCCACGGTGACATGCACTTGCGGCGCCACGTACAAGACCCGCTCGGTGAAACGCGAGATGCACATCGGCGTGTGCGCGGCCTGCCACCCGTTTTTCACCGGCACCCAGCGCTTCGTGGACACCGCCGGGCGCGTCGAGAAATTCCAGCGCCGTTTTGGCGCGAGTCCCGGCGCCACCGCCAAGGCCACCGCGAAGGCCGCCGCCAAGAAAGCCCGCGGCAAATAGTTTCCCCGGGGAATCGAGGGTGAGGCGGGCACGCGTCCTCCCGCCCTTATTGTTTTCTCCGGCGCGCCGGCCATGATAGATCTCGCCCCCCATTTCGCCCGCATGGGCGCCCGGCTTGCGGAGGTCGAAGCGGCCCTGGCGGACGGCGCTGTGTTTGGCGATCCGGCAAAGGCCCGGCAGCTCACGCGCGAGCACGCCCGCTTGAAACGGGCCGTCGCCGACCACGGCGCCCTGCGCGCGGTGGAACGGCAGATTGAGGCGAACCTGGCGCTGGCCGCGGCGCCTGAACAGGAGGCCGAGTTTGTCCAGATGATCGAGGTGGAGCGGGCCGACCTCGAAACCAAACGCGCGGCGCTGGAGCTTGCGGTCCAGACGGCGGTGCTTCCGCCCGATCCGCGCGACGACCGCAACGTGATCGTGGAGATTCGGGCGGGGACGGGCGGCAGCGAGGCGGCGCTCTTTGCCGGCGACCTGTTCCGGATGTATTCGCGGTTCATCGAGGGTTGTCCGGGTTGGAAGATGGAGACCCTGGAAGCCAGCGCCGGGGAAGCGGGCGGGCTGCGGGAGGTGATCTTCCAAGTCACGGGCGAGGACGTCTTCCGGCGCCTGCGGTTTGAGAGCGGGGTCCACCGCGTCCAGCGGGTTCCGGCCACCGAGGCGCAGGGGCGCATCCACACTTCGACGGCGACCGTGGCGGTGCTGCCGGAGGCGGAGGACGTGGAAGTGGATTTGAAGCCGGAGGATTTGCGCATCGAAGTGTGTCGGGCGTCGGGTCCGGGCGGGCAGGGGGTGAACACGACCGACTCGGCGGTGCAGATTCAGCACCTTCCGACGGGGCTCATAGTGCGGTGCCAGGACGGGCGTTCGCAGATCAAGAACAAGGAGCGGGCGCTTTCGATTCTGCGTTCGCGGCTGTTGGAACGGCGGCAGGCGGAGGAAAACGCGAAGCTCGCCGCGGCGCGCCGTTCCCAGGTGGGCACGGGGGACCGGAACGAGAAGATTCGGACCTACAACTTTCCCCAGAACCGGATCACCGACCATCGGATCGGGTTGACCCTTTACGATCTGGCGGGGTTCATGGAAGGCGGCATTTCCGGCATGCTGGACGCGCTGGCGGCGCGGGATGTTGAGGAACGGCTCGCGGCGTTGGGGTGACCGTCCGGCGCCGGACCGCCGCCGGGGGATGGCGGCGCCAGGATTCGGGCTGGTCCCGCGAGTTCGGCCTTTTCTTTCCCGCGCCGCGCTTCATGACATTCCCATGACGCTGCTCGAACTGGTGGCCGCGACGTCCGGTTACTTGGAGAAGCGGGGTGTGCCGCAGCCCCGGCTCAACGCCGAGCTGCTTGTCGCCGGGGCTCTGGGCGTCCGGCGCCTGGACCTGTATCTTCAATTTGAGCGGGGCGTCACCGACGCCGAGCGCGACCGGCTTCGCCCGCTGGTCAAGCGGCGCGGCGAACGCGAACCGGTCCAGCACCTCCTGGGGTGCGCCGATTTTCATGGCCGGAGTTTCCGGTCCGACGCCCGCGCCCTGGTGCCGCGCCCGGAGACGGAGGTTCTCGTTGAGGCCGTGCTTGGGGAATTGCCCGAAGGGCGGGGGCCTCTGGCGATTGCGGACGCGGGGACGGGGTCGGGGGTGGTCGCGGTGGCGCTGTTGCTCGCGCGTCCAGAGTGGCGGGCGGTTGCGACCGATATCTCCGGGGCCGCGTTGGAGCTGGCGCGCGAGAACGCGGCGGCGGCGGGCGTTGCCGGGCGGATCGAGTTCCACCAGGGGAACCTGTTGGACGCGTTTGCCGGACCGTTCGGCCTGATCGCGGCGAACCTGCCGTATCTTCCGGCGGCGGCGATAGGCGGTCTTGAGCCGGAAGTGCGGCGCGACCCGCGGCAGGCGTTGGACGGGGGGCCGGACGGGCTGCAATGGCTGCGCCCGCTGATTGCGCAGGCGCCGGTGCGGCTTGAGCCGGGGGGATTGCTGGCGTTGGAGATGGGCGCGGACCAGGGGCCGGCGGTGCGGGCGCTGCTGGCGGCGGCGGGATTTGACGCGATACGGATTCTGCCCGACCTTGCGGGGCGCGAGCGAGTGGCGCTGGCGCGCCGCCCATGACATTTCTTCGACTGGCCGTTGTGATCGCCCTGGTATTCCCGCCGGGGCGCGGGCATGGGCTGCTGGAGATACCCGGGCACGTGGGCGTGCCGATTGCGGGCGCGTACGAGCATCGCGTGCTGGTAAACGCGTCGATCGACGTGGAGCCGGTCCGGCTGCTGGTGGACACCGGAGCGGCGGGCAACGCGATAGACATCGGGACGGCCGAGCGGATAGGGCGGCGGTTTGGAGCGCTTGCCCAGGGCAAGGTGGCGGATATTGGCGGGCGCGCGGAGGAGGCGGGCGTGCATGTGTTTCCCGACTTCCGGATTGGCGGGATCACCTTTCCGAAGTTTCCGGCGTTGGTCCGGGAGTTTGCGTTTGCCGACAACAAGGGGCGGTCCAGCCCGTTCCATGGCATTGCGGGGTTCATGTTTTTGCGGCCGCACGGGGCCATCCTCGACTTTGACAATTTCCGCCTGTTCCTGCGCCGGGAGGGGGCGCCGTTGGTGGACCTTGGGCCGTTGCTCACGCCGCGGGGCTACCGCGGAACGCCGCTGGTGTTCCAGCGCAACGCGGCATTTGTGGAAGCGTCCGTGGGCGCGAAGAAATTCCATGTCCTTGTGGACACGGGCGCGACGGTCTCGTTGTTGAGCCTGCCGCTGCTTCGGGAGCTGGGGGTGAAGACCGAGCCGGCGGGGACGAAGGTGTCCGGGGTGCACGGGGAAGGCGGGGAGCTTCACAAGGCGACGGTGGCGGGGTTGGTGATTGCGGGGCGGCGCGTGGAGGCGCAAGTGGGCGCGGCGGAGCTGGGGATAGGGGAGGGGCTGGAGCTGCCGTCGCGGCTGTTGGGGATCGCGGGGTACGAGTTTTACGCGCGGCATCGCGCGGTGATCGATTTTGCGTCGGGGCGCATGTATTTGGCGGCGGAGTAGAGATGCGCGGGCTTGGAACCGCCCGGTTGCTTTCCCAGTTGTCGCCGCATCGCCCTTTCCAGCCGGCAGGTACCAAAGTCAAGGACTGGCCCCTGGGGGGCCAGATGCCGCGCGGGCGCCACGGGATTCGTTTCGCGGCGGACCCGGCCAAGGCGGCATTGCAATTGGGACGGCCTGGGCTCAGTTTCCACGCATGCCTCCGCCGCTCGAAGACAACGCCAGCGACATCCTGGGCAAGGCCATGCGTGGCCAGGGTTTCGACGCCGCCGCCCTGGCCGCAAAAGCCGGGATTTCCTCCGCCGCCTGGAAGGACGCCCTGGCCGGGGCCGTTGACGAACACGTTCTCGCCCGCCTTGCCGAAGCGCTCGGGCTGGACGCCGGGGCGTTGGTTGCGCTGGCGCGCGGGGCGTGGAAACCGGCGCCGGTCGAACTGGCCGGACTGGAGGCGTTCACAACGCCGTTTGACGATATCACCGTCAACGCCTATCTCGTGTGCGGGCCGGAGGGGCGCGGCGCGGCGGCGTTTGATTCGGGCGCCGACGCCACGCCGATGCTGGACCGGCTCCAGCGGCTGGGCGCCCGCCTGGAGTTCCTGTTCCTCACGCACACCCATGGGGATCACGTGTTGGAGGTGGACCGCATTGCGGAGAGGACCGGCGCCCGCGTTCTGGTGTCCGCGGCCGAACCGCTTGCCGGTGCTGAGACATTCGAGCCGGGCGCGTCGTTTTCGGTGGGGGGCCTCTCCATTGGCACGCGGCTGACGCGCGGCCATTCGCGCGGGGGGACAACCTACGTGGTCGAGGGGCTGGGCCGGCCGGTTGCGGTGACGGGAGACGCGCTGTTTGCCGGGTCGATGGGTGGCGCGATGGTGTCCTACGCGGACGCCTTGCGCACCAACCGGGAGCAGATTTTCACACTGCCGGACGACACGGTGCTCTGTCCGGGGCACGGGCCGATGACTACCGTGGGGGAGGAGCGGCGGCACAATCCTTTCTTTGCGGGAAAGGCGGCCGTCCATGGCTGATCCGGGTGTCCGCGTGGGTTTTGTGGGCGTGGGGCGCATGGGGGCCAACATGGCCCGGCGGCTCAAGGACCGCGGCTGGAACGTGGCCGCCGTCATGGACGCGGACCCTGCCGCCGCGGAGTCCTTGGCGTCCGAGCTTGGCGCGGCGCGGTGCGGCCGGCCGTCCGCGGTGGCGGCGGCGGCGGACGTTGTGATCACCGTGGTCAGCGATGACGCGGCGATGCGCGCGATTTACTCCGGTCCCGGCTCGCTTGTGGAGGGGCCGGCGGGCCGTTTATTCATCAACTGCGCGACCGTCACCCCGTCGGTGCACGAGGAGGTGGAACGGCTGGCCGAAGCCGCGGGGTCGGCCTCGTTGGAGGCGTGCATGGCGTCGAGCATTACGCAGGCGCGGGAAGGCGCCCTGTATTTGATGTGCGCGGGGCGGGAGGCGCCGTTTCGGAGGGCGGAGCCGGTGTTGCGGGATTTGGCGGCTTCGGTTCGTTTCCTTGGGCCGGCCGGGACCGCGGCGCGGGTCAAGGCGCTTGTCAACATGGTCATGAACGCCAACACCGCGGCGCTGGCCGAGGGCCTTGGCCTGGGCGCCGCGCTGGGGCTTGATCTGGACATGCTGCGGGCGGTTTTCGCGCAGACCGGCGCGCATTCGCGGGTGCTGGAGACCGACGGGGCGGACATGCAACACCGGGACCACGCCTGCTTTTTCTCCGCCGAACACGCGGCGAAGGACAGCGGGATCGCGCTGCAACTGGCGGAGGAGGCGGGACTGTCGTTGCCGCTGGCCAAGGCCACGAGGGAACAGTTCGACCGCATGGTCCGCGAAGGGCTCGGAACCCTGGACAAGTCGGGCGTCGCCGAGCTGACCTTTCGCGGCCGGCACTGCGGGCTTCTTGCGTGAGCGGGTGCGCGTTCCGTTCCGTCCCCTGGACCAGGGCCGCCCTCACCGGCGGGTGGCTTGGGGAACGGCGCGATACGGTCATCCGCCGCACGCTTCCCGCCATCGAGGCCAAGTGCCACGAGAGCGGCGCCTGGGACGCCTGGCGCCTGGAGTGGCGGAAGGATAAGGACGAGACCGACGGCGCCGGGCGTCCGGCCCCCGGCAAGTTCCTGGAGACCGACGTCACGAAATGGATCGAGGCCGCCGCCTACTCCCTCACGACCCACCCCGATCCGGCGCTGGAGCGGCGGATGGACGAGGCGATTGCGATGATTGCGAAGGCCCAGCATCCCGACGGCTACGTCAACGTGCACTTCACCGTGGCCAACCCCGGCCTCCGGTTCGTTGACCTGCGGACCGCGCACGAACTTTACTGCGCCGGCCACCTGTTCGAGGCCGCCGTCGCCCATCATGCCGCCACCGGCAAGACGAGCCTCCTCGACGTGGCCCGGCGTTACGCGGAGTTTCTGTGCGCCACTTTTGGCGACGGGCCCGGACGGATAGCCGGGGTTTGCGGCCATCCGGAGATTGAGCTTGCCCTCATCCGCCTTGCGGACGCCTGCGACGAACCGCGATTCGCCGATCTCGCGGCCTATTTCGTGAACCGGCGCGGCACGGAGCCCAACTGGTTCCTCGAGGAACGCAAGAATCCCCTGCACACGGTCAACCGGTACTGGGATCCGCCGCTGGACTATTACCTGGCCCACGCGCCGCTGCGCGACCAGCGGACCGCCGAAGGCCACGCGGTGCGGGCCGCCTATCTTTATGCCGGCGCCGCGGACGTGGCCGCGCGCACGGGGGACGCGGGGCTCGTGGAAGCGTTGCGGGCGATTTGGCGCAACGTGGCGGACCGGCGGATGTTTGTGACCGGGGGCATTGGTTCGACGGAGGCGGGGGAACGGTTCACGGAGGATTACGACCTGCCGTTGCAGACCGGGTACGCGGAGACGTGCGCCGCGATCGGCCTGATCTTCTGGGCACAACGCATGCTGAACCTCGAACCGCGCGGCGAATATGGCGACGTGTTGGAACTCGCGCTGTTCAACGCCGCCCTGGCCGGAATCTCGCTGGACGGCGCGGCGTTCACCTACGCCAATTACCTGGAGATCGCGCCGGGCTGGCACACGCGCCGCGGCCTTCACTCCGCCCATCGCCGTGCATGGTTCCATTGCGCCTGCTGCCCGCCCAACATCGCCCGTCTCCTCACCTCGGTGGGCGGCTATCTCTTCGCCGAATCCCCGGACGGCCTGCGCGTCGATCTCTACGCGCCGTGCGAGGCGCACGCCCGCGCCGGCCCCCACCGCGTCAGGATCGCCATGCACACCCGCTACCCGTGGGATGGCCGGGTCGAACTCCATCTCTCCCCGGAAACGCCCGCGTTGTGGCAGCTCGGACTGCGCATCCCCGGCTGGTGCCGCGCTCCGCGGATCGCCGTGAACAGCGAACCAGTCCCCCTCGCGGCGTGCGTGGCGGACGGCTACGCGTGGATTGAGCGCACCTGGCGCGCCGGCGACCGGATTGAGTTGGAAATCCCGATGGTCCCGGAACGGCTCCGCGCCAACCCGCTTGTCGCCGGGCTCGCCGGACGCGTGGCCATCCGCCGGGGGCCGCTCGTGTTCGCCTTGGAGGGCGTGGACAACGGCGGGGGCCTGCCGGCGCTGGCGCTTCCAGGAAACGCACCGCTCGAAACGCGCCCGGCGCCCGAACTCGGCGGCGATGCGGTGGCCATCGAGGCTGACGGGCTTCGCGCCCATCTCGACAGACTCTACGCAACGCACCAGCCGGCCACGGCCTGCCACCGCCTGCGCTTTGTTCCCTACGCCCTGTGGGGCAACCGCGGGGAGGGCGGGATGCGGGTCTGGGTGAACGAGGCGTGAGCGAATTCCACGGGGAATACGATCTGGTCCTGCGCCTGTTCCGCGGAAGTGGCTGCTTGCTTTGCCTTTGTTTGGCGCCGTTTCCGGAATTTTCGCATGGCAACCCTACCAACGTGGGGTGCCAAGATGCGCTTATGGGATGGCATCCACCCGCCGCTTCGCCGTAACCTCGGAAGCCTGCCCCGTAACATCCCCGCCTATGAACGCGCCGCAACCCGCTCCCGCCCATGCCGGCCCGGACCGGACGTTGCAGGTGCCGCGAAGGAGAAAGCCATGAGACATGCCACCACCATCACAACCGTCATCAGCCTGCTGGCCATCGGCGCCGGCCCGGCGCGGGCAGCTTCAAGCGGCCCTGTCGGCGGCGGGTTCCTGGACGCCGGGTTGAAGGGCGAATATTTCGCCAACGCCGACCTCGGCGGCGAGCCGGCGTTTGAACGCAAGGACATCCGCGTGCGGTTCGACTGGGGCGATCTTTTGCCGGTCGCCGGGGGCAACGCCCCGGCATGGAAAACCTTTCCGCGCGACAAGTTTTCGGTGCGCTGGACGGGATCGGTGATGCCGCGGTTCAGCGAGCCGTACACGTTCCGGCTTGTGTTCGACGAGGGGGCGCGGATGTGGATCAAGCCCGCGGGCGCGAAGGACTGGACGACGCTGGTGGATCAATGGGACAAGCCCGGGGAACTGGCCGCCAAGCCGTTCGCGATGAAGGCGAACACGCCTTACGAGGTGAAGATCGAGTACCGGAACCTCGGCGGCCCGGCGAAACTGCTGGTTTCCTGGTCCAGCCCCAGCACGCCAGCGGAGATTGTGGATTCCGCGGCGATCAACGGGCTGATGGGGGACGAGTACATCGGGATCATGAACGCGGACGCCTTCCGCGCAAACAGCCGGTGGGGGACCAAGAGCTTTGCCAGGCCGGACAGCAAGGAGGGGATACCCGACGCCGAGTTTGATGAAAACAACTGGCCGAAATGCGATTGGCAGGCGTCGATAAAGATGTGCCAGGGCCGGCACCTGGCCGTGTTCAAGGGAGTCGCCACCCTCACGGCCAAGGGCGGAACGTTCCGGGTGAACGACAAGGAGTTCAAGGATGTGCTGCCGTCGGGGATCGGCTACAACCCGGCCGACAACACGACCACCGCCGAGTACGATCTGCCGTCGGTGCCGAAGCAATTTTTTGTGAAGTTCACGGACACCCAGCGCGACGCGAACAGCCCGAAGAACACCGGGATCACGGGATTCAAGCTCATGCGGCCCGTGGCCCCCGGGGCAACCACGTACCATCCCCCTGGCACGGCGGTCAACCGGGCCATGATCCCCTTCCTGGGCAGTTATGTGGTTTACCGCTGTTATGTGAACTGCATGGGCACCCCCTATTTCGAGTGGAAGGACAGGACGCGGCCCGACTGGAGCGATGCCCGGGGAGGTCCGAAAGAGACCGACAAGGCCAGCCACGGGGGCTATTGTTACGAGGATTATATCCTGTCCTGCAACGAGACCGGGCGCGACCTCTTCTACAGCCTGAATATTGAGGATACCCCGGCAGACTTCCGGAAGCTCGCCCTCGCGGCAAAATACGGCACGGACGGGAACGAACCGTACGACCATCCCGTGGCGAACCCGGCGTACCCCCCCTTGAACCCCAACCTGAATTTCTATCTCGAGATCGGGAACGAAATCTGGAACTACGCTGGCGAAAGGGCCGCCGGCCTGGCCCGGGCCGAGGTCGCCAACAAGACCCCGCTCGGCGCCATCATCGACTACGACGGCAAAGGGGCCGAGGCCGGCTTCCAACGTTGGCAGGCGGTGAAGACGGTCGAGATGAGCAAGGCGTTCCGCGAGGTGTTCGGCGACGAGGCGATGGGAAGCAGGATTCGCGTGCAGATCTTCGGGCAGTATGACAGCACCAGCGTGCTCGTGCCGGTCATGGCCTTCATCGACAACTATTTCAACAACGGGGACGGCGCCGAACACGTCAAGGATCCCCATCCGGTCAATTATTATGTCTGGGGCGGCGGCGGCGCGACTTATTACGGGAACAAGAACCCGAAAGGCATCATGGATCCGGACCCGCTTGCGGACCGGCTTTTTGAATCGGCGAAGCTGGAACCGGGACGCTTCATGGCCCAACCCAAGGGAGGCCCGTGGACGTTTGAAGGCGCCGCCGGCGTCGGCAATCCTTCTTTTCAATTCAGCGAACTCCCCGCCGTGGCGGCCAAATATGAGAAGGCCCCCCTCAAGGCGCTGGAATGGCGCGGGTTCAAGTTCACGGTTGGACCCAAGGACCTGTTCGTTTACGAGTTGGGGCGTTTCCTCGGCGAGGGGGACACGCAGGGACACAAGATCGCCCTGTGCGCGGAAGACGGCACGCCGCTCAACAACTGGAACCAGACCGAGGTGGGGTCCGACGCGATTCGCAAGGCAAACAAATCGAGACCCAAGGGCGACAAACTCCCAGAAACCAATATCTACGCATACAGCGGCATGATCCACAAACTCTCTTCGGGCCCCTCGACATCGGTCATCGTCAGGCTCGAGGCGGGAAAGACCTATTACCTCCTGTCGCAGGAGCCTGGCAATGGTGACGCGGTGCCCGCGAAACCGTTCCCGCTTTCCTCGACGGCGGACTTGAAGATAACCGGCGCCGCTTCCGCCGGCGTTGCGATGCAAAAGGCCAAGGGCGGCAAGGACAAGGCGGCGATCAGGGATATCCGGGTTGTCCAAGAGGGTGAATGCTCGTTATCGCCCGTGAATCTTCGTTTTGTCCGGGATGCGTGGAGCCTCGCGGAACTCACCGACATGCCGCCGGGCGGCGGGGACGGAAAGAAGTCGGAGGTCGTCGCAGGACAGACGCTCGTCCTTGGGCCCGGCGGCTCCGTTTCCCAGCGGGTGAAATTTCCCGGGCCGGGCGGGTATTGCGTGAACTGGCTGGCCGCACCCGGGACGACCGACAAAAAGGGCGCCATCGAGGTGCTGGTGGACGGGAAAGTCGTTGATGAGAATGTCTGGCAGGGTACCCCGGGATTCTGGCCGGGATCATCCGCGGTCTTTGAAATCCCCGATGCCGCGGAGCACACGATCACCATCCGCTATAAACCGGAAAAGCCGGGCGGCCTGATGTTCCTGAATTCCATGGCGCTCGGCAGCGTGGACGCCTTCTTCGGCGGCAAGGAGGCCCTGAACTTCCCGAATGCCGGGGATGCCGCGGGGGAGGTCAAACGCGATTGGTACAAGCGAAACGAGGGCGCCATGGCCATGATCGGCGCGTTCGGCCTGCAGTCGAGCAGTTACGAGGGGGGCATGGCCGTGGGCGGCGACGGGGTGAGGTCGCCATTCATGTATTACGTCACCTTTGAAACGCCGCTCATGAAAACCGCCCACGAACGGATCCTGGATATCTGGTCGGAGCGGGGCGGCTATTTGTTCCAGAATTATTACACGCAGATCGAGAAGGACAAGGCGTTCAGCGAAGGCAAAGCCGAGACGTTCCCGCTCGTGCAGGGGACGATCGCGTACAACCAGCATCTGCCCAGGGAGGCGTCGGTGAATGCCCATCCCATTCCCGCCACGCTCGACAAGGCCAATTTCATGTTTGCCGGCGGGCCGGAGAAGTGGATGAGCGCGCCGGACGCAAAGAAGCCGCTGACGCAACTCGACACGGCCGTGCGCGAGGGAATGTGGTGGATATCCTGGAACATCATCGCGCCTGCAACAGGCGAGTACACGGTGACGGCCGAAACCGCACCCGGCGGCGATGTGCGGCTGACCGCCAATGAGAGCACGCCCATCGCCACCGGCAAGAGCGGCGCCCCCGTGGCCGGCAGGGTGTTTCTCACCAAGGGCCTGCACACCATCAAGATCAAGGCCACCAGCGGCGCGTTTGACGTGCTGAAGGTGGAGGTCGGCAAATAGGAACGATAGGCAGGCAGATGAGGGCCGCCACCTTCAAACCAGTCCCAACCCCATCAACCATGAAAACACCACGAATCCTCCAGATAACCGCCGCGGCCATCCTCTTCGCCGGAACCGCGCATGGCGCCGAACCAACCACGATCCAGATCACCGGCAAGGTGCTCGTGCCCGCGGTCGAACGGCTCGGCGTCCACTTCGGCAGCCACAACTACTACGACTCCGTGATCCTCAAACAAAGGGTCGCCGAGAATTTTGAGGGATCGATCCACCGGCTGCACCTGCTTGGACCGGACCAGGCCGATCCCCAGGTGTTCGTTCCCCACAATCCCCTGGCCGACGACGCCATGGAAGGATGGGCGGGGGCCGACTACACGGTCGTGTCCGGACCGGACTTCGGCCAGCGCGGCAAGATCCTCGGGTTCGAGAAGCGCCCGCCCGTTGACAAGAAGAAGGGCGACGCCCCGATCAACGCCGTCAGGCTCGACCGTCCGCACCAATGGAATACCAAGGTCCTGAATGGCATCCTGATCGAAAAGATGGACCTCAAGGCCGGGCAAAATCCCTGGGTCGCCGTCACAAGGACGAAGGACGAAAACGGACGCACCATCTCCACCCGCAAGATCGATACCCGCTACATCTCCCCCCAGAATGAGTTGGTGAACGGCGACGTGCCTCCCGGCAGTTTCGGGTCCACGGCGTTGAACCTCAAGGGCTCGGACGAGCCTGCGATGGTCCAGCTCCGCTGCCAGTTCGACAACGCCGCCAAGATCGCCGGCGACTGGAAAGTCCGCTTCTGGGCCAGGGCAAAATCCGGCGCGCCCACATTGACGGCAACGTTCACGATGGACTCCGGGAAGTTCGAGTTCACCCCGGGCGGCCAGTGGGAAAAGATCGAGAAAACACTCGCCGTCCAACAGCCCGGCGACGCGAAAGGTCTGCTGTTGTTCGTCCTCAAGGCGGGCGGCGGCGACGTGCTCGTGGACGATGTGGAGGTCTGGCAGGAGGAAGGCCATAAGAATCCCACGCCCTTCCGCGATCCGCTCGTGGACACGCTGCGGAAACTCAATCCCGGCTCGATGCGCTACCTGCGCAACACCCGCAACACCGCCATGAATTCGGTGATGCCGGCCATCAAGACCTATTCGATGGATGGCCGGAGCCGGGACGAATTCGGGACCCACGAATTCTACGAGCTGTGCGAATACCTGAAGTGCGGCGCGTGGGCGACGCTGCCGGGCACGCTTCAACCCGAGGAGATCGACGGGTTCATGGAATATCTCGGGGCACCGGCCGATGTCGGGATGGGCAGGGTACGCGCCGAACTCGGGCACCCGGCGCCCTGGACCCAGACGCTGCCCGCGATCCACATGCAGTTCGGCAATGAGGTGATCACCTTCACCGGCACCGGGTTCTATGGGCCGGACTACTGGCGGCACATGATCGACCGGGCGAAAAAGTCGCCGTACTACGCCACCAACATCATTTTCACGGTGAACGAACAGGGCTACGGCGCCGCCCGCGAACTGGATCTCACGCCCAACGCCGACCGGCTTTGCCTCAACAGCTACCTGATCTTCGGGGTGTACAACGAGCAGATCCAACTCGCGAAGGACAAGCCCGGGTTTTACGAGTTCGTCTTCGCGAGTTCTTGGCACATGTGGAATACGCCGGATAACAACAAGAGCATCGCCGCCGCCATGGCCGGCAAGGAACGGAACAAGGAAATCTGCATCTACGAGGGCGGCAACTATCACACGACGTTCGGCACGCTGCCGGATCCGCCCGTCGAGCAGGTGAACCGGATGATCACCGGCAAGGCCGGCGGCCTCAGCGCGACGCATAACAGCCTGATCCTCCTGAAAAAGTTCAGCGCCCGGACGACCGAGAGTTTCAACCTGTCCCAGTTTTCGTTCTCGCCGGGGGGCAGTTTCGGCAACATGCCAAAGCCGGTCCGCGTATGGGGTGGCGTCCTGGGCATCGGCACGCCTGAAAAGACCCGGTTCCGCCCGCGGTTCGTCGCGCTCGAGATCGCCAACAAGGTCATCGGCGGCGACCTCGTCGAAACCGCGCATTCGGGCGCCGATCCGAAAATCTCCGTCCGCAACCAGTTCGGGGCGGGTTACGGTCCCAGCCGCCAGCCGAAGGAAATGACCGTCGAGATGCCCATCCTGTGCAGCTACGGGTTCAAGGAGGGCAAGCGCCGCGGCCTGATCCTGGTCAACCAGGACACCCGCGCCGCACAACCGGTCAGGCTCGAGTTTGATGGGACCCCCGCGGAGGGCACCGCCCGGATGTGGGTGATGGAAGGGGACGACCTGGAGTCCAGCAACGAGATGGATGCCGCACCCGACAAGCCGCAGGTGACCATCGCCGAGCGCGCGCTCGACAAGTTCGCCAGCGGCGCGCAACTCGAAATTCCGTCCGCATCGATGGTGGCGATCCAGTGGACGGAATGAAGCGAGCAAAGACGGCCGGTTCTATCTCAGCACGATCGACGGCCAGGTGCGCTGCTTCTCCGCAACGGGTCACGCGGCGGAGAGGTTAGTGCGCAGCCCCTTGGGAGAATCCCACGCCCGTCCGGCTTCTGACTGTGGGGGATTCTACCGCGGCGCGGAGGGTCAGGCCTCCAAGCATATTCTGTCTAATTCGCGGGAGATGGTGCCCACAGAATACGCAGAATTGCGCAGAAAGGGATCGCTTCCTCATGGCATAGGAAGCCAAACCAACGCAAAAGATGAGGCACTTAACGAGTTGCCTCTACCGCCTTGCTCGCTTTGTTGATTCTCTTGAAGCTTACTTCGGACAAGTCGCTCCGAAGACTGGCATGCTCCACGGTAATCGAAAGCACGTGACCTGCTTCATCAAGGTCCAAGTAAATGTCCTCTGATAATTCCCGGGTCTCGGAAGGGGTTCCGCCACCGAGCTCAAGCAGAGCGGTGTCTGTATCCTCAAAGTATTTGATCTTCATTCAGTTTTGCCTCATAGGCGCGGTCAAAGAAGGCGTTGTGCACTGTCCGGCCATCCGCGAGCAGGATAACTCGCAATGCCCGGTTGTCAAAGTCAGAAATCCGTGCCC
>CAYSZK010000085.1:0-17777 GCA_964435495.1 uncultured Verrucomicrobiales bacterium
GCGACACACAACGTCACCAAAGCCGCTGAGAGCAACAACCACGGGCTATTTATCTTAATCATGGACTTCTGCTCCTTTGGATGCCACCATCCACCAGCAGAGCCTCCCAGAGGCTTTGCGGATAAGCGCCTGAGCCACTTACTGCCCCTGAGTATGCACCTGCGGAGCCCGTTGGCAACCTGCAGTACAGATACTGAATCGGGCGATTGAAATATGCGCTGTGCTCTCTCTGGTCATCTGTGAAGCCGTAATCCAAATGCATGTCCCGCTGACTCCCTGAAATACCCGAGGGTATTGCAGCCGACCCCGCCGCCAACGTTCGTGACCGCGATAGAAACGCCCGATTTTCATGCTCATCCGAGACAGGCCGGAGAAGGCCCGATGGCTGGGCCCATCGTTCGTAATCTGAATCGATATCCACCGACCGCGGATCGGTTCCGAACTGCCATCCATCCTCCCAATAACCCGTCAATTCCGGGTTGTCACATCTGTAACGCCATTGCATCAGTCCCATTCCCAATGCCAGCTTTTCATCTAAGGGATGCGCGTCGGTGGGCTTGGTCTGTTCATTGTTCCGCACCCAGTGAAACGGCGCAAGCCCCTCAAACGGCCCGCTGGTTGTCAGCCAGAAATCGTCGCGATTAAAGTAATTGCACAATCGACCGGCCCGGCCCAGGCCGCTCTCCAGTATGCCCGCCCTGCTTGGTGTCCGCTTGCTATAGGGTGCCAGCCCTGTTTCATTCCAGCGGGAGTCAACCTGCATGATTTGCAGAATCCGCCCTTCGGCCCTGACAAGCGTCGGCTCCTCCGGCGCGTTGCGGTCAAGATATCCCGCAGAAATCGCCGCTGCGAGCATCGCGTAGGCGTCAACCCTCAACCCCTGCTCGATCGCCGAATGGGCCACCACGTTGCCCAGGCTGTGGGCAATCAAACACACCCGGACCCTCCCCGGCTTGACATGGTTCTCCACAAACTTGCGCAGTGAGCCCCCCCATGTCCATGCACGGTACTCGGGAAGGTTGAAGATGAACCGAAGATTCTGAGCCGGCGGAACCGGCGGCGTCTCCCCATGCCACCGGAACGAATAGAACCCCCCCTTGTATCCCTCCCACCACATCCGCTTGAACGCCGATTCCGCCCAAATTCTGTGCTGGTTAACGTCAAGTCCTACGCCGTGTACCAATACAACCGCCTCGTCGGTCTCATCCCACGCCGGTGAATAGGCCACCGGACCCATCGTCCCGTCCCCTTGCGCCCAATCCACATTCGCGTCCGGGATGGTTAGCGATCCGTCTTCCGCGCGCTGATACGGGAAAGGCACGCGACCTACTCCATGAACCTCGAACGGCGCTGGAAAATCCTCCCTCCTGGGCAGCGCATGAGCGCGTTGGTACATCCGTTTGATATCCAGCAGGTTCACCCAGACTCCGGGTCCCACTTCCAGTTCCTTGTCATTCTTGTCCAGAAGCACAATCCTGAGCTTCCCTTTCCCTTCCGCCACGCCTTCAAACAGGAAATAACCCTCGGGCTGGTCTTTGCCCAGCCTTACCTGGCTCCAATGCGTCTGCGGAATCACCGCGGGCGTTGATCCCTCAACCAACACCGGATTTTTCAACCTGGCATGCTTCTGCGCAACGTCAGGAATGGTCAAATAATCATCCCGTCCCAAGTCCGACATATTCGGCCAGAGATTGAGCGCGGGCGCCGCCTCCCGAACCTTGGTCCATTTCAACCCAATCTTGAACTTCCCGTCCCGGATCTCCTGCCAAAGCCCCCCAAAGTGGACATTGATCCGCGCGAAATCCTCCAGGTCCCGCGCGTGCGCAATCTCGCCATCGGCGTAGTCCGGCTCAACCGGAACGTAGTGCTCCGGTTCCGGGCCGAACACGCCCCAAAGGGTGCCAACATCCTGGTCATTGTTCAGCCAAAAACGGAAGGGTTTATTCTCCTTTGTCGTGTCCACCGGCTTGTCCGCGGTCTTAGGATCCTTGTACTTCCCTTCAAACCGGATGTGCCCGTCCCGATTTGCATCCACCATCATCTCCACAGGAAACAAATCCAGTTCCTCCTCCACCTTCTCCGCCTCTCCCCCCTCCGCCATCGCCGTCTGCTGGCCGGACCCGGCCACCGGGCCGCGGCTCACCGTCAGGCGCAGCGTCGCCGCCTGTATCCCTTCTGCCGACTCGATCACGTTGGTATCCATCTCCAGGTACACCGTCTCCGGCACCCAATTGGTCGTGCCGTAAAACTCTTTCAACCGCCATTCCTTGGGCAACGCCAACGGCTGGCCGCGTTCCTTGTCCAGCCACGCCCTGTAACCTTGCGCCGCGTTGCCCTCCGTGTCCACCAACTCCAGCTTCGCGCGCGCGTCCAGGTCCCAGTCCGGATTGTAGGGGCGCCTGGCCTTGGACTCGTCGTAATGCCGTTCGATTTTGGTCTCGATCTCCAACTTTTGCGGGTCCACTCCGGGCATGTTTTGCCGGGTGCAGTTCACCACCATGTCCTGCGCCCAGTCTTCCACGTTCATTAAGCGCGGATCGGCCCACGGCGGTTTCATCCAGACCTCGCGCAACCGGTTGGTTCCATCCCGGCCCACCATCTCCACCATGTGCCGCCCCTCCTCGGTGACTCCGTCCAGCATCAACGCGTCCCGCGGCTCCACCTTCAGCGCCACTTCCAGCAGATTGGTCCCCACCGCCCACACCTTGCCCGGCAACGCCTCGTGCCCCTCCGGACTGTCCATCTCCTCCTTGCCCGCCACCTTGAGGATTTTCGTGAAACCAACGGGCCGCGGCTTCGACAATGCCCTCTGGCGACGTCAGCGGCGGCGGGCCTCCTTCGAAGCGGGATTTGCCGCTTCGCGGAGGCTGTCGGTCAAGTCCCGGTTAGGCGTGCGCGTCTTGATAATGTCACACGTCCTGAAATGACACTCCCTGCCCGCCATGGCTTGGAGGCGAGGAGCGTCTCATTTCATTGCGTCGAACCGATTCTTTCCCTATTGCGTTCTCCGGCTCAGCCCCATCACCGGTACCCTCTCCCTTGGTCTAGCAGCACAAACTCAACTGGATTAGATTTATCAGGAATATAAAACCTGTCTGAGAAGAATTCCGCGAATTCAAAGGTGCCGCGCGCCCTCTTCCCTGCAACGTATCCCCCCTTCTCAACCCACACAGAAATCAGCTTCCCGCGTTGTCCCTCAACCTTGAACTGGCCCTGACGATTTGTCTGAATCCGTAGCTCGCGTTCGCCAAACACCCCCACTACACCAATCAGCACGTGCGCTTTGGCAATCGGGTTTCCGCGTTCGTCAACCACGCGACCGTAGAACCTGATTGGGCGCCGGTATCTAAATTCCTCGCCCCGACTGTTCATTGCGTCCCACCACGCCCACATCTGTTGTTCCCAGGCTGTCACGGGCGGATAGTTGGTGGACTTTTCGAGAACCATGTCAGGATTCCATCTCTCTCCCTTCCTTGGCTCCTTTCCATGTCTTTCTGTTCCGTAGGCCCGCTCCAGCACTTGCTTCAGTATCTCGTGCCGACGCCTTGCTTCGGAATCCTGCGCAGTCGTCCCTTTGCGGGATTGAATCTTCACGCCATCCCCGTGGGACCACACTTGCCGCTCTTTGCGATATACGGCAACGGCGAGCCACACAAGACTCACCACAAGGGCTACCACCGCCAGAATCCATCGCAACCTCCTGGTATTCATCACGGTGTTCTACTTCAATCAAACCCATAATGCATCATGCCCGCTCGTTTTCCACCAAAGATGCTACTTCCGCGGCTCGAAACGCGGAAGCGTGAACACAACCGGGTTGGCCTTGTCCGGAATATGAAACCTATCCGAGTAGAACTCCGCATACTCAAACCAACCCTGGCTTGACGAACTCCGCCCGTACCCAGCTTTTGTCACACCAACGTACACCATCTTTCCTTCCTCGTTGCCAACCCTGAAATGTCCCAATCGGTCCGTCTTTGCACGCAGCTTCTTCCAACCATCTGCTTTTTGTATTTCAACTCCAACGTCCGCTCCGGCAACCGGTTTTCCATTCTCGTCCCGCACCACACCAAAGAATTCGACGGGCCGCTTGAACACAAACCTAGAATCTATCCTCCGCATGGCTCGAAACCAGGT
The DNA here is from genome assembly GCA_964435495.1 of uncultured Verrucomicrobiales bacterium. GTDB lineage: Bacteria > Verrucomicrobiota > Verrucomicrobiia > JADLBR01 > JAIBCM01 > CAYSZK01. The sequence goes on from CAYSZK010000085.1 coordinate 4,138, forward strand.
CCACATTTCCTGTTCCGCCACCGTTGTCGGAGGATAGTTTGTTGAATAAAAAAGCCTGGGCTCCGGCACAAGCTTTCCCCTCAACTCCCCCAAGCGGTCCGCGTATTCCGTGAACTTGCGCATGTCCTCCTCTTTCGGCGGCCGCCCATCCGCCTCCAACCTCTGCATCTCCTTCGCTTCGGCGCTGGTCTCCAACTTCTTGATCGCTTCACGAACACGGCTCTCTTCATCAGCGCCCCCCTCGCGAAGACCGGCCCTGACGCTAACGGCCGCACTGTTCCCAGTCACCGGCCTTCGATAATTCTGGCCGACACCCCAGCGCTGCCCGAGAATCCAAGCGATCCACACGACCACACAGAGTGCAAGCGCCGCAAGACATGCGGCACGCGATGTCATGGAAGCCTCGACCTCTTGCAGCCCATATCTAACAGCAATAACTCATAAAATGGGATTGCCATATGGGCGGAACCCGTTATTTCCTGACCGTATGCAGCGCCTTGACCGCCCACGGATGGAAAACAATACAGATATTGAATGGGCCTATTAAAATATCCGCCGTGTTCTCTTTGGTCGGCGGTGAATTGATAGCCATTTACCATGTCGTGTTGAACTCCCGCCAAACCGGGGATTCGCATCGCACCAGCAGGCAATGTCCTTGATCTAGACAGGAACGCCCGGATTTCGTGCGCATGGGTTACTCGTCGGAATCTCCCCGATGGGGTGGCGCGGCGAACGACCCTCGGAGCCAGCAACGTATCATAAGCAACCCCGTCTTCCCACTTTGATATTCCAGATATCTGATCCAAGACATAACGCCACAGGAAAGGGTTGCCTTTTGTTATTGCCCATGCAAGCCTTTCGTCCAGGGGATGTCCATCCATTGCTTTTACCTGTTCATTATTTTGCACCCAATGCAGGGCGCCGACACCAAAAGCTCCCACATTTAATAGGTCACCTGTTGTTAGCCAATAGTCGAACGGGTTGAAGCAGTTGATCAGCGATCCCGCGCGTGCGAGTCCCACCTCAAGGGCGCCACTGCAACTTGGTGTTGCCTTGCTGTATTGAACCGGTTCTTCAGTCTCGCTCAGCTGTTGAACCACCTCGAATTCCTCGGCCTCCGCGTCAAGCAGAGGCGGATGTCCTGGCGCTCCCGAAGCCAAGTAACTCGCGGAGATCGCGGCAGCCAACATGGCGTAAGCGTCCACCGTAAGGCCCTGCTCGATTGCCGAATGGGCAACCACGTTTCCGAGACTGTGCGCCACGAGCGCAACATGGTTCGCACTCGGCTTAATCTCCTCCTCGACGTACTTTTTGAGAGAACCGCCCCACGTCCATGCCCGGTACTCGGGAAGGTTGAAGATGAACCTCATATTCCCAATTGGTGTGAAGGGTTCCAGTTCACCATGCCATCGGAACGAGTAAACCCGTCCCTTGTATCCTTCCCACCACATCCGCTTGAACGCCGATTCCGCCCAGATTCTGTGCTGTTCTACGGAGACTCCCACGCCGTGCACAAGCACCACCGCTTCGTCGGTCTCATCCCAACCAACCGAATAGGCCACGGGCCCCATGGTGCCATCACCCTGCGCCCAACTGGCATTGGCGTCTGGAATGAAAAGGGAGCCATCCGCCGCACTTCGATACGGGTAGGGTACCCGGCCACCCACATGAAACGTGAATGGTGCCGGGAAGTCTTGGCGAACGGGCAGCGCGTGAGCGCGTTGGTACATCCGCTTGATATCCAGCAGGTTCACCCAGACTCCGGGTCCCACTTCCAGTTCCTTGTCATTCTTGTCCAGAAGCACAATCCTGAGCTTCCCTTTCCCTTCCGCCACGCCTTCAAACAGGAAATAACCCTCGGGCTGGTCTTTGCCCAGCCTTACCTGGCTCCAATGCGTCTGCGGAATCACCGCGGGCGTTGATCCCTCAACCAACACCGGATTTTTCAACCTGGCATGCTTCTGCGCAACGTCAGGAATGGTCAAATAATCATCCCGTCCCAAGTCCGACATATTCGGCCAGAGATTGAGCGCGGGCGCCGCCTCCCGAACCTTGGTCCATTTCAACCCAATCTTGAACTTCCCGTCCCGGATCTCCTGCCAAAGCCCCCCAAAGTGGACATTGATCCGCGCGAAATCCTCCAGGTCCCGCGCGTGCGCAATCTCGCCATCGGCGTAGTCCGGCTCAACCGGAACGTAGTGCTCCGGTTCCGGGCCGAACACGCCCCAAAGGGTGCCAACATCCTGGTCATTGTTCAGCCAAAAACGGAAGGGTTTATTCTCCTTTGTCGTGTCCACCGGCTTGTCCGCGGTCTTAGGATCCTTGTACTTCCCTTCAAACCGGATGTGCCCGTCCCGATTTGCATCCACCATCATCTCCACAGGAAACAAATCCAGTTCCTCCTCCACCTTCTCCGCCTCTCCCCCCTCCGCCATCGCCGTCTGCTGGCCGGACCCGGCCACCGGGCCGCGGCTCACCGTCAGGCGCAGCGTCGCCGCCTGTATCCCTTCTGCCGACTCGATCACGTTGGTATCCATCTCCAGGTACACCGTCTCCGGCACCCAATTGGTCGTGCCGTAAAACTCTTTCAACCGCCATTCCTTGGGCAACGCCAACGGCTGGCCGCGTTCCTTGTCCAGCCACGCCCTGTAACCTTGCGCCGCGTTGCCCTCCGTGTCCACCAACTCCAGCTTCGCGCGCGCGTCCAGGTCCCAGTCCGGATTGTAGGGGCGCCTGGCCTTGGACTCGTCGTAATGCCGTTCGATTTTGGTCTCGATCTCCAACTTTTGCGGGTCCACTCCGGGCATGTTTTGCCGGGTGCAGTTCACCACCATGTCCTGCGCCCAGTCTTCCACGTTCATTAAGCGCGGATCGGCCCACGGCGGTTTCATCCAGACCTCGCGCAACCGGTTGGTTCCATCCCGGCCCACCATCTCCACCATGTGCCGCCCCTCCTCGGTGACTCCGTCCAGCATCAACGCGTCCCGCGGCTCCACCTTCAGCGCCACTTCCAGCAGATTGGTGCCCACCGCCCACACCTTGCCCGGCAACTCTTCGTGCCCTTCCGGGCTGTCCAGTTCCTCCTTGCCGGCGGCCCCCTGGTCCTGGCCGGCGTCGGCGTCCTCATCGCCCACAGTGCCCTTCACCGTGATATCGGCCTTGGGCACGATGGCCAGGGCCATCTTGTTGGTCGGGCTAAAATACGCGGTGGCCTTGATCGAGTTGCGGATTTTGGCCTCCTCGAAGCCGAAGACCCGCGCGAAATAGAGGTCCGTGCGCAGCGAGCTTTTGATCTCGAGGGAGACATGTTCGTCCTGGCCGGAGTGGTCGCCGAGCAATTCGGTGCCGTCCACGATCCAGACCTGGTTGCTGGGCGACCAATTAGTCAACCCCGGCGGCGCCCAATCGACCTCGGCGACATTGGTGGCCTTGGCCAGGTATTGATTGTCGAAATTGAGGAAGATCGATCGTTGACTGGGATGGTCCACGGACACCAGGTACGTCTGGCCGCGTTTTAGGCGGTAGTCGTCCTCGTCCTGATCGCCTTTCGGGACTTCCATGCCTCGGTTGCCGGCGAAGAAGCGGTAGCGGTATTGGTCGCTGTTCTCGAAGCGGAGTTGGCCCTTGGCGAGGTCGGCCAAGTCCACTTCGCCGTTGTCGGACGGGTCGATAGGGTTGGCGCCCTTGCTGGCCTCCTCGCCGTCGCTGGCGCCGTCGCCGTCGGTGTCAGGGGCGCCACCGTTGGTGCGCGTCAACTGTTCGTCACCCGAGGCCAGCCCGTCGCCGTCGTGGTCGGCGCGCGGGTCGTCCCATGCGGCGGGGTTGAGCGCTCCGTTGCTGTGGGCTTCAAACCAATCGCCCAAGCCGTCGTCGTCGGAGTCGGAATCATCGACATTGGCGCCGAGGCGCAATTCCTCGTAATGGCCGAGGCCGTCGCCGTCGAAATCGGGGTAGTTGGGATCGGGCACGGCGGGACGCAGCCACTCGGGGTACAGCGCTTCGAAAGCGTCGTCGAGGGTGTCGCCGTCGGTATCGACCTTGCGGGAATCGGAACCCAGCTCCACTTCGCGGCCATCGTTGAGGCCGTCGCCGTCCTCGTCGGCGACCAAGGGATCGGTGCCGTGCCGGTCCACTTCGTCGCCGTCCTTGAGCCCGTCACTGTCGGAGTCGGAAAGATTCGGGTCGGTGCCCAGCTCCTGTTCCCGTCCGAGCGAAAGGCCGTCATTGTCGCCGTCGCCCTCGGGATCATCCCATTGGATTGGATCAAACCCCCAATCGATCTCCCACTTGTCGCGGAGTCCGTCGCCGTCGGAGTCTTCGGACCAAGGGTCGGCGCCCAGATCGAGTTCGCGCTTGTCGTCGAGCCCGTCACCATCGGAATCGGCCTTGGCGGGGTGGGTGTTGGTCTCTTCGTACTCTTCGCGGTCGGACAAGCCATCGCCGTCGGTATCGGCGGTGCGCGGGTCGGTATGGACATCGCGCAGTTCCTCCATGTCGGTGAATCCGTCGCTGTCGGTGTCATCGAGGGCGGGATGGGAGCCGAAGGCGGATTCGAACGCTCCGCCCAGGCCGTCGCCGTCGGCGTCCCCGCCGTGCCAGAAGGGTTCGACGCCAACCCAAAGGGGAATCTGGACGGGGGCGGTGAGGTCGCGCGCGAGGGTGATGCCGAGAACGCCGGAGTCGGTGGCGCCCCAGCCCCAGACCGAGCCATCGTCCAGAAGGGCGGCGAAGCAGGTGCCGTTTGCCTCGACGCCGCAGGTGGAAACGCGGCCGGCGCCGCCGACGGAGCGGACCTTGCCCGGCAGACCGGCCACGATGGCTGGCAGGGAGCGGGGGAGGGTGGTGCCGCAGGCAAGCTGGCCGCGGTCGTTGCGGCCCCAGGCATAGAGATCGCCCGTGCTTGTGATGGCCAGGCTTGTGCCGCCCGCCGCGGCCACTTTCACCACGTTGCTCAGGCCGGGGACGGGCTGGGGAATGGCCTCGCGCTCGGCCCGTTCGTCGGACGCCTCTTCGAGCGTCCACGGGGGGCTGAGAGGTTCGCGTCCGAGTTGCCCGGACTCATTGGCGCCCCAGGCCCAGACACGGCCGTCGATTGTCGCGGCCAAGTGATGAAGATCGCCGGAGGCGATGGAGACCACCGGCAGGCCGTCGAAGGCGCCGTTGGTGGTGGCGCCGAAGACGGGCACGCCGCTTCCGGCGGCGTGGGGGGCGGGGCTGCGGCTCCAATCGGGCTCGAAGCGCATCCGGATTTCTCCGCCGAGGGTGCTGTAGAATGGCTCCGCCACGTCCCAAACGGCCCGGAGTTCGAACACCTGTCCCTCCGCGGTGCGCGCGATGGCGCCCGCGGTGATCCAGTTCTGGCCCGAGCCAAGAGCGGTGGCTTCGACCACATTGGACAGCCCAGCGACGACACCAGGGACGCGTGAGCCGCCCCAATCCGCAATGGAGCGTCCCAGCCCGCCGAAGGACGCCTCGCCCCAAGTCCAAAGGAAGCCATCCACGCCGATGCCCAGCATCGTGAGGTTGCCGCCGGCCAGGGCGCGAAGAGCGGGCAGGCCGATGAAGTCGCGCACGCCGAAATCATTGGGGAGCGGCAGCAAGCCGGGGGCCTCGTTGTAGAACCGGTCCCAGTCCCAATCCCAAAGCTCCAGCAGGCGATAAGACTCGTCGTCGGTGAAGCTCCAAGCGTACTCCCCGTCGGCGAGGTACATCGCCACGTTCGCGCCGAGGAAGAGATGGGTCTCGATGTCCGCCAACTCCGATAGCGTCACCAGGGGGGCGATGGACACGACGGGCGGCAGGCCCTCGACCGGAGCCGTTTCGGCGATTCCAAACCAGGGGGCGCCCTCGTCCGGCTGGTTGATGAGATCATAGGCCCAATTAGGATCGAATCGGGTCACGCCGCCGGCGGCGTCAACCGCGTGGAGCGCGGCGGGGCTGGCAAACAACGCCGCCGCGGGCGCGCCAGGGCCGGGTTCGGCCGTGGTCGTGAAGCTGAAGGGCCGCTCGATCCAATCGGCGCCCGTGCGCAGGGTCACCCGGCCTGGGGAAACCATCGCCACAGCCGGGGTGTGGAGCCACACCTGGGCCTCTCCCGCGGAATCGGTCCAGAGAAGGGTGCGCCATTCGTGGCCGGGCGCCGAATTGGTCAGAGCGATGCCGCCCGTGCCGGTTCCGAGGTCCAGGGCGAACCAGACGGGGAGGCCGGGCAGGGGAACACCCTCGTTGTTCGTGACGCGGACCCGCAAAGGCGCCGGCAGGAACGTGCCGGCGGTCCCGCTCTGGCCGTCGCCCTCGACGATTTCGAGATTCGGACGCAATCCGTCGAACCAATCCTTCGGGTCGGTGCCGGCGCGCATTTCGTCGAGGTTGCTCCTGCCGTCCTCGTCGGGGTCGCCGTCGGGAGTGGCGTGCAACGGATCGGCGAAGTGAAGCCTTTCCCACGCGTCGAGCAGGTCGTCCTGGTCCATGTCGGGGCCTTCGATTTCCAAGCCCGTGAAGCGGGACGCGGCGAGGAGCGTGCCTTTGGTGTTGGCGGCGAAGAAACCGATGCGTGTGCCGGGGCCGGGCGCGCCCTCCATGGGAGCGGACCAGGTCCAATTGGTTCCGTTGCCGCTCCATGCGGCGCGGGCCACGGTTCCGGTGCGTTCCAAGCGCAACCAGAGCGGAGGCGCGGCGTCCGGCCAACTCGCGAGCACTTCGTTGGCGCCCCCTTGCGAGGCCCGGCGGTGCAGCTCAAGGCCGTGGGCTGGGGAGTACTCCCAGGAAACATGGGCGGCCATTGGCAGGTTCGTTTCGCGAAGGGTGAAGCCCGCGCGCGCCTCGGCGATGCCCCCCTGGATTTCGGCCAGACACGTCGCAAGCCGCACGTCGCCTTTCCACGGGGCGGTGTACCAAGTGCCGGACTCCGGCGCCGGGTTTGTGGGATTGTTTCCCGAACCGCAAATCCAGAGGTTGCTCCCGAGCCATCCGCCCGAACCCGGCATGCGCGGCGCGCCGGCGTCCATGAAGCTCCAGGGCGTGGGCGGGAGCTGCGGTTCCCCGCCGGGGCCGCGCACGGAAACGCCGTCGAACACGGCGCCGCCACGGTGCTCCATGCGGGTGGTGGTGTAAGCGACGCCGGCAAAGACGCCCTGTTGGAAGCCCCGAAAGGGCTCGATGGCCGTGCGCTCGCTGACGATGATGTCCCAATTCACGCCGTTGGTGCTGCGGGCGGCGATGAGCGCGCTTCCCGCCAGCGTCAACCGCGCCCAGGCGCCGTCATGAAGATAGGTAATAGGGCGGGACTGGACGGGCTTGTCGATGGCGGCGCGCCGGACCAGGTGGACACCGTTGAGGGGCGTGAAGAAAACGCCTCCAAACACGGCGGTGGGCTGGAAGTTCCAATAGTTATAGGTAAAAGCGTCCTCGCGGATGAGGATGCCGGCTTGCGCCCATGGGTCCGCGTCGTCCATCGCCTCCAACCGGGCCTGGACCTCGCAATTGCCCGAGGCGCGTTGATAGGCCATGTGGAACCGGTCCAACGGCCCGGAAATGGCCTGGCCCGCGCCTTCCAATGTGAACCGGTTGGTCTCCATCGCCGCGCGATTGGCGAGGTTGGACGTCGATCCGACATCCACATGTTGCCAGCCGTTGGACAAGGGACGCTGCAGCCAGAAGGGGGGAGGCAAAGGTGGGAACGCAGCCCGCCATGGAAATCCCCCTATCCCACCCGGACTCGCGCCGCCGTTGTCCACCGCCCCCGAACGGGGCGAGGTGCTCTCGCCTGCAATCGTCCAGTCGGTGATCTCGAGCCCGCGCGCCATAAGGTCCCGCAGCGCGAGGGCGCAACTCATGCAGGCCCCGCCGCTCCCGCTCTTGCCAATACCCAACTGGCCATGGCGTTTTTCGAAAGGCCCCTCCTCCTGCTCTTTGGGCGGCAGGTCGATGTATGGGCTGGCGTTCTTCTCCGGTTCCTCGACGTCCGGGACGCCGTTTTGGTCCGCGTCCATCCGGTTCCGGGGCTGGTTGGAGGCGAAACTGGGATTGTCCGCCCCGCTCAGATCGCCAAACACTTCCTTTTCCCACTTGTCCGGAAGCCCGTCTTGATCCTCGTCCTCCTCCGTGGCTGGATCGTCCAGCCTCCCGCTCACCTCTCTTTCATAAACGTCGGGCATCCCGTCCCCGTCACTGTCCCGCAAGTCCAGCACGGATAGGTCGTCCGACCCGGTGAGCTTGCGTTCATAGGCGTCATTGAGCCCGTCCGCGTCCTCGTCCTCACCCCCGGTTTCGTCAATGGTGCCGAACATTTTGACCTCGTGCGCATCCGCAATTCCATCCCCGTCCGAGTCCCGGCCGTCCACGGCATCCAGGCGCCCGAAATTGGCCATCTCCCAAAGGTCGTCCAGCCCGTCAAGGTCGGTGTCCGTAATCGCCGTGAAAACCGTTTGCGTCTTGCGATGGCCCGACCTGGCCCGCGCAATCACTTCGTGCCGCCCTGTGTAGCCCGCGGGCACGCGCAGCCACACGCGGGCCCGGCCCCGGCTGTCCGTGCGCATTTGGAAAGAAGCGGCCAGGCCCGACCCGTCGTTGGTGGTGGAAAGCAGCCCTCCGCCCCGCAGCACCTCGAATTCAACCGGAGCATTCACCAACTCCTCCATCGTGTCGTGGCGCCAGACGCCCGCGACAAACGCCAGCGGCAGGAACTGGTCCGCCAACCCCGGTTGCGCGTTGCCGCCCAGCTTTGCCAGCATCGGCAGCACGCCATTGTAATAGTCCAGCGGGTCCGACCCCGCGAACTGCTCCGCCACGTTGGACACCCCGTCGCCATCCGGGTCCGCCTCCGCCTCCGCCTCCAATCCCCCAAAGTACCGCGTTTCCCACGGATCAAACAATCCGTCCGCGTCGGTGTCCGGCAGGCTTGAGGTGAACACGACCGAGGCGGTCTCCCCGCCCGCCGCAACGGACGCCACCGTCGAGTTGGTGAACGCCGCCCCCATGTGCATCCAGACCGCGGCCCGTCCGGCGCCGTCGGTGCGCACCCAAACTTCGTTGGTCAACCCCACTCCCAGCCGGGTCGCGCTAATCGATCCAGCCCCCTCAACCCGGAACAGCACCGGCGCGTTGGTGGCCGGCGCCCCTCCCATGGTGACCAAAGCGACATACGGCGCGGCAAGATACTCCGCCGGCGCCCCAATCTGGCCGGCGCCCGATTCCGCGGAAATCTCCGGCAGCACGCCATCGAAATAGTCCAGCGGCGCGGTATCCTCGCGGTCGCCGCGGCCGTCGCCATCGGTGTCCGCCAAAAGCCTGTCAGTCCCCAGAATCGCCTCCTCGCCGTCGGCCAGCCCGTCGCCATCGGTGTCCAACGCCGCGTGGGCGGTCGCGTAAGCCCGGTTTGTGCCCGCCCCGGCTTCCGCATCGATGGTGGCGACCTCTTCGGTGCCCATCCGCAGCCAGACCCGCGCCACGCCGTCGGTGCTGGTGGCGGCAACCAACGAATTGGTCCATGATTCGGCGTCCGGCGCCGCGGCAAGGGCCCCTTCGTTCCGCCGAATCTCCACCCGGACCGCGGAGTTCACCAATCCCCGCCCTTCGCGCGACACCAGGAACTCAACCGGCGCCGGGCAAACCGCGCCAGGCTGAAGCACCTGCTTGTCCCCCGCATCGACCGTGAGGTCGAAAGGCAGGCCGTTCCAATAGTCTGCGGGGTCGGAACCCAGGTCCGCCTCCTCGCCGTTGGTCCGTCCGTCACCGTCAAAGTCGCCATTGCGGTTCTCCCCCAAACCACCGAAGTGCCTTCGCTCCCAGTCGTCCCCGAGGCCGTCCGCGTCTGTGTCCGGATCAACCGCGATGAACCGGACCGTTTCCGCGTCATACCCGGAATGGATGGAGGCGGCGACGGTGTTGGCATTGGCCTGCCCCAACCGCAACCAAGCCCGCGCCACTCCCGCACTATCGCTGCGGACGATCACCACGTTGGTCGCGCCCGCCATGTCCGGCGCCGCCGACAGCCATCCGCCACCGGATTCCACCTCGAAATAAACCGGCGCACGCGCCACCACGCCGGTGGCCCCTCGAACCAGCACCCCGAGCGGCTCGGGCGCCACCTCTCCAGCTTCGCCCTCTTGGGAGCCACCGGAAATGATCTCAAGCCGCGGAAGCGGGAGGATTCCGTTGAAAAAGTCGTTCGGGTCCGTTTCTCCGGCCCGCTCCGAGGCGTTGCTCAATCCATCCCCGTCCGGGTCATCCTCCGGCCCGGCGTCAAGGCCCGCGAAATGCTCCCATTCCCACCGGTCACTGAGGCCGTCCCCATCGGTGTCCCGATCGTAAACCGTGAACACCACCTCCGCGACGCCTGTTGGCGTCACAGCGCTGGCGCGCACGCGGTTGGTGGCTTCGGCGCCCAGCCGGAACAGAGCCTCCACCAGGCCGTAACGGCTGGTCACCAGGTCAAGGTGGTTGGTCAAGCCCGATCCATCGTTGGTCAGGCTGAGCAGGCCGCTTCCCTCGATCACTTCCATGGCCACCGGCTGGTTGGTGAAGAACCGCCCGTTCTTCAAAAGGCCCGCGGCCAAAGAATCGGCAAGGAACGCGCCGGGCGCCCCCTCCTGCTCATCCCCCCATGCCGCCAGCAGTTTCACCCGCGGCGGCTTGCCGGCAAACCGGGTCGGGTCGGTTCCATCCTCATACTCCTGCCGGTTCGACAAGCCGTCCCGGTCATAGTCGCCGACGCCATCCTCGTCGAGATTATGGAAATACTCCATCTCCCATTGGTCCGGCAGCACGTCTCCGTCGGTGTCCGGGTCGCTCGCGAGGAACACCACCCGCGCCCGCGACGGATCAAAGCGCGTAAAGGCGTCCACGCTGTTCACGGAATCGCCGCTAAACCACAACCAGACGCCTGCCTTCCCAAACTCGTCGGCCGTGGTCTCGATCCGGTTGGTCAATCCCGTCCCGTCCGGCGCCAGCGTAATCCGGCCTCCCCTCCTGGCTTCAAATGCCAACGGCGCGTGGGCCACGGCCCCGGCCGCGTTGGTCACCCCGACATCCAGCCGCACCGGCAACAATCCGGGACCGTGCCACTCCTGCAGGTCCCCGGCCAGTTTGAGCAGGCGGGGCGGCAGCCCGTTGAAGAAATCCTCCGGCAATGTCCCTTGGTCGAACTCGGTTCCGTTGTCGATGCCGTCTCCGTCGAAATCGCCCGACCGGTCCTGCGCCAGCGTTCCCATGTGCTCGCGCTCCCATTCGTCGGGCAGTCGGTCGGCATCGGAATCGGAGTTGTACGCCACAAACTCCACCGCCGACGTCTGCCCGGCCGCGCCCGCGCGCGCCAGAATCCGGGCGGACGGCGCATCCCCCAGCCGCACCCAGACGGCCGCCACGCCGTTGCTGTCCGCCGCAAGGGTCACAACGTCTGTTTCGTTGCCGCCCGGCGCCGCCGCCAGGATCGCGCCGCCCGCGGCCACCGCGAACTCCAGGGGCGCCCAGGGGAGAGCGCCCGCCGAGTTCGCCACCCGCACGCGCAGCGGCGCCGCGAGCCAGGCGCACGCCGGGCCGGCCTGGCCGTCGCCATCCAGAATGCTGAGCCGCGGCAACGTGCCGCGATAGTAGTCCAGCATGTTTGCCACGTTTAGCCGCCCGCCGGACGCGACCTTGCCGCGCAACGCCGGCAACACGTCCACGCCGCGCAAAATCCAGTCGCGCACCTGCCGGTTGGTCAGTTGGGGATACTGGCCCAGCAACAGCGCCGCCGCCCCCGACACATGCGGCGTGGCCATCGAGGTGCCGTTGCACCGCTTGTAGCCGCCGCCCGGCCATGCGCTCAATACCTCCACGCCAGGCGCCGCCAAATGCACCAGCGCCGCGCCATAGTCGGAGAACGCAGCCAGCGCGTCCCGGCGGTCGGTCGCGGCCACGGACACCAGGTTCGGCAACCCAAGCGCCGCCGGATACGATGGTATCACGGCATGATCGGCCCCATCGTTGCCCGCCGCCACCACCACCAGCGCCCCGGCGTTGTCGGCCTCGGTAACCGCCCGCCTGCACCCCTCCGCGCCTCCCCCGCCCCCAAAAGAATACGACAGGATTCGCGCCCCCATCCGCGCGGCGTACCCAAAGGCCGCCATCGCATCCGACGTGTAGGCTATTCCCGACGCGTCCGCCACCCGCAACGCCATGATCCGCGCCTTCCACGCAACTCCAGCCATGCCGGCCCCGTTGTTTCCCGCGCCCGCGACAATCCCCGCGCAATGGGTGCCGTGCCCATTTACATCGGAAGGATCATTGCCCCCGTCCACAAAGTTCCAACCGCGGAAATCATCCAGAAATCCGTTCCCGTCGTCGTCTTTCAAATTCGTCCGCTTGTCCAGTCCGTCCTCGTCCGTGCCCGTCTCCCCGGCGTTCTCCCAGATGGCCGCCGCCAGGTCGGGATGCGCAAGATCCACGCCCGTGTCGATCACCGCCACCACCACGTTCGATCCCCGCGCGCCCGACGCCCACGCTTCAGGCGCGTCCAAGTCCGCGTCCGGCACGCCGCCCTCCGCGCCGGAATTGTGCATGCCCCACTGCCGCGAAAACTCCGGGTCGTTGGGCGCCGCCGCCTGGAGACGCGCCACCCCGTCCTCGTCAGCCCCAGCCACCGCCGACTGGGCGCGAAGCACCGCAAGAACGCTTTCAAATCTCCCCGGAACCCGTCCGTCAAACGCCGCAAGCACACGCCCCGCCGGGTCCGCCGTCCCCCGCCGCCAGCACCCGCCCGCCGCAAGCGCCGCGTCGATCTCCGCCGCTCCCGCCCCTTCAGCCGGGGTCACAATAAAATGATCCGCCACCACCGCCCGGCCAATGATTGTCTCTCCGCCCGCACCCCGGAACTCCGTTACCCGCAGCAACGGGTACTTGACACCCTCCACCTCCACGACCCGCAGCCATTCAGCCATCCCGCCAGGCCCCGGTCCAATGGATTGCTCAAACACCGTTGGTGCGTTGGACAGCACGCGCTCCAGGCCGCCCTCGAAACTCGGCGCGAAGTCCAACGGATTTCCGTCCTCGCCGTCCGGCACCAGGTCCGCGTCGCTGTCCTCTTCCCGCGGATTCGTCCCCGCTGCCTCCTCCTCCGCGTCGCCCAACCCGTCGCCATCGCTGTCCAAAAAAGCCTGAAACACCGCGCGCGCGGCATTCTCGCCGCTCCCGGCAACCGCCTCCACGCGGTTGGTCAACAGCCCGCCGGTTCCGTAACGCAGCGCCGCCGAAAACCGGCCCCGCCCGTCGGTTCGCCCTTCAAGAAACTCCGCCTCCGCGCCGCCGGAAATCCGGGAGAGACCCGCCCCGCCTTCGAGCACCGCGAATCGGACCGGTGCATTGGTGAGGATTGCCGCACCGCGCCGCACCTCCACCACCAACGGCGCACCCGCCCACGCCCCGCCCTTCACTGCCTGCCCGTCACCGGATACGATCACCAATTCCGCCGCCAAGCCGTCGTAGTAATCCGTCGGATCACTGCCCGCCCGCTCTTCGACCGCATTGCTCCTCCCGTCGCCGTCGAAATCCCCCGTGCCGGTCTGGTCCAGGTTCCCAAACCACTGCTGTTCCCACGCATCCTGCAATCTGTCCCCATCCCCGTCCCCGCCGCCGCCGGGACCCGTCACCGGCCCGAATTCCAC
>CAYSZK010000086.1:0-17321 GCA_964435495.1 uncultured Verrucomicrobiales bacterium
GGGGAGGCCGCGGCGTCGGGGGTGCGGGAGGCGGTGGTGGGCGGGGTGTTGGTGGCGGCGGCGAGTTTGGCGGGATCGACGGGTTGGGGCGGCCAGAGTTTGTTGGCGAGGGGATTCCAGGCGAACATGAGGACAAGGCACAGGACCACACCGATCCATGAGGCCTTGTCGAGGGAACCCCCTGAACGTTCGGGCTGGCTCATGGCACCGGGTCCCAGCCTTCGGTGCCCCAGGGATGGCAGCGCAACAGCCTGCGGGCGGCCATCGCCAAGCCGGCGCGGGCGCCGTGGCGGCGGACGGCTTCGGCGGCGTAGAGCGAGCACGAAGGCACATGCCGGCAGGCGGCCAGGGGGCCGAACGCCGCCGTGATGACCGGCGAAAGCGCCCTCCGGTACAAGGCAAGGCAGCCGAGAACGAACCCGGCGGCCAGACTCACATCAATCCTGCTTTTTTCCATAACAACAACAACTCCTCCCGGAGCGCCTTGCGCCCCGCGTCCGGCGCCCCCGGTTTGGGGACGACCACCACATCCGCGTTAGCCGACCACGCGCCCCGGTTCAAGCGGAACGCTTCGCGCACCAGGCGCCGGAGCCGGTTGCGGGCCACGGCCCCGCCGAGTTTGCGCGAGGTGATGACGCCGAGGCGGGGCGCCGCCAGCGCGGGATCGGGCCGGACATTGACACGAAGATGGCGGCTGTGAAAGGTTTTCCCGTCGGTCCGCGCGCGATTGAAATCGGCGCGGGTGCGCAGGCGGAGCGCGCGCGGGAAAGCGAGGTGCCTTGGGGAGGAAGCGGGTTCCTTAGGGGAGGAAGCGGGTTCCTTAGGGGAGGAAGCGGGTTCCACGGGGCGGCTTTGCTGGGACAGTGCGCCACGGGGTGGTTGCGGGCCCTGGGACGTGGGCGGCGCGGTCAATGGTTGTGGCGGCGGTACTTCTTTTCGACGCCTTTGGGGACGAGGCGTTTGCGGCCGGCGCGCCTGCGGCGGGCGAGGATGGCCCGCCCGGATTTTGTTGTAGTCCGGGCCATGAATCCGTGTTGACGGACTCGCCGCCGCTTGGAGGGTTGATAGGTACGCTTCATAACAGGCTCGCCAATAAATAACTTCTTCTCAGTATCTCAAAACGCTTGGGGTCTGTCAACTGTTTCCGGGGAAAATTCGCGGGGGGCGGGGATGGTGTATTGGGCGGAGATTTTTGCCACCGCTGCCACTTGGGAGCTTGAGAGTTGCGGGTGTTGTGCTACTTCCCCGCCATGGTTCGACAAGAGAGATCCTTGTGCGCGTCCCGGTTGCTGTTTGCGGCCGCGGTGGCGGTTGCCTTTTCGGGGTGTGAGACCGTTGATTCCGGGGGCGGGGTGGATGGGGGCAGGTCCTCGGGGGCTGTGCGCGGCAAGAAGATGGTGTTGGTGGCCCCGGACGGCACGACCACCGAGATTCCCTATCGCGCGAAGGTGCCGAAGGCGGCGTTTGTGGCGCCGGCGTACACGTGGCATCCGGAGTCCGCGCCGGATGGGCCGGTGCGGATGGAGATTGTCCTCAGCGAGCAGCGGATTTACGCCTACCGGGGCGGAGTGGAGATCGGGTGGGCGAAGATATCGACCGGCAAGGAGGGGACGAGCACGCCGGCGGGGGCTTACAAGGTCCTCCAGAAAAAGCGGGAGTACTATTCCAATCGGTACGGGTCGTTTGTGAACAGCTCGACGGGCCGGACGGTGGATTACAACGCCGAGGCTGGGCAGGCCGCACCGTCGGGCACGCACTACGCTCCCGCGCCGATGCATTATTTCCAGCGTTTGACGTGGGATGGGATCGGCCTTCACGAAGGGTACCTGCCGGGTTACCCGGCGTCGCACGGCTGTATTCGGGTGCATCCCGACATGGCGCCGCGCCTGTTTGAGATCACGTCGGTCGGCACGCCGGTGGACATCGTCCATCACCGGCGGGGCGGGGGGGCGCCGGTGGCGGCGCCTGTGGCGGAGGAGCCGGACTCGTCCTTCTTCCGGTTCCTGAAGAAAAAGGGATGAGCGGAAGAGTGGCCTGCGGCCTTGCGCGCGGTCCGGTTCCCTGCCATAGTCGCGGGCGATGCCATTCCGCCAGTTCGGGCTGACCGAGCCCATTCTTCAGGGTGTGACCTCCGCGGGTTACACCGATCCGACAGCCATCCAGGTCAAGGCCATACCCTTGGTGATGGAGGGGCGCGACCTGATTGGTTGCGCCCAAACCGGGACGGGGAAGACCGCGGCGTTCGCGCTGCCGATCCTGGACCGGCTGCAAAAGCATGGGGCGTTGCGCGCGCTGGTGCTTGCGCCGACGCGCGAACTCGCCAGCCAATTGGAGACGGCCATCCGCGATTACGCCCGTTTTACGGACATGCGCGTCGCGGTGATTTTCGGCGGCGTTCCCTACGGGCCGCAACGGAGCGCGGTCCGGGAGGGCGTGGACATTCTGGTGGCGACACCCGGCCGGTTGCTGGACCTGCTGGGGGACGGGTCGGTGACGCTGGAGCATGTGCGGTTCTTGGTTTTGGACGAGGCGGACCGGATGTTGGACATGGGTTTTCTGCCGGACGTCAAGCGCATCCTCGCCTACTGCCCGTCCAAGCGGCAGACGATGCTCTTTTCCGCGACGATGCCGCCGTCGGTGGAGACCTTGTGCCGCTGGGCGCTGCGGAGCCCGGTCACGGTGGAGGCGGGGGTGCGCAGATCGATTTCCGAAACGATCAGCCACGCGGTGTATCCGGTGGCGGAAAGCCAGAAGTTCGACCTGCTCAAGGCGCTGCTGGCGCGGACCAACTTTGATTCGTGCATTGTGTTTTGCCGGACCAAGGAGGGTGCGGACCGGATCGCCCACAGCCTCAAGGGGGAAGGGCATTCGATTGCCGTGCTGCACGCGAACCGGACCCAGCGCGAGCGCATGGAGGCGATGGAAGGCTTCCGCGCCGGGCGCTACGAGGTGATGGTCGCCACCGACATCGCGGCGCGGGGCCTGGACATCGAAAATGTTTCCCACGTCATCAACTACGATGTCCCGCAACACGCCGAGGACTACGTCCACCGGATCGGGCGCACGGGCCGGGCCGAGGCCAAGGGAGACGCCTTCACTGTGGTCACGGCCGGCGAAATGGATTCCCTGGCGTCCATCGAGCGGTTTATCGGGCGGACCATCCCGCGCCAGCGGCTTGAGGGTTTCCCCTATATCTACACGGCGCTTCTGGACGAGGACCACCAGCGCCGCGCCGGCGCGAAGAAGCGGTTCGGACGCTTCGCCAGGAAGTAGCCCGCCCGCATCATTGCGAAGGGGGTTTGCCGCGGGATTGCGGCGCCCCCTTTGCCTGGATCGCAATGATTCGGGTGGCCTGGGGCCTACTTCGCCTCGGCCAGGGCGGCTTGGGCGGCGGCGAGTTTCGCCACGGGCACGCGGAACGGGGAGCAGCTCACGTAATCCAGGCCGAGCGTATGGCAGAACTTCACCGAATCGGGATCGCCGCCGTGCTCGCCGCAGATGCCGAGCTTGATCGCGGGCCGCGTCGCGCGCCCTTTTTCGATGCCCAGCTTCATCAACTCGCCCACGCCGGCCTTGTCGATGGACGCGAACGGGTTCTGTTTCACGATCTCCTCCTGCTGGTAGAACGGGAGGAACGTCCCGGAATCGTCGCGGCTCATGCCCAGCGTCGTCTGGGTCAGGTCGTTGGTGCCGAAGCTGAAGAATTCGGCGTCCCGCGCGATTTCGCCGGCCGCCACGCAGGCGCGCGGCACCTCGATCATCGTGCCGACCGAATAAACCAGCTTGACCGCCTGTTCGCGCTGGACCTCCTCGGCCACGCGGTGGACGACGTCAAGCTGCAGCTTCAGCTCGCGCGGGAATCCGACCAGCGGGATCATCACCTCGGGGCGGGTTTTGACGCCTTCCTTCTGGACCACGGCGGCCGCCTCGAAGATCGCGCGCGCCTGCATTTCGGAAATCTCCGGGAACACCACGCCCAGGCGGCAGCCGCGGTGGCCGAGCATCGGGTTGAATTCGTGGAGTTCGTGGACGCGCTTCATGATGCGGTCCAGGGGCACGCCCATTTTTTCGGCCAGCGCCGATTGCGCGGCGTGGTCGTGGGGCAGGAACTCGTGGAGCGGCGGGTCGAGCAGGCGGATCGTCGCGGGCAGCCCGTTGAGCGCCCGGAAAATGCCCTCGAAATCGCTCCGCTGGAACGGGAGCAGCTTGGCCAGCGCCTGCTGGCGGTCCTGGCGCGACGTCGCGAGGATCATTTCGCGGACCACGTCGATGCGGTCCCCCTCGAAGAACATGTGTTCGGTGCGGCACAGGCCGATGCCTTCGGCGCCGAACGCCACGGCGTTGCGGACCTGGTCGGGCTGGTCGGCGTTGGTCCGCACGCGCAGCTTGCGGGCCTTGTCGGTCCAGGCCATCAGTTTCGCGAAGTACTGGAACGTCTGCGCGCGCTCGGGGTCGAGGGTTTTCTCGACCAGCACCTGCACGACTTCCGAGGCCGACGTTTTCAGTTCGCCGGCGAACACTTCGCCGGTTGTGCCGTCGATCGACAGGTAATCCCCCTTTTGGAACGTCTTGTCCCCGACGCTGAGCGTCTGGCGTTCGTAGTCCACCCGCAGCGCGCCGGCGCCGCAGACGCAGACCTTACCCATCTGGCGGGCGACGAGCGCGGCGTGGGAGCTCACGCCGCCGCGGGCGGTGAGGATGCCCTCGGCCGCGAGCATGCCGCGGATGTCTTCGGGGGAGGTCTCGACCCGGACCAACAGCACGCGGCTGCCGGCCTGGGCCATCGCCTCGGCTTCGGAGGCGTTGAACACGATCTTGCCGGTCGCGGCGCCCGGTCCGGCCGGGAGGCCGGTGGCGATGACTTGGGCGCTCTGGCGGGCGGTGGCGTCAAAGATGGGGGCGAGAAGCTGGCTGAGGGAATCGGCCGGCACCCGTTGGACGGCTTCCTGCCACGACAACAGTTTTTCCTTCACCATGTCCACGGCGATGCGCACGGCCGCCAGGCCGGTCCGCTTGCCGTTGCGGGTTTGGAGCATGTAGAGCTTGCCTTCTTCGATGGTAAACTCGAAGTCCTGCATTTCGCGGAAATGGGCCTCCAGCGTGCGGCGCACGTCCTCCAGCTCCCTGTGGGCCTTGGGCATTTTGACCTGCAGATTGGCGACGGGCTCGGGTGTGCGCACGCCGGCGACGACGTCCTCGCCCTGGGCGTTGATCAGGAACTCGCCGTAGAACACCTTTTCGCCCGAAGCCGGATCGCGCGTGAAGGCCACGCCGGAGCAGGAGTTCTCGCCGGTGTTGCCGAAGACCATCGCCTGCACGTTCACGGCCGTGCCCCATTCGTGCGGGATGCCGTACTTGCGGCGGTACACGATGGCGCGCTCGTTGTTCCACGAGCTGAAGACCGCACCGACCGCGCCCCAGAGCTGTTCCTTGGGGTCGGACGGGAAATCCCGGCCCGCCCGCTCGCGCACGAGCGCCTTGAAACGCGCCACCAATTCCCGCAGCGCGCCGGCGTCCAGCTTCGTGTCCTCGACGTCGTGGCGCCCGGCGAAAAGCTCGCTCTTGAGCTTTTCGATGACGGTTTCGAAGGGTTCGTGCTCCTCGCCGTCCCGCTTCTGCACGCCCATCACCACGTCGCCGTACATCTGGATGAACCGGCGGTAACAGTCCCATGCGAACCGTTCGTTGCCCGTGCGCCGGATCAGGGCCTGCACGGTTTCGTCGTTGAGGCCGAGGTTCAGGATGGTGTCCATCATGCCCGGCATCGAATCGCGCGCGCCGGAGCGCACCGCCATCAGGAGCGGATTCTCCAGGCCGCCAAACTGCTTCTCCATCTGTTTCTCGACCCTGGCGACCGCGGCGTCCAATTGGGCGGCCAGCTCGCGCGGGTAGGTCTTGCCGTGATCATAATAATAGGTGCAGACCTCCGTCGTGATCGTGAAACCCGCCGGCACCGGCAGCCCGATCCGCGTCATCTCCGCCAGATTCGCCCCTTTGCCGCCCAGCAGCGCTTTCATCGTGCCGTTGCCGTCCGCCTTGCCGCCGCCAAAGCTGTAAATGTACTTGGCGGCCTTTCCGCCGCCGCCCCCCGCGCGCGTTGCCGCCGCCGTCTTTCCCGCCTTCGTTGCCTTGCCGCTGCTCTTCCTGCTCGATTTCACAATCCGTGTTCCTCCGTCAATTTTGCCTCAAAACGTGAAGCGGCGGACGCTATCAGCCGCCGCCGCCATGTCAAACCCCCATTTTTCCGCCGCTTTTTCTTGACCCCGCCCCCCGCGCTCCGAATGATCCTCTTCGTGAACGCGCCATCCATCCTGTTGAGCCTCCCCCTGCTTGCCCTAACCTTCGCCCCCGCCGCCGCCCAAACCCCGGCGCCCGCCGTCCCGCCTAATATTATCTTCGTCCTGTCCGACGACCAAACCCCGGCCTACCTTTCCTGCTACGGCGGGCGCAATTCGACCCCGAACCTGGACCGCCTCGCCGCCGAGGGCGCGCGCTTCACGCAAGCCCATTCCGTCGCGCCCCTTTGCAACCCCACCCGCTACTCGATTTTGACCGGCCAGTTCCCGAGCCGCAACGCCCTCGCGCGGTCCCAGGCCAAGCCCGGCGAGCCGGTTGTGCTCCTCCAAAACACCCAGCTTGATCCCGACATTCCGTGCGTCACGGAGATGCTCGCCGCCGCCGGTTACATGACCGGGTTCGTGGGCAAGTGGCACAGCAATTTCGATCTTAAAGGCCTTGGCATCGAGCCCCTGCCCGAGGAGCCCTCCGATCTGGACGCCCCCGGCGCCGACGAAATCCTGCGCAAACGCCAGGAGATCATGGTTCGCGCCATCCGGAAATCCGCCCGGTTCGAGCACGTCACCCACGTCAATTGGGGCAACCTCCGCGGCGGGTCGGTCCTTGGCACGCACAACCCCGAATGGATGACCGAGGGCGCCATCCAGTTCATCGAGAAAGCCGCCGCCGCGCGGCGCCCCTTCTTTCTGCACCTTGCCGACTCGGTTCCCCACGCGCCCAATGTCTGCGACGCCCTTGAAACCGACCCGCGCTACACCCCCGGCGGCAAACTCGCCGAAGCCCCAAGGTCCCACCCGCCGCGGGCTTCGTTGCCGGAACGCCTGAAAAAGGCCGGCCTGCCCGTGACCGCGCAGCTTGTCGGGGCCCTCATGCTCGACGACCAGATTGGCGCGCTGCTGGCGGCGCTCCAGCGCCTTGGGCTCGACGGCAACACGCTCATTGTCTTCGCCCAGGACAACGGCCAGATCGGCAAGGGCTCCTGTTACTCCGGCGGCACGCATTCCGCCCTTCTCATGCGCTGGCCCGCCGGCATTCCGGGCGGCAACGTCGTCAACACCCCCGTTTCCTTTGTCGATTTCGTCCCGACCTTCCTCGATTTCGCCGGGACCAAACCCACCGAAGGCGCGCGCCTCGACGGGGTTTCGCTCGCGCCGGTGCTGCGCCAATCGGGGAGCCTTTCGCGGTCGGCGGTCTATTGCGAGGCCGGCGCGGCGCGGGCCCTCGTCGAGGACGGCTTCCGGTACGTCGCCTTCCGGCCCACACCGTCCCACATCGCCGAAATGCAGAAGCCCGGGGCCAGGACGGCCCTGGACACCTGGGGCAACGCCAAGGGGGGCGACAACCACTGGCTCATCCCCTTTAAACCCGCTTTCTTTGAGCCCGACCAGCTTTACGACCTGCAAAAGGACCCGCTCGAACGCGCCAACCTCGCCCAAGATCCCGCGCACGCCGCCCGGCTCGCCCGCATGAAGGACGAACTCGGGAAAATCCTGGCCACGTTCGAGACGCCCTTCCCGCTCGACATCGATCCGTTTGTCAAAACCGGGCGCTACGCCGAGCTCATCGCCGCCCGCCGCGCCGAGGCCGCCAAGGGGGATTACTGGCCAGGGTTCCCGAAGGAGGACTGGGAGCGCAACCTGAACCTCAACCGGAAGGCGCCCGAAGAAATCGATCCCAACCATCGCAGCGCCTGGAAACCCGGCCGGAAGCCGGTCAAATAGGCGCCGGTTCGCGCCAATCCCTCCACGCTCCGTCGGGCGCCCCAAGGCGCCGGCACGCGCGGCGTTCCCTTGAACGGCAGCGCCGGCGCCACCGGGTTTGCCGCGAAGCGCCCGTTTCTCCGGGCCTGGGCGCCGCGCTTTTTCGAAACCGGTTGATTCCGGAGGCCGTCATGGATTCCAGAAAGGACAATACAATCCATGAAAACCAGACTCCTCACCCTCACCGCCGTTCTCGCGGCTTCCGCCGCGGCGGCTCAAACCTCCGCAACCTCCGGATTCGAGCCCGGCGCGGCCGGCATGCCGGGCATCCTGGCCAAACTCGGCGAGCTCAACCTCTCCGAGACCCAGCGCCAGCAAATCCGCGAGATCGTCCAGGCCCGGCGGGACGCCACCAAACCGCTCGCCGACGCCGCGGAGGCCGAGCGCAAGAAGCTGCGCGACGCCTTCGTCAAGAACCCGGCCAACGAAACCGTTTTGCGCTCCCACAGCGAACAGGTTGCCCTGCGGCACACGGAGCTGTTGCTCGCGGCGGCCCGGACCTGGACCGAAGTCCGGCGCGTGCTCACTCCCGAACAACTTGGAAAGGTTGAAACCCTCGCCGCGGAATCCCAGGGGTTGCGGGCACGCATCCGCGAAGCGATCATGGGCGGGCGCCGGTGACGCCCGCCCCGCGCGACGGGCCCGCCTTTTTTCCGCGGACCTCCGAGGCCGTCATCCCGAGCACGCGGCGGAGGGTTCCCGCGAGATGCTGGCCGGAGCAGAAGCCCGTTTCCGCCGCCACATCCGCCACCCGCCGGTCGGTTCCCTGCAACAGCGCCCGCGCCCGGTTCACCCGCAGCCGCGTCAGGTAACGCGCCGGCGTCTCCGCAAAATCGCGCCGGAACAGCTCGATCAGATGCGGCGCCGACACCCCCGCCGCCGCCGCCAAATCCTCCAGCTGCCACGCCTGCTCCGGCTGCGCCTCCAGCAGGTCCCGCGCCCGCACCGCCGCCGGGTGCGCGCGCAGCGCCGCCTCCGGGCGCGGCGGCCGCGTCAGCACGCGCGCCAGTTCGATGCACAACGCCGCAAGGTGCGTCCGCATGGCGGTCTCCTTGTGCGCGTCTGTGGAGGCGAGCTCCCGGATCAGGCACCGGAAGGGCGCTTCCAACGCGCCGGCGCCCATGCCAGACGCGGCGCGGGCCGGCCACGCCGCCGTCAGGGCTTTTCGTTCCCGCGTGTTCAGAAGGCGCTCGGGCTGGAACACCACGTAAAAGAAATGCACGGTTCCCGCCTCGAGCCGTTCCAGTTGGTGGACAATTCCGGGCGCCACGAGATAGAACCCGCCCTGCGGCACGGCGAACCGTGCCTGTCCGGCGCGCCATGCCGACGAACCCTTGGTTTGCAGGAAAAGTTCCCAACCCTTGTTCGCATGGGGGCCGATGATCCAATCCGCCGGCGTCCACAACTCGCCGATTTCCGTGATGCACCCGGCGAGAGGCGCGTGGGCGGGCGCATTGGCCTGGAACCCGCCCAGCCGCCCCTTTGGCCTGTAGAACCTGAGCATAATCCACGGCTCCTCCGCATTTCTTACACCACACCCCCCCAAGTGTCAAAGTCAAGGACTGACCCATCAGGACCCCTGGCTATCAGGCCCTTGACACCTGCCTGAATCACGCCAGCCGCCCCCCGCCCCCCGGGAACCCCGCCCGCAACCGCGCCTACAATGCCTCCCGCATCCCCAGACACAGCGCCTCCACCATCCGGTCCAGCTCCGCGTCCGACGCGCAATAAGGCGGCATCAACACCAAAACGTTCCCCACCGCACGGGTCAACAGCCCGTGCCGCCGGGCCGCGTCGCAGACCCGGATGCCCGCGCGCGCTTCCATGGGGAACGGACGGCGGGCCGTGAACTCCTCCACCAGCTCCACCGCCAGCACCATGCCTTCCTGGCGAACATCCCCTGTGTTCGGATGATCCCAAAACCGCGCCCCCAATTTCCGCAGCCGCGCCGCACGCGCCCGGATGTGCTCCAACGTGTGCTCCGATTCCAGCACGTCCAGGCTCGCCAACGCCGCCGCGCAGCCCAGCGCGTTGCCCGTGTAGCTGTGCCCGTGGAAGAAAGTCTTGTTGTCGGCATGCTCCCCGAGGAACGCCTCGAATATCTCCGGCCCGGCCAAGGTCGCCGCCAGCGGCAGATACCCGCCCGTCAGTCCCTTCGCAAGCCCCACCAGGTCCGGTTCCACCCCCTCGTGCTGCCACGCGAACATCGCGCCCGTCCGCCCGAACCCCGTCATCACTTCGTCCAGCACCAGCCACGCCCCCCGCGCCCGGCACAACGCCGCCGCGCGCTCCAAGTACCCGTGCGGATGCATCGTCATCCCCGCCGCCCCCTGCACCCGCGGTTCCATCACCAGCGCGGAGGCCGCCGCCCCCGCCCCGTCAAACCCCTTCTCCAGCTCCCGCACGCATTCCCACGCGCACGACCGCGCCTCCCGCGCGTCCACCCCGCGTTCCGGACGCGCCCGGTTGAACGGGCACCGGTAGCAGGCCGGGCTCATCACTTCCGCCGTCTCAAACAGCATCGGCTTGTACACCCGGTGAAACAGCGCGCTGTGCCCCGCGCTCATCGCCCCCACCGTGTCCCCGTGGTACGCGTTCGACAGCGACACAAACCGCGTCCGCTCCCTTTCCCCGCGCTGCATCCGCGCCTGGTGCGCCATCTTCAGCGCCGCCTCCATCGCCGTTGATCCGTCGTCGGAAAAAAACACCCGGCTCCCCGCCCGCATCCGCGCCGCCTCCAGCAGCCGCCGCGCCAGCAGCGGCGCACGGTCGTTGGTCAGCCCCAGAAACGACGTGTGCGCCACGCGGTCCAACTGCGCCCGCACCGCCGCGTCGAGTTTCGGATGCCGGTGCCCGTGCAGGTTGGTCCAGATCGACGAGTTCCCGTCCAGGTAACGCCGCCCCTGGCCGTCCTCCAGCCACGCGCCTTCGCCGCGCACCAGCACCAATGGCTCGTGCGCCGGGTCGTTCCACTCCCGCATCTGCGTGAACGGATGCCACACGCACTCCTGGTCCAAACGCCCGATCTCGCTCACGCCCGATTCAAGCGCCTCCCTGCCCGTCCTGCAACCCCGGCCAACGGGCGGACACGCGCCCTCGCGTCTCCCCTCCCCGGAGCGGGGTCGCCCCCGGCCCCGAGGCATGGCGCTCCGTGTTAACGCAGCAGCGCACCATGGTTGCTGTGACGCAAAGCGGCGCCAAGGGTCGTTCACGATTCGGTCTCCCAAATCCCAAACCTCAAACCCCAAATCCCGAATTCCACATGGTGTATAGCGCGCGGCAACGGATTCCTGGTGACGGCCTGCCAAACTGATGCGATAAAGGAGGGAGAGCGCATATGGCCCAGATAAAAGTCCACTACGAACCCGATCTGGAACTACTGACCGTTTTCTGGCAGGCGCCACGCCCTGGGCAGATATGCTCGGAACTCGGCGATGGGGTCGTCTTGATCAAAGACGGTCAGACCGGCCAACCCATCGGTCTTGAGCTGCTGTCCTACAAGCTGGGCGACGCACGATTCGACGGCGTGGCGGTCGAGATGTCCTCCACGGGCTCCCTGGCGCCCGCCTGGCCGCCATCTTCTTTCGCCGGAAGGGGGGGGAAGAACCAAACATCAGAGGGACCGCTTCCACACGCGCCGCCCCAAAATCGCCGATGCACAGAGCGCCATGCCCGCCATAGCGCCCGGCTCAGGAATGGGCGCGAGCACACTGGCCACCCGAAACCCAACGTTGTAGTACGGGGTCGAGGGGAGGTCGTCGAACCGGAACGAAGCCCGCAAGTAGGCCTCGGAGTAGCCCCAGCCGCCACCGCGAACCGCACGGGACTCGGACGTGCTGCTGTTTGTGCCATCATAAGCGCTCTCCATCCACTCATACACGTTCCCGTCCTGGCCCATCGTCCCAAACGGACTCAACCCTCCGGCCAGATTCACATTCGTCGGGCCGCTCGGAACTGGATTGCCATACGGGTCCCAGTAGACTGCCGTGTGCGCATTCGTTCCCCCAGTTACCCCCACCGGCGCCCCGTTGCTTCCCGTAGCGTAATCCCAGTAGTTGCTCGTCACCCCGTCGTTCTTGTGATAGGCGGCCTTGTACCACTCGTCTTCACTCGGCAGAAAATAGAAAGTATCCTTGTTTCGATACAGGTTCGTCCCGTCCAAAGTCCACGCCACTCCCGCATCCCACAAATACATCGTCCCGTTGATGAAGTTGTACGCCGGCGAATACCCCCCGTTCGTATTCAACCAGTTCACAAACAACGCTGCCTCGTACCATGTCACCGATGTCGCCGGACGGTCTCCCGTCCAGTCTGCCGAGGTCACCCCCGTCAATCCCCCCGCCACCGCCGCCGCGATCTGGTTGCTGCTGATCTCGTACTTGCTCATCCGGTAGTCATACCCCACCCCGCCGAAGGGCGTTCCCTGATCACCCGGGTTGCCGTAGGGGTTGTCCACGTCATTCCCGTTCCCCGCGTTGGTCACGCTCACAAAATCAATAGTGAACTGGTTCAATCCGCTCCCGAACGTGTCCGCCTCCGCGCGCCAAGCGCCGATTCCCATCCACACCACCGCGCCCATCACCATCCACTTCACCGCCACCTCCCGTTTCATTGTCGTCCTCCTGCTCTGTTTTTCAAGCCCTTCATGCCACCCGTGAATATCCGCTTGCCCACGCCGGCATCTCCCGCCCCCCTACCGTCCCGTCCCCCCGCGCGTCAACAAGAATTATGCGCAACATTAGTGGGACTGATAATCTGCCCTTTGGACTGCTCCGCCTTGGCGGAGTTTTCATGGCGCTCCCCCCGAACAAACCCGCTCCGCTCAAATCCCCAGCGCGCTCCCGCCCTGCCCCCGCGGGAAAGCACCCGTCCGCGCCCGCCCACACTCCGCTTCGCCACCCGCCCGCTCGCGGTGGCGGGAGCGCCTCCGCTCCGTGGGCGCCGGTGCACTCCAAAAATCTGACGGCCTTGGAGGAATTGGGAACCGGCATTCAAGCGGGAAGAAGCTTGAGCTTGGTGAGGGCCACGAGCCTTCTTTGGCGGCCGTCGAGCGAGGCAAGTGCGCCGCAACCGATCTCGAGAGCGGCCGCGACATGCCAGATGTCGGCGGTGCGGGCGAGGGTGGCGGCCGCGTGCGCCGCGGAGAGGACCTCCGCACGCCGATACACGGAGTCCAGGTCGTAGTCCGGGCGGGCCAGAACTCCCATGGCAAGATCGCCTTCCAATGTCTTGAGGGCGGCGCGCTTTTGCGCCGCCGTAATCTCCCCACGCCCGTGCTTCAGCCGGATGGCCGTCCGCAATTCCAATTCGAGCAGATGAGAAAACGGCATGGGCGCTTTCTCCACCCGGACGATCTCCAGAGCCGCCGGGGAGCCGGCTTCGCGCACGTAGATTTTGAGCAGAACGGACGTGTCAAAATAGACCCGCATCCGTCAGTACTCCCCGCGCATGGAATCGACAATCTCCTCCGCGCTCCCCTTTGCCGGGCCGTTGGGAAACTGGCGCTGCAAACGCGCCTCAAAGTCCGGCCATTCGACGGCCTTTTCCCTCCTCTTGACCGCCGGCGAAAGGATGGCGAAAGGCCGCCCGCGCTTCTGGATCGTCACGCTTTCGCCCTCGTAAATCCAGCGCGAAACAGCGGCAAAGTTGTTCCTCAAATCAATCACGGACGCCGTTTTCATGATAGGAAACCTATCACGAGCCGGAGAACCGGCAAGCCCTTTTCGCGGCGATGTCCGATGCCGGCCTTCTTCGGGCGCGCCGGCCTCCACGGGGGAGTTAAGTGCCGGGCGCAAGACCCGGTGTTGTGTTCCACCCGGTCCAACACCCGCTTGATATAACTCTACCACTTCCCCAGCACCGGCGCCAGTTCCTGGCCCATTCCGTGCCCCGCAAGATATTCACCCTTCCGGCTTTCGCCGGAAGGGGAAGGAAAAGGCCGTCAGGCCCTGAGCCCGTCGAAGGGAAAAGAACCAAAGATCAAAGGGACCGCTTCCACACGCGATGGCCCATAATCGCCAATGCACAGGGCGCCATGCCCGCCATAGCGCCCGGCTCAGGAATGGGCGCGAGCACACTGGCCACTCGAAAGCCGACGTTCATGCTCTCGCCCGAGGCGCAGGTGCTGAACCGGAACGAGGCCCGCAAGGTGGCCTCGCCGCCCATCCAGCCGCCACCGCGAAACGTACGGGGGGCGTCCGGGAGGCCGTTTGTTCCATCCAACGCGCTCTCCATCCACTCAGCCATGTTCCCACTCTGGCTCATCGTCCCGTAGGCGCTCGCCAGCCCAGCATTGGTCACCACGTTGGGATCATTGTGATAGTATCCTTGCCAGAACACCGCATCAAATGCTGTGTCCCCGGACGCGTCAATCCAGCGAGGCACTCCGTTTGTCTGCGCTGCGTAATCCCAGTAGTTGCTCGTCACCCCGTCGTTCTTGTGATACGCGGCCTTGTACCACTCCTCGTCACTCGGCAGAAAGTAAAAGGCGTTCTTGTTCCGATACAGATTCGTTCCGTCCAGCGTCCACGCCTGCCCCGCATCACACAAATACATGGTCCCGTTGGTGAAGTTGTACGCTGGCGGATACTCCGTGTTCGTGTTCAACCAGTTCACAAACAACGCCGCTTCGTACCAGGTCACATCCGCCGCCGGCCGATCGCCTGTCCAATAAGATGCGGTCACCCCCGTCAAGCCCCCGCCACCGCCGCCGCGATCTGGTTGCCGCTGATCTCGAACTTGCTCATCCGGTAAAAAAGTCCCACCCTCCGTGAGAGAACTTTTCCTCCCATCTCAAAAGACGCACACGGCGGCGGCCGCGGCGCGCAAGCGAGCCAGGTATTCCTCCCGCGCGATTTCGCGTGCGCCGAGGGCGGCGGTGACGGGGGTCACCATTTGCGTGTCGAACAGGCGGAACCCGCGCGCGCGCAGCCGTTCGACCAGCGCCGCCAAGGCCACCTTGGAGGCGTCGGTCTCGCGGTGGAACATCGATTCGCCCGCGAACAATCCGCCGGCCGCCACGCCGTACACGCCGCCCGCGAGGCGGCCGTCGCGCCAGGCCTCGGCGCTGTGGGCGTGGCCCGCCTGGTGCAGGCGGGTGTAGGCTTCAACAAACTCCCGCGAAATCCAGGTGCCGCCCGGCCGCCGCTGGCGTGCGCAACCTTCGATCACGTCCCGAAACGCCGTGTCGAACCGCACCTCCCACCCGCCGCCACGGATGGAACGCCGCAGGCTCCGCGGCAGGTGGAACATGTCCAGGTCCAGAATTCCGCGCGGGTCGGGGGACCACCATGTGATGGGGTTGACGGACCACGGAAAGATGCCGGAGCGATACGCGGCGAGCAGGCGGTCCACGGACAAATCCCCGCCAATCGCCACCAGCCCGTCGAATCCCGGCGCGCGGGAAGCGCGCCGCGGATCGGGAAAGTCGGGGGCTTGTCCGAGCACAGCCGGCAGCCGCGCGGTCACGGGTTTTCCCCCGCGGCCGCCCGGATCAAGACCATCTCCAGGAACCCGCAGATTTCCAGGATCGCGGTCCACCGCGCGCTCTCACCCTTGCCCCGCAGGCGGTCCATGGCCTCGCTGCCTGGGCTGCCGAGCTTGAGCCACGCGCCGACGCGCAGATCGTTGAAGATTTGGAGCATCCACTCGATTTCATCGCTGGCGACGCGGAAGAACTCGCGTTTTCCTTCGCGCGCAAAGCGCCATGGAGGGTCCAGGAGCGCGGCGAGACGGCGCCTTGCACCGGCCCGTTCCGCGGCGAGCGCCTCGCGCAACAGCGCGGCGGTTTCCCCGTCGTCGGGGCCGCCGCGGCGGCTGGTGGCGTGATGATCCTCGGGGACGAGTGGGTACAAGGCCAGGAGGGCGAGGAGCGCCTCCCGTTCGCCGGGTTCCAGGCGGATTTGAAACCGCTGGCCGTTCCAGCCCGCCGGGTTCATTCAATCCCCCTTTTCCACCGTCGCGTGCAGTTGGTACTGCTGGAGCTGGTGGGCGTAATGTTCCGCCTTCTCGCGTCCCTCGCGGGCCAGAACGCTCTTCCCCTCGTTGTGAACCTGGAGCATGTGGAACTCGGCCTTTTGCTTTGGCCATCCGAACACCTTTTGGAAGACGTGCGCGACGTACTCCATCAGATTCACCGGATCATTCCAGCAGACGACAAGAAAACCCGGGTCCAGGACGTCCCTGGGCCGGGTTTCCTGGATTTCCTCCACGTCCGGCATGACCTCCGGCTCCGCAACGCCCGCCATGGGAACAGACTACAGGTCCTCCGGCCCGCCCGCAATCCCGGGGTCCGGGGGGGCCGGCACGGGGGTACTGGATTTTCCAAGTTTACAACCGGGGCGGTTCCCGTAATCTTGGGGTAGCGACCAGTGCGGGTTCGACCTTATCGGCCCCGAGGCTTCGGCCCCTGGCCGCTCCTTTTTTGTTCACTGGCGAGCCAGGCAAGAACGTCGGGGAGTTTCTCGTCTCCCTGATGCACGAGAGGTTCCAGCAACCGCGCCCACCCGGCATCGACCGTTTTGAGGGGAAATCCGAGCTTCTCCTCCTCGCCCTTGCGCGCGGCGTAGGCGCAAAGATCGCAAAGTTGGAGAGGCAGGCTCTTGTGGGACTCAATAAAGAACCCTTTCTCGACGATCTGCCCGAGCTGGAGATGGCCTTCCACGCCGCGGAGCAGCCGGATGGACTTCTCGATGTCGCGGACGACCTCACGATTTTCATCGGATATAAAAATGCCCAGCGGCGCGCCCCTCTGGGAACGAAGAAGGTCATTGACGACCTGCGCGACAAGCGGGAATGCCACAATATGGGGATTGAGGGCGACGCCCGCGCCGAGCGTGGCGGCGACCCATCGCTGGAATCGTTTCTTCTCGATGGCGCGGTACACCACGCGCAGGCCGTGCCGGCGGCCAATCGCAAACCAAGCGTCCCGAAAAGCAAGCCGCTTGGCGATAGGGAGGGCGCGGAAGAAACCCCGCGGATTCGCGAGTTCATTGGCATGGATTTCGAATCGGTCCGGGCGCGGCGATGGAAACGCGGACTCGATGGCTTCATGCAAATCCCTTTCCAAAAACTTCCAGGCGTCCTCCGGCACAAGAAGAGCGCAGAGAACAAAAACGGGCTGGGCACTGTCGCCAAGGCCAGCGCCGGTATTACCGGATTCATCCAGATAGACCAAGTGCACAGCTTTTCCTTTAAAACCGGGAAGCCCCTTGTCCGCGCCTCCCTCAAATCATTCTCCTTTTGTGGAGACGCGTCTGGAATGTC
>CAYSZK010000087.1:0-17306 GCA_964435495.1 uncultured Verrucomicrobiales bacterium
GGTTTCCACCACGAAGTGCACGAAGGACACGAAGGGGGGCGGTTTAACCACGGAGGACACGGAGGGGGAGGGGAGGCGCCTGCGGCGCAGGAGTTGGGAGATAGGAGATGGGAGATGGGGGGGAGATAGGGGACGGGAGACGGCGACCCCGCAGCGGTGTATCGAGGGGGGACGCCCAGCAACTCTGTTCTGGCCCTCGACCCTCGACTTCCCCAAAGCCTCTCACGGAGCACACGGGGCGCACGGGGAAGGGAGGCGCCTGCGGCGCAGGAGTTGGAAGATAGGAGATGGGAGATGGGGGGTGGTTCGGCGCCGGGGCGCCGGTTTCGAGTGGCGCTCATGGCTTCAGCGGAAGCGTGCGTTTCTGGCGGGCGCTGTCGAGGGCGGTGTCCACGATCTGTTGGCCGACGCGGCAGAGGGCGGGGTCGAGGGGGCCTTCGACGGGTTGGCCGGTTTCGAGGCGGTGAAGGGTGTACTCGATCGCCTGGCGGAAGGGCGCCTGAAGTTTGTCCACGGGAATGTCGCGGCCCTCGGGATGGTCGCGGGTTTGGAGGCGGATGGTTTGTTCGTAGTCGAAACTGGCGATGGTTCCCTTTTCGCCAACGACGATGAAACCGCATTTGGGCTGGGGCTGGTTGACCCAGGGATCGGTGAAGGCGCCCCACCGGGTTTCGTACTTGGACAGGCCGGTGTCGTAACGGCAGACCGTGACGGAATGCTCGTCCACCTCCAGGCCCTCGGGCTGGTCCACGGTGGCGGTGACTTCGATGGGGGCGCGTCCGCCGAAGAACCAGGTGCCGAGGGTCACGCCGTAGCCGAGGTAATCAATGAGCGATCCGCCGCCGGACGCACGCTGGTACCACCAGCTTTTTGCCTTGTCGCCGGGCGACGGCTGGAGTTCCTCCTTGTCGCCGCGGTGGCAGAGGGGCCCTCGGTTGCCGTCGTAATAATGCACCTCCTGGACGCGGCCAAGGACGCCTTCGTCGATGAGGCGTTTGGTGGTGACGTGGGGCGGGTACCAGCGGAGGGGCCAGTTGATGATGAGCTGTTTGCCGGCTTTCTTGACGGCGGCGATCATGGCGTCGGCGTCGGCGAGGCTGATGGCGAACGGCTTTTCCACAAGCACATGCGCGCCGCGGGCGGCGGCGCGTTCGGTCCAGAGGCGGTGCTCGGCGACGGGCGGGCAAAGGATGACGAGGCCGGGTTTGGCGGTGTCCATCATCCGGTCAAAATCGGTGAAGACCCGGTCGGCGGGAATCGCGAGCTTTTCCGCGGTCCATTTCATCGGTTCGGGTTCGGGGTGGAAGATGCCGGCGATTTCGGCGTTGGGCTGCTCGGTGACCTGGCGCAGCAGGTCGTGCTGGTGCATGTGGGCGAAATGAACGCCCGCGACTTTCCATTTCTCGGCCATGATGGGGAACTCCGGTTGGGGGTTGGGGTTCAGGGTTCAGGGAGAGGGTACAAGATCGAGGCCTTCGCCGTTACGCAGGATGCGGCAGGGCTGGCCGAGGGCGTGGCAGGCTTCGGCGAACGGCTCGGGCGCCGCGGTGTTGAACTCGAACATGCCGTAATGGCAGGGGACGGCGAGCCGGGCGCCCATGTCGCGGGCGAGCCGGGCGGCTTCGGGGGCGTCGAGGTTGCCGGCGACGCGGCGTTCCGGGTTCGCGCCGTTGATGGGCAGGAGCGCGAGATCGATGCGGAACGGGCAAAGGGCGGGGACGAGCGCATCGTGAAGCACGGTGTCGCCGCTGTGGTAAACCGTGAACGGCCCAAAGCGCACGACGAGGCCGAGGAACCGGCAGCGTCCGGCGTCGTCGCGCTCAACGGTTTCGTGGGCGGCGGGGATGCCGTGGAAGGTCCAGGGGCCGATGGCGCGCGCGCTGCCGGCATCGACGGTGAGGAGGGATTCCGGGGGCAAGTGAAGCCGTTCGGCGGCGAAGGCGCGGTTGGCTTCGGGAACGAGGATGCGCGCGGCGGGGTTGGCGCGGAGGATGGGGAGGATGGTATCCGCGTCGAGGTGGTCGGTGTGATTGTGGGAGGAGGTGATGACATTGATGCCGGTGAGCGCGCCGGGATCGACGACGCGTCCGGTGAGGCGGACGTGGGGCTTGCCGGTGCCGGCGTATTTCGTGGTGAGGGAGTCGGAGAGGTACGGGTCGAGAACCACGCGCTGGCCGTTCCAGTGGACGAGGAACCCGCTCTGGCCGAGCCACCAGACGCGGGCGGCGTCCGGGCGGGAAGGGGCGGCGCAGGCGTCGGCGAGAAAGGCGGCGTCCTGGAGAAAGGGTGGGCGCATGGCACGCGCGTCAGCTTCCCAAACCCAGCTTGTTGCGCACGGCGCGGACGCCGTTGGCCATGGCGGCGAGTTTGCGTTTGGCGGCCCAGCGGGCGGTCTGGCTGAGGCCGCAGTCGGGGGCGAAGACCAGGCGGTCGGGCGGGGCGTGCCGGAGGCAGAGCCGGACACGCGCGGCGATGTCGGCGGGGGTTTCGATATAGTAACTCTTGACATCGACGATGCCGACGGCGGCGTCCATGCGCGCGGCGATTTCGGCGATAATTTCGATTTCGGCGAATTCGCGGCTGGCCATCTCGACGTGCATTTCATCGGCGTGCATGGCGAGGAAATGCGGGAACATGGGCGCGACGCGGCGCAACCCGACGGCGCGCCCCTTGTAATTGCCGAAGCAAAGGTGCGTGCAGAGGCGGACGCGCCCGCGGACCGGTTCGACCGTGCGGTTGAAGATGTCCACGAACCGGCGGGGATCCTCGCGGTGGGCGTAGCAGGACATGGAAGGTTCGTCGACGGAAATTTCGCGGCAGCCGGCTTCGGCGAGATCGGCGAGCTCCTTGCGGACGATGGGGAGGAGCGCTTCGGTGAGCGCCCAGCGGTCGGGGTACTGCGCGTTGGGAAGGAGGCGTCCGCTGAGGGTGTAGGGGCCGGGGACCGAAGCCTTGAGCGTCCCGGCGGCGCCTGGCGGGGCGAGGCGGGCGAGGCGCTGGTATTCCTCGACGGCGCCAAGGCCGCGGGGTGCGCGGAGTTCGCCAGTGACGCGGTGCTTGCCGCGCTGGTCGTGGGCTGGCGGGCCGAAACGGCGGGGCGGAGCGGATTCGAGTTCGATGCCTTCGAGGAAACCGTAGAAGGAGAGATTGAAATCGAGGCGGGTTTGCTCCCCGTCGGTGACGACGTCCAGGCCGGCGGCAAGCTGGTCGTGAAGCGCGGCGATGACGGCATCGTCCTGCATTTCGGCGATGTCATCGGGGCCGAACTGCTCCAGGTGCCGGCAGGCAAACTCCAGCCAGCCGGGGAACGGATAACTGCCGATGACCGAGGTGCGGAGCGGGCAATTCTTCATGGGACGGTGGATGGCGGAGGGCCGACGTTGGCGTAAAGGCGGGAAAGGCGGTGGGCGTGTTCATCGTAGGCGGATTCGAAGAGCGCGGCGGCGCGTTCGGAGCCGACGAGGGCGGGGGCGGTGAGCACTTTGGGCGGCTGGCCGGCGGCGGCGAGGCGCGCGGCGACCTCGGCCTTGATGGCGTTGACGAGCAGGCAGCCGCCGACGGTGGAGCCGGGCGAGACGGGGGTGTCGAGGCCGGGGACGCGGACCATGGCGTCCCCGACGGGGGCGCCGGTGTCGAGGACCAGATCGGCGAAGTCCTGGAGCTTGCGCCCGTCCGGGCGCCGGCTGGTGGAGGCGCCGGCGTGGGCCTGGCTGACGATGGCGACCGTCTTCACGCCGCGGGCGCGGAAGCCCTCGGCCATTTCGATGGGGACGAGATTGCAGCCGGAGGAGGAGACGACGAGGGCGCTGTCCTCGGGGCGGATGTCGAAATTGCGGAGGATGCGCGGGGCGAGGCCGGCGACATTTTCGAGGAACATGGCCTGGCGCTGGCCGTTGGCGCCGACGACGAGATTGTGGAACGAGAGCGAGAGCTCGACGATGGGGTTGAAGCCGGGGAAGGAGCCGTAGCGCGGCCACATTTCCTCGACGAGCATGCGGCTGTGGCCGGAGCCGAAGACGTGGACCATGCGCCCGGCGAGGATGGTGGCGGCGAACCATCCGGCTGCGGTTTCGATGGCGGCGCGCTGGGCGGCGGCGCGGTCTAGGATGGCGCGGCAGCGTTCGAGAAAATCGAGGGCCGGGGTCATGGCTTGGGGCGAGCGTGCGGCGCGCGGGGGGTCCGGGGAAGGGGAAATCAAATCAGTTGTATGGAAAGTGATATGAAGCCGTGCCTTGCCCATGGGACAGGGGCGCCGGGGCGCCAAAGGCCGGCCGCGCCGGATCGCCGGCCGGTTACGGGCAGCACGGCGCGGGGGGGGCGTCCGTGGGGAGCGGGTCGGGGGGCGTGAAGGCGGCGCGGTGGGTTTCGACCTCTTTCTGAAGCATGGGCGTGCGGGGGACGTGGGAGAGGCTGATGCACCCGCGGCGGCATTCCTCGACGCAGGCGGAGCAGAGGATGCAGCGGGTGTGGTCGATGGCCCAGACTTGCTCCTTCTTGTTGACCTGGATGGCGTCGGTGGGGCATTTGTGGGCGCAGATGTTGCAGAAGGTGCAGGTGTCGAGCACGAACTGGATGTGGCCGCGGGTCCGGGCGAACGGCTCGCGCTTCTCGAACGGGTAGAGCCGGGTGGCGGGTTTGCCGAGGGCGCTATGGGTGACGATGGCGGAGATGGAGAACCAGGACATGGGGCGGATCACCTTTCGTTGCAGCTTACACAGGGGTCAATGGTCAGGACGATGACGGGAACGTCGGCGAGGTCGCAGCCTTTGAGCATGTGGACGAGGGGCGCGATGTTGGCGAAGGTGGGCGTGCGGACGCGGAAACGTTCGAGGTTTTTCTTGCCGTTGGCCTTGAGGTAATAGCAGACCTCGCCGCGCGGTTGTTCGAGCCGGGCCATGACTTCGCCCTCGGCCTTTTTGCCGCGGATGGAGGCCTCGATTTCGCCTTCGGGCATTTTGGCGATGGCTTGGGCGATGAGATCGAAGGATTGGTTGATTTCCTTGAGGCGCACCTCGCAGCGGGCGTAGCAGTCGCCTCCGCTCTCCGCGATGGGCGCCCACTCCAGGTGGCCGTAGGCGGCGTACCCTAGATGGCGGGAGTCTCGGGAGATGCCGCTGCCGCGCATGACGGGGCCGACGGCGCCGAGGGCGAGGGCGTCCTCGGGGGACAGCACGCCGATGCCGATGGTGCGTTTCTTGACGGTGGCGTCGGAGCGGAAGACGTGGGCGATCTTGTTGTACTCGGCCTCGATTTCGCGGCAACGCGCGGCGACGCGCTGGAGCGTGTCCGCATCGACGTCCTTGCGGACGCCGCCGACCTTGCAGACGCCGAAGATGACGCGGCCGCCGGCGGTTTCCTCGATGATATCGACGATCCACTCGCGGATGCGCCAAGTGTGATGGAAGAGGCTTTCGTAGCCGAAGGCGTCGGCGGTCAGGCCGAGCCAGAGCAGATGGCTGTGGATGCGGGAGAATTCGGCCCACATGGTGCGGAGAAAGACGGCGCGCGGGGGGGGTTCGACGCCCATGAGGCGTTCGACGGCCTGGCAATAGCCCATGCCGTGGATGAAACTGCAAATGCCGCAGATGCGTTCGGCGACGTAGGCCATGTCGAGGATGTCGAACTTTTCGCCGAGGAGCTCGAGGCCGCGGTGGACAAAGCCGATGGAGGGCAGGGCCTGGACGACGGTTTCATCCTCCATTTCGAGGTCCAGATGGATGGGTTCGGGCAGCACGGGGTGCTGGGGGCCGAAGGGGACGATGGTGCGTTTGGCCATGGCTCAGGGTTCCTGGGGTGGGGCGGGAGCGGCCGCGCGTGGCGGGGGCGGGGTGTGGGTGATGATTTTGCCGGAGAACGGGATATTTTCCTTGGTGCGGAGGAACTTGCCGCCGTAATCGACGGCGAGCCCTGGGATGGTGAAGCCGAAAAGGTCTTTGAGCTCGTTTTCGTAGGTGTAGGCGGCGGGGAGAAGGGCGCTGAGGCTGGGGAGGACGGGGTTGTCCCTGGGGATGGTGGTGCGGTAATTGATGCAGTGGTAATCCTTGTCGTAGCTGGCCATGATTTCGTAGTGGTCGCCGCGGGCGGTGCCGGTCATGTGGACGAGGCGGCAGCCTTCCCGCGCGTGGCGGGCGGCGGTGTCCAGCCAGTCGGACACGGGGATTTCAACGAACGTTTCCTGGTAGCTCATGGGTGGGTGGTGGCGGCGATCTGCCGGAGTTGTTTCTTGCGGGTTTTTCGGCGTTCTTCGAGGATTTCGAGGGCCTTGACGATGCCGTCGATGATATTTTCCGGGCGGGCGGCGCAGCCGGGGACATAGACATCGACGGGGAGGACCTGGTCGATGCCGCCATAGACATTGTAGGCTTCGCGGAAGATGCCGCCGCTGAGGGCGCAGGCGCCGATGGCGACGACGACCTTGGGATCGGGCATCTGGGCGTAAAGATTCTCGACGACCTTGCGGGACTCCTCGTTGACCGAGCCGGTGACGAGAAAGATGTCGGCGTGTTTGGGGTTGCCGGTATTGACGATGCCGAGGCGTTCGACGTCGTAGAGGGGGGTGAGGCAGGCGAGGAGCTCGATGTCGCAGCCGTTGCAGCTTGTGGCGGCGTAATGGAGAATCCACGGGGATTTTTTCAGGAAACTCATGGGTGCTTGAAGAGTTGGAGGATGACGAGATTGGCGGCGCCGAGGGCGCCGGTAACCCACCAGGCGGACTTGATGGTGGCGCCCCATTTGAGGCGGGCGTGGGTGTTGTCGATGAGGACTTCCCCGAAGAACAGGAAAAGGGTGAGCGGCGCGGCGATCCAGGGGCCGAAGGGGGCGAAAAACAGGTAGGTCCAACCGAGGAGGATGACGTTTTCGTACCAGTGGCCGATCTCGACCAGGGCGAGGTCGGACCCGGAGAAATCGGTGGTCAGGCCCTTGACCAGCTCCTGGTGGCCGTGGTGGGACATGCTGAGGTCGAAGGGGGACTTGCGCAGCTTGATGGTGAGCATGAAGAGGAAGCCGAGGAAGAAACCGGCGAGCTTCAGCAGGTTCATGGGGTCGGTCTGGGACAGGATCGCGTCCACGCGGAAACTGCCGGTGATCGAGAAAAAGCCAATGGGAATGAGGATCATCATGGGCTCGTAGGCCATCATGAGGAGCAACTCGCGCTCGGCGCCGATGATGCTGTAGGGGGAGTTGGTGGTGTAGGCGGCGGCGCAGAGGAAGATGCCGGCGACCGTGAGCGCGAAGAGGCTGAGCAGCAGGTCGCCGCCGAGGAAGAAGATCACGCCGGACACCAGGGTGAAGAACAGGAAACGGCGCAGGTAGAGCGTCTGGTAGCGGCTGACGATGATGGTGTCCTTTTCCCAGAGCTTCAGGACATCGTAAAAGGGCTGGAGAATGGGCGGCCCCTTGCGGGACTGCATGCGGGCGGTAAGCACGCGGTCGATGCCGGTGAGCAGGCCGCCAAGGAAGGGGCCAAGGACAAGGAACAGGGCGGCGGCGGTCCAGGCGGTCGGGCTCATAGGGCGGCGGCGGCGAGGGTGGCGAGGATGGCGAGCGCCGCGAGGACGCCGCCGACGGCGGTGATCTGGCGCTCGTTGATGAACGAGGTGAGATAGTAGTTGCGCGTCACGACCGTGCGTTCGGCGCCCATGGCGCCCTGGTAGGAGGCGCTTCCGTCCACGTTGGCGCCGGCGAGGTAGGTGGAGACGGCGACGTACTTGGGCGGGCGCAGCCAGTAATGGAGGGGCGAGAGGAAGAGGCCGCCAAGCATGACGGCCATGATGATGACGGTTTCCGTGGAGGTTTGATCGGTGGAGGCGAAGAGGAGATGCCTGTCAACGAGGTCGGCGGTGTAGGGATGGATGAAGGCCCAGTCGGCGAGGGGAAAGAGCACGCAGGCGCCGTAGCTGAGCAGGCCGAGGCCGAGGAGGGCGGTGAATTCGTCGGCGGGGATGCGGGCCTGGAGGCGCCGGGGTTCGGCGGGGCGCGCGACGAGTTTGCCGAGCCATTTGGCCCAGAAAAAGAGCGTCGGGGCGCTGCCGAAGGCGAGGAGGCAGGTGAGCAGGGCGCCGCCGCCCGGGAAGGCGTGGGAGGTGAGGAAGGCCTTGAAACAGGTGTACTTGCTGATGAGCATGCCGAACGGGGCGAGGAACATGCCGAGGATGCCGACCATCATGAGGATGGCGAGGACGGGGCGGCGGTACACGAGGCCGCCCATGTCCTCAATGTCGCGGCTGCCGATGAGATGTTCGGTGGTGCCGACGC
The DNA here is from genome assembly GCA_964435495.1 of uncultured Verrucomicrobiales bacterium. Classification (GTDB taxonomy): domain Bacteria; phylum Verrucomicrobiota; class Verrucomicrobiia; order JADLBR01; family JAIBCM01; genus CAYSZK01. The sequence continues at coordinate 8,257 of CAYSZK010000087.1, forward strand.
AAAGGAAGAGCAGGGCCTTGGAAACCGCGTGGAAAAGGATGAGGAGCAGGGCGGCCCAGAGCGTGATGGCGGTGTCCAGCCCGGTGCACATGACGATGAGGCCAAGGTTGGCGATGGTGGAATAGGCGAGGACCAGCTTGGCGTTGCTCTGGTTGACGGCGACCAGCGACGTGACCAGGAACGTAATGCCGCCGGTGAGGGCGATGAGGAATCCCGCAGGCGTGCCGTGGAACACCGGGGAGAGCTTGACCAGGAGGAAGACGCCGGCCTTGACCATCGTGCTCGAATGGAGCAGGGCCGAGACGGGGGTGGGGGCAACCATGGCGCCAAGCAGCCAGGAGGAAAAGGGCAACTGGGCGGACTTCGTGAGCCCGGCGACGCCAAGCAGGACCGCGGGCACGAGCGCGGCGGCCTTGCCGGCCTCGAGCACGGCGGAGAGTTCCCACGACCGGAAGCCGGGATTGTGCGTGAGCCAGAGAATGCCGGCGGCGAAGCAGACCCCGCCGAGCACATTGAGGCCGAGGGCGCGGAAACCGTTCCGCACGGCCTGTTCCGTGCCGGAGTAAGCGATGAGCCAGAACGAGCAGACGGTGGTGACCTCCCAGAAGAAAAAGAGCCATAGGAGGTGGTTGGTGAACACAATGCCGAACATCGCGCCGAGAAAGATGAACAGGACCGGAAAAAACAGGCGGCGGCGGTCGGGTGTGGCCTGGTCGTGGGCGTGGTAGTCCTTCATGTAACGGACGGCGTGGATGCAGATCAGGCCGCCGACACCGCCAATGATCAGGCCCATGAGGATGGAAAAGGTGTCCACGGCAAACGGGCGGGCGACTTCCGGGTGGTCCGGGGCGAACTCGGCGCCAAGGAGGATGGCCGTTTGCAGCAGGACCAGGACCGGAATGAACCATTCTCCGCGGGTGATCCGGCGGCAGAAGAACAATATCAGGCCGGCCAGCAGAAGGCCGGCGGCGAGAAAACCCTTGTCCAGCAAGTGGACCAGATGCGGGTCGAGCGGGAAAAGCACGGGCGGCGTGCGGAAATAGCGGACGCAGAGCGCGACGGAACCGGCGGCGACGATGCCGGCGAACAGGCGCACGAGGAGGTCGCGGAGGCCGGAGCCTGGAACCGCCGCCACAAGGATTGCCGCCAGGAGGGGGAAAACGAGCAGGAAGGCAATCAGTTCCATCGTGCTCGGACGGGACGTTCGTGGGGGCGGGTTGTGAGAGGCATGTCCGACCCTAGGGAGCGGCGGATTGGGTTCAAGAAGAAATGTGGAGTGTGGCGGGTTTTGGAGCGGCGGCGCCCTCGCCGCCGTAAATGTGCGTGGGACGAGGGGGAAGGCCCGAGTGGCGGAGGGCGCACGGGTTCGGGCACAACCCACTCCCGCTGCCCACCCTTGAAACGGCGGCGAGGGCGCCGCCGCTCCAAAAGCGGGAGGCGTGGCGCCGGCTTACACCCGCGCTACTCCGGCCTGGCTGCGTTTGCGGTATTCCGCCGGAGCGAAGCCGGCCACCTGCTTGAAGACGCGCGAGAAATGGTAGCGGTCGGCGAACCCGCATCGTTCGGCGATCAGGGCAATCTCCAGAAAAGTGTGGCTCAGAAGCCGCTGGGCATGGGCCACCCGCTCCGCCCGCACCGCCTCGTGTGGAGTCATGCCGGTGGCCCCACGAAACAGCTCCGCGAAACGGCTCGGCGACAGGCCCGCCACGCGCGCCAGGGCGGGCGTATCGAGCGCGCCGCCCGGTTCCTCCCGGATTCTGCGCAAGGCGCGGCGAATGCGGGGATCGGCCGTCAACCGTACCCAGGCCGCATCCGGCACGCGTCCCACCGCGGCCGCCAGCACCGCGGCGAGTCCGGCGCTCTCCGCCGGCCGGAACCGCGTCTGGTCCGGGCTCGCGCGCAGGATCGAGACCGCCCGCGAGACCGCCTGGCGCAAGCCCGTGTCGATCGCCACGGGATAGACGCCGGGGCGGACGGCCTCGTCGTCGAACGGGATCGAGAAATGCGCGAACAGCATCACGCAATAACCCGCCGCCCCGAGCGCCGCGAGGTTTTCGCCCTTTGCCACCAGCGCCATGCGCACGAAGAAGTCCGGGTTGTCGGGCCGCACCCGCGGCGATTCCATCCAGAAATCGTAGCGTGTCCGCGGGGCAACCAGATACAAACAGGCCGGCGTCATTCGGTGGGAAACGCCCTCCGCGGCAAGCCGCAGCCCGCGCCTTAGCGGGTGGTAAAGCACCCACTCCGAACGCATCTCACCCATGACCCGGAGCGCGGCGATTTTCTCGAACCGGAACCGGGCGATTTCGAGTCCGCCAAAATCGAAGGCTTGCACCGGGGGAGGGGGGCGGTAAGGCATCGGAGGAATAGACACAAAAATCGGCGGGCTGTCCATTGGCTTCAAACGCGGAATCCGGCAGATTCGGGACGCTATGAAACACCGCCCGTCCCCTTCCTCCCAAGCGCCCCACGCGGCCCCGACGCTCGGCCGCCGCGAGTTCCTCCGCACCTCCGCCATGGCCGCCGCCTTGGCGGGCGTCGCCCGCCCGTTCCACATCCTGCGAGCCCAGGATGGTTCGGTCAATGACAAGCTCAACATCGCCGCTATCGGCGTGGCCGGGATCGCCGGCGGCGTCCCCGGTTGGATCAACCAGCATCACCGCCTGGCCGCCATCTGCGACGTGGACGAGGCGCATCCCTTCGGCGGGAAGGACAACATCAGGATATGGCACGGCGAGAAGGGCGTGCCATTTCTCAAGGATTACCGGGTGCTCTTCGAGAAGATGGGCAAGGAACTCGATGGAGTCATCGTCTCGACGCCGGACCACAGCCATTTCGGGCCGAGCATCACCGCGCTGCAAATGGGCATCCCCGTCTTCACCCAGAAACCGCTCACGCAAACCATCGACCAATCGCGGCGGTTGATCAAGGCGGCGGCCGAGACCGGGCTGGCCACGCAGATGGGCATCCAGGGGCACTCGAAAGAGGCTATCCGCAACATAAAAGAATGGATCGACGCCGGGTTGCTCGGGGAGATCAAGGAGGTGCACTCCTGGTTTTTCGAGCGGGCCAACTTGGGCGATGCGACCGGCTATCCGGCACCCGAACCGATCCCGGCCACGATGGCCTGGGACCTCTGGCTCGGGCCGACGCGCGAGCGCGAGCACAGCGGCGAGTATTACCCGTGCAGCAAATGGCGGCGCTGGCTCGATTTCGGCAGCAGCATCTTCGGCGATTTCGGCACGCACATCATTGACGGGCCGTTTTACTGCCTCGACCTGCCGCTGCCGACCCGCATCCATGTGGATAAGCCCGTTCTTTACAAATACACATGGCCGATCACGGGCAAGGTCACCTTCGATTTTCCGGCGGGCGAGAAACATCCCCCGATCAAGCTCCACTGGTATGGCGGCAAGGAGACGATGCCGTTGCTGCCGTCTTTCAAGGACATCGACCCGGACTTCGATCCCACGGTTTTCGAGCCGGGCTTCGGCGCGGGCACGTTCTTTGTCGGGTCGAAGCGGATCGGCGTGATCCACGGGCTGACCTGCGACACCTCGTTCATCCTGCCGCGGGCGAAGATGGCCGAGCTGCGGGACGCGATTCCCCCGAAGACGATTCCCCGGGTGAAAGGCGATCACAACATGAATTTCACCGACGGCATCCGCGACAAGAGCAAGCAGCCGTGCGCGCATTTCGGGTATAGCGGACGGCTGACCGAGGCCTGCCTCGCCGGAAGCATCGCCGTGCGCCTGGCCCGGCCCGAGCTGGTTTACGATCCGGCCACGGGCGAATTCCCCGGCGACGACGAGGCGACGCAGCTCGCCAAAGGGTTTCAACCGCGCCAAGGATGGGAGGGGTTGGCGTAAGCCGCCGCAACCCCGATCAAGCCGCGCAATCGCGAAGGTATCATCTCCAAATGAAACCCATCCCCGTCCTTCACCTCCTGCTCGCCGTCCTGCTTGTTCCGTCCGCGGCCACCTCGCCCGCGGCGGAAGGCAAGCCGCCCTGGGTTTTCTTCCCTTACGCCAGCGCCTACCTCGACAAGAACGATCCCGACCTGACTCCCGAAAAACTCGCGAAGCTTGCCGGGTTGGGTTATGGCGGAATCGAAATCCCCGGCCCGCTCCTCCACAACACTGAACGCCTGACGGCGGCGCTCGGATGGCTTGATGCCGCCGGCATGAAAGCGTGCTCCGCCTACACCGGCGTGTCGGCGAAAGAGGACGGAACGGTTGCCCCGTATGCACTCAATGACTCGGCCATGGCCACCCTCGGCAAAGCGGGAGCAATTCTTTGGATCAGCTCGTGGCACGACAGCAAGGCGCCCGCCAATGCCGACCCAACGAAACTCGAGGAGAGTTTTGTGGAGGTCATCCGCGCCGCCGCCGACCGGGCCGCGCCGCACGGTGTCCGCATCGCGCTCTACCCGCACTGGAACCACTGGCTGAACAAGGCCACGCAGGCCCACGACCTGGCGCAAAAGATCGGCCGTCCCAACGTCGGCGTGGTGTTCAACCTGTTCCATCATCTCGCCACGGAAGGGCCGGACAATGTCGAAGCGACCCTGCGCGCCGTCGCGCCGCGCCTCTGGTCGGTGAACCTCAACGGCGCCAAGCATGGCGGGAGCGGCTGGGGCGAGCTGATCCAGCCGCTGGATGCGGGCGACTTCGACCTGGCGCGGTTGCTGGCTGTTTTGCGCGAGATCGGATACACCGGCCCGGTCGGCACGCACGGGGTTTACAACATGCCGTCCGCCGAACAAATCGAGCGCTCGGCTCAAGCATGGAAAAAACTGAATTCGTCCCAATGAAACTCGGGATCAACACCCCCAGCAATAAATCCCAATGGAGATAGTATCCTATGCCAAACAGACGCCTGACATTGTTCGCCGCGGCCGTCGGCCTATTCCTGACTGGAAGCAGCGGGGCGGAGGAACCCGCGTGGACCCCGTTGTTCGACGGCCAGACGCTCGGCGGATGGAAACAAGTCATCGAGCCGTCGCCCAAAGGCCGCAAACCTGACAGCGAACGCGGCCATGCCACATTCCGCGTCGAGGACGGCGTGATCGTCGGCCACGCGGAAAAATGCTCGATGCATTCGTATCTCTGCACGGAAGAAGAGTACAACGATTTCGAATTGGAATTCGAGGTATTCGTCGGCTGGCCGGAGACCAAGACCGGCGCCTGCAACTCCGGCATCCAGATCCGGTCGAAATGGGAACCGGAGTTGGAATCCCACCGGCTGAACGGTTTGCAAGTGGACATTGACGCACGGCCCGGTTTTGCCGGCGCGCTGTTTGTCGAAGGGCAGACCCTGCGCAAACTCGCCGCGATTCCCCATCCCAAAGACGACCCGAACCCGCACACCTATTTCAAGGCGAACGAATGGAACACGATGCGCATCCGCGCCGTCGGTCCGCGCATTCAGACGTGGGTCAATGGCGAGCCGGTGGCGGATAAGGAGTTGCCGGAACTGTATCAAGCCCAGCCGCGCGGTTTCATCGGTTTGCAAGTTCATGAAATCGGCAACGCGAAACCCGCCGAAATTCGTTGGCGGAATATCAAAATCCGCGAATGGAAGGAGACCCCATGAAATCGACCAGCATGAATCCCACTCGTCGTCAATTCCTCCGCACCTCCGCCATGACCGCCGCGCTGGCGGGCATCGCGCGACCCTTCCATATCCTGCGCGCGCAGGATGTTTCGCCCAATAGCAAACTCCGCTTCGCCATGATCGGGCCGGGCGGCATGGGCATCGGCGATTTCGGCGCCGCGCTCGGTACCCGGCTGGTGGATTGCCTCGCAATCTGCGACGTGTACCGGCCCAACGCGGGATACTACGCCCGGCACGGTTGGCCGGTCTGGTGCGATTTCGCCTGCGGCCCCATCGCCGGCATGGGGTCGCACACGCTGAGCGCCCTGCATTACGGCGTCGGCTTGCCGTATCCGGAGAAGATCGAGCCCTGGGTTTCGAACAAGGGAACGCTCACATTTCCGGGGCAATCGCGCCTGACCTTTCACCTGCCGGCCAGCGGTGGTCGGCCGGCGTTCAAGCTGTTTTGGTACGACGGCAAAGACAACCTGCCGGCTCGTCCGGAGGGTTGGGATGCCGAAATGCCGTTCCCGCCCGGAAAGCCGGAAGACTGGGACGATAGCGTCTCGCACTTCCCGTCGAACGCCGGCGGAGCGCTCGTCATCGGCAGCAAAGCCAGCGTCATCCTTCACGACATCTGGGGCCTGAGCTGCCACATTTTCCCGCGGGCCAAGTTCGCCGAACTCCGTCCGTCGCTTCCGCCCAAGACCATCCCGCGCTACAAAGGCCATCATGTCCAGAACTGGGTGGATGCCATCACCAAGAAAATCCCGGCATCGTCCGCGCCCTTCGAGTTGGCCGGGCATGGCAACAACCTCTGCATGCTCGGTTCGGTGGCCACCCGCGTGAACCGGACCTTGAACTTCGACCCGACGAAAAAAGAATGCACCGGCGACGCCGCCGCCACCGCGATGCTACGGCACGCCGGCGGGTATGAAGCCAGAGGCGGATTCCCCGGATGAAACCGAACCATCACACCTCGCTTTGGTATCGGCGGCCCGCCGCCGTATGGCATGAAGCGTTGCCGCTCGGCAACGGCAAGCTCGCCGCCATGATCCACGGACGCACCCGCGCCGAAATCCTCCAGCTCAACGAGGACTCGATTTGGGCCGGGCCGCCTCTGCCGGAGATGCCCAAGAACGTTCGCCCGCGCCTCGACGAGGCCCGCCGCTTGCTGTTTGCCGGCAACTACATCGAAGCGCAACGGCTGGTGGCCGACCAAATCCTCGGTGAGGAAGTCAATCCGCGCAGTTTTCAGACCCTCGGAAATATCTTGCTCGAAACAGATATTTCCGAGGATGCCGTGGAATACCGCCGGGAGCTCGATCTTGCCCGCGCGGTCGCCACCACCGCGTGGAGCACCCCGGACGGCACGCGCTTCGTCCGCGAGGCGTTTTGCTCGGGGGCGAGGCGCATGTTCGTGTGCCGCCAGGCCGTCGAGGGGGGAACGCGCTTTGACGCGGCGATCCGTTTTGAACGTCCCGGCATCTGCGCGGTCGCCTACGAAAACAACGTCATCCGCATCGCGGGCCAGGCCGACCATAACGGCGAACATCTCGGCGTGAAATTCGACGCGGAGATTCGTGCATTCGCCCCCGGCGCGAGGGTGTCGGCATGCGGGGACGCCATCCGCGTCACCGGCGCCCACGAGCTGATCCTGCTCGCCGCCGCCGCGACGGATTACAATCTGGCCAACCCGTTTGCCCCGCTGGCCCGCGACCGTGCGGCGGTCTGTCGGGAGACTCTCGACGCGGCGTCGGGCATCGCCTATCCCGATCTGCGCGCCGAGCACGAGGCGGCGCACCGCGCGCTTTTCGACCGCTGCATCCTGGAGCTTGACGGCGACCGGGCGTCCGCCGCCCTGCCCACCGACGAGCGCCTCGCCCGCTACAAGGAACAGCCCGATCCGGCTTTCGCGGCGTTGTTCTTCAACTATGGCCGGTATCTCCTGATCAGCGCGTCGCGGCCGGGTTCGCTGGCGTTCGGGATGCAGGGGAAATGGAATGGCGAACTGGAAGTGCCGTGGAACTGCGACCACCATCTCAATGTCAACCTCCAGATGAACTATTGGCTGGCCGAAGCCGGCAACCTCGCCGAGTGCCATGAGCCGTTCCTCGATTTTTGCGAGGCGCTGGCCCGCGACGGTCGCCGCGTCGCGTCCGAATCCTACGGTTGCCGGGGCATCGTCGCGCATCACACCACGGACCTGTGGCTCTACGCCTGCGCCTACGGCCATCCGCAATACGGCATGTGGCCGACCGCCTGCGGCTGGAACGCCCATCATTTCATCGATCACTTCGACCACGGCGGCGACTTGGATTTTCTGCGCCACCGGGCGTGGCCGTATCTCAAGGAGGCCAGCCTTTTCTTTCTGGATTGGCTGGTCGAGCATCCCGAGACGGGCAAGCTCGTGTCCGGCCCGTCGAATTCGCCGGAGAACCTTTTCTTCGCGCCCGGCTATTCGTGGAAAGAAACCGACGAACTTCAGACCGATAAAATGGAGCACTGCCGGTTCTACACGCTCGAGCAAGGCGTGTGCAACCTGGTCATGGGCCCGTCGTGCGACCAGCAGATCATCTGGGAAACGTTCTCTAACACGCTTCGCGCCGCGCGGTTGCTCGGGATGGATGACGCGTTCACCCGAGCGGTGGCCGACGCCCTGCCGCGCCTTGCCGAAGCCGGCATCGGCCGTGACGGGCGGCTGATGGAATGGCCGGAAGAATTCGAGGAACCGCAGCCGCAACACCGGCATTTCGCCCATGGCTATGGATTGTATCCGTCGGCCCAATACGCCGCTGATGAACCGCGCAAAGCCGCGCTGGCGAAAACCATCGACCGCCGTTGGAACAGCGGCCATGACAAGCTCGGGACGTTCGCCGCGTTTCCCGCGGCGCTGTGGGCGCGCATCGGCGACGCCGGGAAAGCCAACGAATGCATCGAGGCGCTGCTGGCGCGCACGCCGCTGCCAAACCTGATCTGCTTTTACAACCCGACGATCATTGTGGACGGCAATTTCGGCGGGCCTGCGGCAATGGCCGAGATGCTGTTGCAGAGCCACGAGACCGACGCGGTTGGCGTCCGGATTCTGCGCCTGCTCCCGGCTTTGCCGAAGGCGTGGCGGAGCGGGAGGGTGCATGGCCTGCGCGCCCGCGGCGGATTCGACATCGATCTGGTGTGGGCGGATGGCGTGTTGATTTCCGCCCGCATCCGGAATCCGCTTCGCGTCCTGGCGGCCATCGTGCCGCCGACGGGGGAACCCGTGTCACTCGGCGGCGAACCCGAGTGGCACTGGGAATCCGCAAGCCCAAATCCGACAGAAGAATGAACCAGTGGAGCAGGGAGGGAAGCCACCCACTTCACGATCAGCCGCCCCAAAGAGCGGAGGGGGGGGTGTCGGGGGTCTGCGGTTCAGACAGTGGGGAGGCGGGGGCGTTAGCGGGGCGTAGGCCGGGCCT
>CAYSZK010000088.1:0-17251 GCA_964435495.1 uncultured Verrucomicrobiales bacterium
ATTTTGGATGCGAACGTGACCACGATCATCACGGCGGTGATCCTGTTCTGGCAGGGGGCGGGGCCGGTCCAGGGTTTTGCCGTCACGCTGGTGCTGGGGATTCTGGGGACGTTGTTCGCGGCGTTGATCGTGAACCGGAACCTGCTGGAATGGATGGACGCGAAGGGGGGGCTGGCGCGGATTCACATGATGGAATTTTTCAAGAGCACGAACTTCGACTTCCTGAAGTGGCGCCAGTTGGCGGTGTGGGCGTCGCTGGTGGCGGTGGGGGCAGGGATGGCGGCGTTTGTGGCGAAGGGGGAGCGCGTCTATTCCGTGGATTTCACCGGGGGCGAGGCGGTGACGCTGGCCTTCGAGAAGCGGGAACCGGTGGCGAAACTGCGGGACGCGCTGGCGGGGGCGGGCGTGGCGGACGCGACGTTGCAGTATCAGAAATCGCCGGACGGCGGCTCGGAGGCCCTCTTTGTGCGGACGAAGTTTGGGCAGGGGGAGGCGGCGGAGCAGGCGCTGCGCGGGTCGTTTCCGGAGGCCGGGTTTGCGCGGAAGTCCCTGGACAAGGTGGGGCCGCTGGTGGGGGGCGAGCTGAAGACGAAGTCGTTGATCGCGCTGTTATTGGGGGTGGGCGGCATCTTGGTGTATGTGACGTGGCGGTTTGAATTTTCGTTCGCGGTGGGCGCGATTGCGGCGCTGCTGCACGACGTGTTGATGATCCTGGGCGTGTTCGCGCTGCTGGCGCCGGGCCGGGAGATTTCGCTGACGGTGGTGGGCGCGGTGCTGGCCATCGCGGGGTACTCGATCAACGACACCATCGTGGTGTTCGACCGGGTGCGCGAGAGCATGCGGAACTCGGAGAAAGGGTCCCTGGCGGAAATCATGAACCGCGCCCTGAACCTGACGCTGAGCCGGACGCTGCTGACGGCGGGCACGACGCTGCTTTCGGTGCTTGCGCTCTTTCTTTTTGGCGGGCCGGTGATCAACGACTTTGCGTTTGCCATGTTGATCGGGATCGTGGCGGGGACCTATTCGACCATCTACATCGCCTGTCCGATTGTGCTTTGGTGGACGGGCGGCCGGGACGAATGGTTGCGGCGGTCGCTTGCCGCGGAGGCTGAGCGCAAGGCCGCGGCCGCGGCCCCGGCATGACGCGGCGCTGGGTGGAGCCGCCGCCGAGTCCGGGGGCGGAGGAACTGGCCTCGGCGCTCCGGCTGCCGCTGCCGGTGGCGCGGATTCTGGCGGGGCGCGGGCACCGGACTGTTGCGGAGGCGGAGGCGTTTCTGAATCCGGCGTTGCGGACCCTGGCGGATCCAATGGAATTGCCGGGGATGGAGCAGGCGGCGGCGCGTCTGTGGCGGGCGATCCGGAGCCGGGAACGGATCGTGTTGTTTGGGGATTACGACGTGGACGGCATCACGTCGCTGGCGATCTTGGTGGGGGTGCTGGGGGAGCTGGGGGCGGACGTAAAACCGTTCCTGCCGCATCGGATTGAGGAGGGCTACGGCCTGACCGACGCGGCGCTGCAACGGTGCGTGAAGGACTTGCGCCCGGCGCTGGTGGTGGCGGTGGATTGCGGGACGACGAGTGTGCGGGAAGTGCGCTGGCTGCGGGAGCAGGGCATCGATGTGGTGATCGTGGACCATCACGAGGTGCCGGACGTCCTGCCGCCGGCGACGGCGATGGTGAATCCCCATCTGGCGGAGGGCGGGGCGCCGTTGTGCAGCGCGGGCCTGGCGTTCAAGGTGGCGCACGCGCTGCTCAAGTCGGTGGGGGAACGGAGCATGGACCTCCGGGACCATCTGGATTTGGTGGCATTGGGCACCGTGGCGGACATCGCGCCGTTGGTGGGCGACAACCGGGTGCTGGTGCGCGCGGGGCTGGCGCGGATGGCGGGGACGCGAAACACCGGGCTGCGCGAGCTGATGGACGTGGCGGGGGTTGAAGAGGCGCACACGACGGATGTGGCCTTCCGGCTGGGACCGCGGTTGAACGCGGCGGGCCGTCTGGGGGACGCGAAGGCCGCGCTGGAACTGCTGACAACGCGGGACCGGGGCCGGGCGGGGCGGCTGGCGCGGGAACTGGACGAGAGCAACCGGGTGCGGCAGCAGATCGAGCGCCAGACCCTGGACGAGGCGATGGCGGTGGCGGCGGAGCAGTTTGATCCGGACCATACGCACGCGCTGGTGCTGGCGCGGCGGGGGTGGCATCTGGGGGTGATCGGGATCGTGGCGTCGCGGTTGCAGAAACATTTCTGGCGCCCGACGTTCGTGATCGGCATTGACGACAAAGGCATCGGCAAGGGGAGCGGCCGCAGCGTCGAGGGCTGCCACCTGGTCGAGGGGCTCCGCCGGTGCGCGGACAACCTGCTGGGGTTTGGCGGGCATGAACTTGCCGCGGGCCTGAACATCCACGAGGACGCGGTGGCGCCGTTTGCGGAACGATTGAACGCATGGGCGGGGGAATGCCTCACGGGGGATTTGCGGACGGCGCCGTTGCGGCTGGACGCCGAGGTCCGGTTTGGGGAGTTGGACGCCGGATTCCTGGATCATGTCGAGCGCCTGGCGCCTTTCGGGGCGGCGAACCCGGAGCCGGTATTCTTTTCGCGCCGCGTGCGGCTCGCGCGTCCGCCGTCGGTGGTTGGCAAGGGGCATCTGCGGGCGGTGCTGGCCCACGACGGGGTGGAGCTGGACGCGATAGGGTTCAACATGGGCAGCCGGACGTTTCCGCCGGGGCACGCGGACGTTGCGTTTGCGTTGCAGACGGACGACTACTGGGGGGACGGGCGGGTGCAACTGCGGCTGCTGGATTTCGTGGAGTCGGAGTAGGCCGGGCCCGAAGGGGACCGGCGGTCCGCGGAGAAGGGAACACAAAGAAGACAATGGGACGGACCGCCCGCGCAACGTCTTGAGAGCCGGCAATGGTCTGTCCGTCACTCGGCCGAGACGGCGAGGCGGAGCAGGGTCAGGGCGCTGGGGTCGTCGGGGATAAAGACGCGGAGCGTGACGGTTTCGGTGGCGCCGTCGGCGTTGGGAACGGGATTGCCGGCGGCTTCGAAGTCCGTCGGCGCGAGCGGGGTCCACCCGCCTGCGGAACCGCTGATCTGGACCTCGTGGTTGACGCCCAGGAGGCCGGTCCGGGTGCGGTAGCTGAAGAGGAGGCTGCGCCGGCCGGTGGCGGGATCGATATCGACGCGGACACTCGGCAGGCCGGCGTTGTCGGGGGTCCGCGGATCGAGATTGAAAAGATACTCGAGCAGGTTGCCGATGCCGTCGCCGTCGGGGTCACCATAGCGGTCGTCGGCCAAGCCAAACCCGTGCGCGGTTTCCCAGTCGTCGGGGAGCAGGTCGCCGTCGGCGTCGGGGAGGCGGGTGAACTCGCGGTTGAGGAAAGCCGCGTTGGGGGGCGCGGCGTGGTCGCGGGCTTCGATGGCCAGGCGGTTGACGCCGGTATTGGTGAGCGGGACGGTGAGGGACCATGCGCCGGAGGCGAGGGCGGCGGGGGCGCCGTTGACGGTGACCGAGGCGATGCCGTTGGCGTCGGAGGCGGCGCCTTCGAGGACGATGGTTGCGAAGGGTGTGGACGCGGCGGACGCATCGGGGCGGGTGAGGGTGAGAGTGGGCGGCGTGGCGTCGATGAGTGTGGCGGCGGTCTGGCTCCACGGGCCGGGGCCGCCGGCGTTTCCCGCGCGAACGCGGTAGTAGGCGGGCCCGTCGCTCAGGGCGGTGAAGGTCCACTGATTGGTGGCGGTCCAGACGCTGTCGGATGCGGGCGCGAAGTCCTGGGTGGAAGCCGCCTGGGCTTGGTAGCCGGTGGCGGTTGGAACGGCGGACCAGGAGATGGCATTGGCGGCGCCGCCGGTGATCGGCGGCTCGGGATGGAGCGCGGGCGCGGCGGGGGGCTGGGGCGTGGCGTTGGGCGTGCCGAGGACTTCGATGTCGTCGAGATTCCAGCCGGAGAACGCGTAGGCCCCGGAGGCGCCGACGCGGTGGCTCCAGCGGAAATAGACGGCGGGCTTTCCGTCAGCAATGGCGGAGATGTCATAGGTTTGGGTGGTCCAGGCATTGTCCTGGATGAATGTGTCAACGGGGTTGGTCCAGAGGGTGGACCAAGTCGAGCCGTTGGTGGAGAGTTCGACGGTGGCGGTGACGTAGGGCGGGTAGTCGGTGTTGAGCCAGCGGCGGAAGCGGAGCTTGGTCCCGGAATGGCCGCTGAGGTTGATGGGGCCTGTGGTGAGGTGGTACGGGCCGCCAAGGGCGGTGGAATAGTCGCCGTTAAGATTGACGCCGTACACGTTGTTGCCGGTGGCGCCGGCGGAGGGATCGGGATAGCCGTATTGCGTTCCGCCCTGGCCGGAGGGCTTGCCAAACGCCCAGGGGCTCTGGGCTGTCCAGCCCGGGGAGGTGGCCAAGTCGAAGCGTGCGGCGGGAACAGGATTGACGGTGAGGATGGCGGTGGAGGTTGCGGCGGTTGTGCCGCCGCTTTCGACGCGCCAAACATTGGTGTAGGCGCCCGCGGGCAACTGGGCGGCGGCGCTGGAGAACGAGACCGTGAGCGTGGTTTGGGCGCCTGGGGCAAGGGTGCCCGAGGAGGGCGAAACGGCGAGCCAGTTGCTGGTTCCGGCGGCCGACCAGGAGACGGAAGAAGACTTGAGATTGCGAAGCGAAAAGGGTGCGGAGGCCGGCGTGAAGGGGCCGCCCTGGGCGCCTTCGGCGGAGAAGCCTCCGGCTGGGGAGAGAAGAAGGCCGTCGGCGGCGGACAGGGCGTTGTTGGCGTTGAGGCGTCCGCCGGTGAGAACGATGCCGCTGAAGGCGGGCAGGGGATCGACGGAACCGAGGAGGATTGCCTTGATTTCGGGTCCGGTGAGGGAGGGTCGCCAGGCTTTGAGCAGGGCGCAGGCGCCGGCGACGTGGGGGGTGGCCATGGAAGTTCCGTTCATCGTGGCGTAGCCTCCGTCTTTGTACGTGCTCAGGATGGATGCGCCCGGGGCGGCGAGATCGACGGAGGTGGCGCCGTAATTGGAGAAGGATGCGCGGGCATCGGTGCGGGTGGAGGCGGCGACGGATATGATGTTGTCGTAACTGTAGGAAGAGGGGTAATGGGGTGAGGAGTCGGTGTTGGCGCCGTCGTTGCCGGCGGCGGCGATGAAGAGGATGCCGGCGGCGTTCGCCTGGAAGATGGCGCTGGCGAGCGAGCTGGAGTAGCCGGCGCCGCCCCAGGAGTTGGAGGTGAGATGGGCGCCGATGCGCGTCGCGTAATAGACGGCTTCGACGGCGTCGGAGGTGTAGCCGCTGCCGGAGGCGTCGAGGAATTTGAGCGCGGCGAGGCGCACGGTCCAGCAGACTCCGGCGACGCCGGCGCCGTTGTTGCCCACGGCGCCGATGGTGCCGGCGCAGTGGGTGCCGTGGCCGTTGTCGTCGTCGGGGTTGTTGTCGTCATTGGCGAAGTCCCAGCCGCGGACGTCGTCCACGTAGCCGTTCTTGTCGTCGTCGATGCCGTTGCCGGCGGTCTCGCCGGGGTTGGTCCAGAGATTGGCCGCGAGATCGGGATGATCGAGGTCGATGCCGGAGTCGATGACGCCCACGAGGACCGAAGCGCCGCCGGTGGTGCGGTTCCAGACCTCGGGCGCGTCAATATCGGCGTCGGCTGTGCCGCCGCTTTGGCCGGTGTTGTGCATGCCCCAAAGCGTGGAGAAAGAGGGGTCGTTCGGGGTGGCGGCGCTTTGGAGGATGTAATCCAGCTCGGCGACGCGGGCGGGGGAGGAGGCCCGCTGGTAGAGCGCGATGAAGTCCGGGAGTTCGGCGAGCCGGTCACGGGGGATTTTGAGGAGGTAAATGCCGGAGAGCGGTTTGCGGTCGAGAATCGTGATTCCGTGGGCGCGCCCGTGGGCGAGGAGCTGTTGCTCGGAGGCGCCGGGTTTGAGCTGAATGATGAAGTGATCCGCGGCGGCGGCCCGTTGGCGGACAAGGCGCGCGGGCCCGCCGGGCTGGCCGCGGACGAGAGATTCCTCGATCCGGACGAGGGGATGCTTCATGCCGGTGCGGAGGACGCGGACGCGTTCGATGCGGCGTCCGTCCGGGCTGGTGGTTTCCCTTGCGAAGACGGGATTGCCGGCGGACCAATGGTTGGAGACCGTGGCGGCGGTGGGGGAAGGAACGGGATCGGGGTGGGGCGCGGCGGGGAGGGCATTGCCCGGGGGCGGAGCGGCGAGAAGCGGGGTGGGGGCTGCGGCTACGGGGGATGGGCCGGGCTTGTGGGGGGCGGGTTGCCAGAGAAGAACGGCGGCGGCGAACGCGAGGGCGGCGGACAGGATGCCGGTGGCGAAGCGGCGGAGCGCGGGCCGCTCCTTCGAGTTGCCGACGTTGGTATTAGCCGCCCCCTTCGTCATGCAGAAAACTTAATCGAAATTTTCCGGCGGGCAACTCGGATTGGTGGCGGGGCTGGCGGGGTGGAGCGGCGGCGCCCCCGCCGCCGTGAGGGCGCGGTGCACGAGCGGAGGGCGGTGTGGTCGTTGGGGGGCAGGTTCGTGGGGGGGGCGGGACGGGGCGGGGGCGCACTGGACCTGGGCCAGGGTGCGGCGCTGGGAAGGTCCGGCGACGGCCGGGCCGCCGGCTCCAGGGGCGTTACGGGATTTGGAGGGATTGGTCGAGGGGCGGGGTTTCGCCGAGTTTCTTGGCGCGCAGGGCCTGTTCTTCGGTGATCCACCGGCGTTCGAGCATGTATTCGGAGAGGGAGGCGGTGATTTCGCGGGCGGTGCGCGTGGCGTCTTCGGTGATGCCGCGCATGGTTTGCTTGATGAGGCTCATGCCGGCGGAGACGGGGCCCGGGCTGGTGAGGACGCCGGGTTCGGCGTTGGAACCGCCGGTGGTGGCGAACTTGAGGAACGTTCGTTTTTGCGACACGGCGAGGTCATGGAGGAGGACTTCGGTTTCCATTTTGGTGCCGCCGGCGCCGAGACCGACGATGGTGCGGAGGGCGCGGCTGCCCTGGTTGACGCGGATGAAGCGGCCGGTGAGGAGCCAGCCGGACTTGGGCAGGTTGGCGGAGGAAGTGACGCGGAGGGCCTTGACTTCGAGGCGGCTTCCGAGGCGTTCGACGAGGAGGTCGGAAAGGATTTTGGCGGTGTCGGCTTTGAATTGGGCCAGCTCGGCGCCTTCGCGGTCCACATTGAACTCGGCGGAGCGGGTGTCGAAGTCCATGACGTAGATGGCGGCGGGTTTGGCCTTGGGTTTGGCGGCGGCTTTCTCGACGTCCTTTACGGAGACGGAGGCGCACCCGGCAAGGACGGCGGCCGGGAGCACGGCGCAAGAGAGGAGGCGGAAGGTTCCCATTGCGGGGTTAAATAGCCGGGGTTGGGCGGAAGGCCACAAAAAAGTTGCTTATGCCGCGGAGGGGGCCGGAGCGGCGCCGGGATCGGGAACGGGCGCGGGCTCCTCGCGCGATTCGAAGGTGTGGAGGAACAGGCCGGACCGGAGTTTGGGCTCGAACCAGGTGCTTTTGGGGGGCATGACCTGGCCGGCGTCGGCGATGTCCATCATGTCGTGAACGGAAACCGGATGCAGGGAGAAGGCCACGGCGGCGGCGCCGGAATCCACGCGGTCGGTGAGGGCCTTTGTGCCGCGGACGCCGCCAAAGAACTCGATGCGCGGGCTGGTGCGCGGGTCGTCGATGCCAAGGAGCGGGGCGAGGACGCGGTCCTGGAGCATGGCGACGTCGAGGCGGGCGGCGGGACCGGCGCCGGGGGCGGGTTCGAGGGCGAGATCGAACCATTCGCCGGCGAGGTACATGGAGACGTGGCGCGGGCCGGGGGGTTCGGGGGCGGCATGGGGGGTGAGCGGGCAGAGGGCGTTGAGGCGTTCGAGAAAGGCGGCGGGTTGGAGGCCGTTGAGATCGGCGACGGCGCGGTTGTAGGGGAGGATGCGGAGGGAGGAGGCGGGGAAGAGGACGGCAAGGAACCAGTTGAAATCCTCGTCGCCGGTGGCGCCGGGGTTGGCGGCGCGGCGGGCGCGCGCGACGCGCGCGGCGCTGGCGGCGCGGTGGTGGCCGTCGGCGACGTAGGCGGCGGGGACGGCGGCGAAGGCTTCGAGGAAGGGGGCTGTGTGGGAAACGCGCCAGGCGCTGTGGCGGACGCCGCCGACGTTGAAATCGTAAAGGGGGCGCCCGTGGCGTCCGGAGGAGATGAGATCGGCGAGGCGCGGGTCGTCGCGGAAGGTGAGGAAGACGGGGCCGAGATTGGCGTCAAGGGCGGCGGTGATGCGGGTGCGGTCGTCCTCCTTGTCCGGGCGGGTGTGCTCGTGGCGTTTGATGGCGCCGTTGTCGTAGTCGTCCACATGGACGAGGCCGACGACGCCGCACTGGGTGTGGCCGTTGGTGGATTGCTGGTAGAGATAGAGGCATGGCTCGGACTCGGGGAGGAGGGCGCCGGCGTTGCGGAGGAGCTTGAAGCGGGCGGCGGCCTTGGCGTAGGCCTCGGGGCAGTGGGGATCGAAGGCGCCGGGGAAATTGATCTCGGGGCGGGAAACCCAGAGGAGGCTGAGGGGATTATGGGCGGTCATCTCGCGGGCCTCCGCGGTGGAAACCACGTCGTAGGGCACCGCGGAGACGCGCGGGGCAAGGTCGGCGGGCGGGCGCAGCCCTTGAAAGTCGCGGAATTTCATGCCGCGCGGTTTAGCCCCAGGGACGGCGGGGGGAAGCGCAAAAAATTTTGGGGCGCGAAATTTTTCCGCGTTTTTGCGGGTGACAGCGTGGCGGCGGGGGCGCAAACTCGGCGGTTGAAGATGGGACTCTGGCCATGACACTGACGCAACTTCGTGTGTCCGTCGCGGAGCAGGCGTTGGAGATGCTCCGGGACGGCGTGGTGGCGCGGGAGTACCCGGTGTCCACGTCCCGTTTCGGCACCGGCTTCGAGCCGGGGAGTTTCCGGACGCCGTTGGGGCGGCACCGGATTGCGGAGAAGATTGGGGCGGGGCTGCCGCCGGGGGCGGTGCTGCGGTCGCGGGTGTGGACGGGACAAATCTGGACGCCCGGGGATTCGTGGGAGGCGGACGAGGATTTGGTGTTGACGCGGGTATTGTGGCTGGACGGGCTTGAGGCGGAGAACGCGGGATCGTATTCGCGCTATATCTACATTCACGGGACCAACCACGAGGAGTGGATCGGGACGCCGGCCTCGCACGGATGCGTGCGGATGCGGAACGCGGATGTGATCGAATTATTTGACGCTGTGGCGGCGGGGGACGAGGTATGGATCGTGGAGTGAGGGGAAATTAGTTTCCCATTCCCGCGCCTTGGAGTTCGCGGAACTGTTCGCGGGCCCCGGCGAATTCGGCTTCGAAAAACCGGAGCTGCTCGGCCTGGCCGTCGCTGAGGAGTTCGGGAGAATCGGCGGGCAGTGCGAACTCGCGCCGCAGCGCGTCGCGGGCGGAGGCGATTGCGGCGGCCTTGCGTTCGATTTTCGCGAAAGCCTCCTCGAGCCCTTTTGCGGCGGCGGCCAATTGCGCGGGGGTGGCGGCGGACGGGGGTTTGGCGAGGCCATCGAGGGCTTGGAGATCGTCGAGGGCCGCGGCGAGGAGCACTTCGGCGTCGAGAATGAGGGGGTTGAAGCGTTCGTCCATGGCCTCGCGGGCCTTTGCGAAACGCTGGCTTTCGGTCAGGGCGGGGCGGTGGGCGGAGAGGAGGAGGGCCGCGGCCGCGAGCGCGACGAAGGCGGCGACGGCGATCAGCGGCCACGCGCCGGGGCTGGGCGGGCGCGGGGCGGGAAGGGGGGCGGTCATGGTTTCAAAGACGGTGGCGCGGGCCGGGGGATTCAGAAAGAACAATCAGGCGCATCCGGCGTCTTCGAGGAGGCGGGCGCAGACCGCGCCGGCTTCGAAGTGCGTTGCGGCGAAGCGTCGGGCGGCGGCGGCGTGGTGGTCGTAACGGGCGTTGATCTCGGAGATGGCCTGGGCGGCCTCCTCGGGGGTTCGGAAGGCTAGCACGCCGTCGCCGGCGGGCAGGTGGGCGGTCCAGGCGGTGTCCTGGACGGCGACGGGCCGGCCGAGGGCGAGATAACATGCGGAACGGCAACTGAACCAGCCGGAGCGGCTGCGGACATAGCCGTTTTTGGCGATGCTCCATTCGGCGCGGGAATGGGCGAGGAAATCGCGGTAGGAGCGGTGGTCCGGGAGATGATCGGCGGGTTCGAGAATATGCCAGCCGCGGGCTTGGAGATCGGTGGTGGGGCGTTTCTGGCCGACGCCCTGGCCCATGGCGATGACGAGGCGCTGGGGGGTGAGCTTGGGGAGGCCGATGAACTTGAGGAACTCCTCATCTTTCTGGCCGTAAGCGCGGCCCTCGAACTCCTGGGGCTTGTAGCTGGCCCAGTTCATGACCGTTGTGAAGGCGCCTGTGGCGGGGTGTGCCGGGTTGGGGGTGACGCTTTCGGGCCGCCAGCAATCAAGGTCGATGGGTTGGACGGTGGGGCGCCAGCGGATGCCGGCGGCGGGGACGAGGCAATCCGGGCGCCCGATGTTGAGGCCAAACGAGAAATGGGCGGTGTGGGCCCGGACGCGCGCGACGTATTCGGGTTTGGCGCCGGTGGCGAGGCCGATCTGGGTGAACATGGGGTCGCCGTCGAGGAACAGCTTGTGCGGCACGGCGGCGGTGGCGTCGCGGAGCCAGCAGGCGCCGGAGACGTTGGCGAGGACCTGGGCGCCGCGGATGACGGCTTCGGCCTGGGCGTCGGACTCGACGCCGTGGTACCGGCCATCGGCTTCGTTGCGGTATATCCAGCGGCCGCCGAGGCCGAACTCCTCCATGATCCGGCGCAGGTAATTGACGTTGTACGAGCAATCGGCAGAGGGCTCGCCCTTGATGGGGTCGTAGGCCCAGGTGGCGGTGTCCTCAAGATACCAAACGTCGTGGCCGGCCTTGCGGAAGCCGAGAACGTACTGGAGATAATCCCAGGTGACGCCGCCGAAGGCGTACTGCCCGAGAAGGCCGGTGACGAGGATGCGCATGGCGGCGAAGGTACCGGGGCTCAAGCGCCGGACGCGGTGAGATGGGCCAGCGCCTTCTCGAAGCTGCGGGCGTCCAGATAGTGCAGCAGGCGGGTGTCGGCGTCGGGCCGCAGGGTTTCGCGGAGTTCGTCGATGCGCCGCAGGGAGTCCGTAAAGTCGCGGCGTTCGCGGATGGCGGCGAGCAATTCCGTGAGCGCGGCGCGCAGGGCCGCGAGGTCGGGATGGCGGTGGGGGCTCATCATCCGGAGGATACCGCGCCGGGCGAAGGCCGCAACCCGTCAGGCGGGAAATCCCGCGCCCCGCGCGATGAGGCGTCCTCCGAAGGAGCGGGGGCGGCGGGGCCGGACTTGGCGCCAGAGGGCGAGGGCGGGCGCGGCGTCGGCGAGGGTGCGTGTGACGAGGTCGCGGAGAGGGGTGGGGAGGTCCGCGGATCGGGCGGCGAATTGTTCCGTGACGGCGCCGAGGGGAAAATCCATTTCGGGGATGAGGATCGGGGTTTGGGTGGCGACGCTCTGCGATTCGCCGGAATCGACGCGGTCGAAGGTGAAACGGTTGGGCGTCCACCAGGTAAGGGCGAACTCTTTGGCGCGGTCGATCCACGCGAGCTGGAAGCCGGAGACCGCGCCGGCGGGATCGCGCCAGACGATGAGCTCGAGCGTGTTGTCGGTGAACCAGGTTCGTGCTGGTTCACCCGGCGCCTGCAGGATGGCGTACTCGCGCATCATCGTGATGGAGGCAGTATGCACGATCCGCGTCCCTGGCACAACAACGGGAAGGGCGGTTACGGAGTGCGGCGGGAAGGCCGAAGGGGCCGCCACCCCGCTCTAGAGCGGGGAATGGGGGGGGAACCGGGGGTGCGAAGCGCTTTGGAGTGCGTCGCCTTGGCGGAGCTTTCAAGGGGCGCCGCCGGGATCGTGCCTGCCGCACGCTTGGAAAGCCCGTGGAGAGGGGATTCTTCGCCATGTAGAGGGGTGGGAAACGTAACCACGGAGGACGCGGAGCGCACGGAGGGGGATCGCAGTTGAAACACCACGGCTGGGGACCGCAATGGGGCAAGCCATGCCGCCGCCACAAACGTGCGCCGGCTCAGTCCTCCGGCGCAAGAATTCCCGCCATCGCCTCGTCCATTCCGACGGCCCGTTCGTCGCCAAGCCCGCGGTATATCTCCGCACGAAACCGCAGCGCCGTCGCCCATTTTGGCGCCAATTGCAGAGCCAGGTTC
This sequence comes from uncultured Verrucomicrobiales bacterium, assembly GCA_964435495.1. Classification (GTDB taxonomy): domain Bacteria; phylum Verrucomicrobiota; class Verrucomicrobiia; order JADLBR01; family JAIBCM01; genus CAYSZK01. Next base: position 12,211 of record CAYSZK010000088.1, read on the forward strand.
GCCGCCGCCAACGCATCCGCCCGCCGCCCCATGGCGTGGCACGCCCGGCTCAGGAGAAGATGCCCATGCGGGGTTCCCGGTTCCAGGGTCAGCGCCACGCGCGCCTGTTCCTCCGCTTCCGGATGCTTTCCTTTGTTCAGGAGAATCACGCCCCGGTAATAATACGCCCCCGGCTCGGTCGGGTCGATGCCGCTGGCCTGGTCCAAATCCGACAGCGCCCGCTCGTAATCCCCCAGCCGGAAATGCGCCACCCCGCGGAAGTACCATGCGCGCGCCAGATCGGATTTCGTCACCACCAGCATCGAGCAATCCTCCACCACGCCCGGCATGTCCCCCGCGTCAAACCTCAGGTTCGCCCGCATCCAGAGCGCCTCGCTGTGCGTCGATGCCATTACCAGGGCTTCGTCCAGGGCCCGCAGCGCCCCCTCTCGGTTCCCCTTCTCAAGGAGCACGCGTGCGCGCATGTAGTGCAGGTCCGGATCCTTCGGGTGCCGCGCCAGCGCCCGCTCCAGCTCCGAAGCCGCCTTGTCCGCTTCCCCGCGCGCCAGCAACCGCGCAATCGGGCGCCATCGCATAGGCGGACGCGGAGGGTCCTCGAACCCCGCCCGCAGCGCCCCCACAAAGTCCACTTTCCCCAACAGCTCCCAAAAAGGGGTCCGCACATGCGACCCGGCCGGCGCCACCGGCAAGTGCACGGGCGACTCCGCGGATAATCGCTCCCGCGGGTTCGGAATCAATACCGCCGCCGTGAAAACCGCCACGGCAATAAAAACAAGCGCCAGCACATGCAGCGTCCCAAACACGAACAACCCAAACCGGAAATGTGACGGCGGCGCGTCCAATACGTCATGGGCCTCTTCGGTCTCCGATCCCTCTCCCCTCCCGCCGTCCGGCTTATCCACGTCCGGCCCCGCCTCCGCGGGTGAATTCTCAGCCACCGAGGCGCCGGCTCCGTTTTCTCCCCCGCCTCCCTGGCCAGACTCATGGACGCCCGAAGCCAAATCGTCCGCGGGTGCCTTGTCCTGGGCGTCGCCCGGCCCGCCGCCGTCCGCGGGCGGGGCGGCTTCCCCGGAAACAGGCGGGAGCCCGCTCCGGTGGGCGGCATCTGGCGGTTCCGAAGTCATCTCGCCCGCAAAGTAATCCCAGAACCGCTTGGACCGCAAGTTGCACGGCCAGGCACGGCCCGGCCTGAGCCCGCTCCCGTTCCCCCGGCGCCCGTGAAATTTACTGTCTTAAGTCCCGCGAATTCTACGAACCAAAATGGATTAGCGCGCCTACTATGATTCGTCTCGGGGTTGACGCTTATTCGGAAGCTGATAATCCCTGCCAATGAATTTTCGCTGGTCTTCGTGGTTGAAGTCGCCCGCCGCCCTGGGGGTGGCCCTGGGGGTGGCCGCGTTGGGGGCATGCCCTCCGTCGCGCGCCCAGATCATCAATCCCATCTACCAGGTTACCTCCCAGGACCTGATCTGGACCAACATCGGGCTTGCCCCCGGTGGCAATGTTGCCACCAACACCACGGGGCGCTATCGCACGCTCACCGCCGGGGATGTTTACACGGACGAAGTCTGGGAACGCCCCGTCGAAGACAACGAGTGGTTTGATGTTGCCGGCGGCATCCGCACCAACCGCGGCCGCTACTACGCCTACGGCGATTTGAAGTCGGCCTCCTGGGGGGTGACCTCCAACTTCTTTTTTGTAAGCATCACTGTCGTCAGCAATTTCTTCCACCAGCCCGGCAACACTCCCGACTTCGGCGCCGGCTACAAGGGGCATTACTACGTTTATTTCGGCACCAACGCCGATGGCGGAAGAGGCTACAATCTGGCCCTGACCGAGGGCAACAAGGCCGCCGAGGGAACCAATTTCGTCGTGGAGTCCGGGGATGGCGCCTTTCTCTACCGTGACACCGACGGCGATGTGGGCGGGCCTTACACCAACATTTCCGCCAACGGCCTCGCCATCACCTACACCAACTCTCCCGTCGCCAATGAGAAAAACCTGACGAGCTACGAGACTGAACTCAAGCCCGACGTCAACGGCTTCACGATTTTTGCCCGCCGCCAGGGCAACACCATCGAAATGGCCATGACCCTCACCAATTTCGCCGGCACCGGGCTGAACTCCAATTACTTTGCCAACCTCCAATTCATGCGCGTCGGCGTCGCCGTCTCCAACCCCTCCTCCGGACTTACCGACGTGTTTGCCAACGACGAGTACCCGTTTGCAAAGGGAAACGGCGTCGAATACGACACAATCAAGATGGGCACTGAGATTCCCGAGCCCGGCGCCTTCGCGGCCTTTGCGCTCGCCACCGGCGCCGTTGCCGCCCTCCGCCGCCGCAAGCGCGCCTGACGATCCCCTTTTCGGCGCCAGGACCGCCCAATCGCCTTGGGAGCGCGGTGGGATGGCCTTTGGCCGCCACGCCGCTTTGGCGCGGGGAATGGGGCGAGGTCCACGGGCGGAGCGTTTGCAAGCGGTGTCGGCGCTTCGCTCGGGCACCGGACCGTCTTGCACCGCCCGAATCCTTAGGATGCGGGCTCGCCGCGGGATTCCGGTGCGCCCTTTGCCCGGATCGTAATGATTCGGGCGCGCCGCGTTTCGCGCGACAGCCCAGAGGCGCGGAGTTCCCGCGAAGCGCCTTGAAAGCCCCGCCAAGGCGGAGCGGTCCAAAGCGCTTTGTCCGAAAGACCGCGGTCCGCGCCCCTGTTGGCGGGAATGCGTTCGGACGGCCTTGACGGATGGCGGATGTGCTCCGAAGTTCCGCGGGTGCAGACAGCGACGGATGGCGAGCGGGCCGCGGGCTTTCGGCGGCGGTTGCCGCACGGGGGGTTGTTCGCCGGGCACGACTGGCGGTGGGCGCCGCGGCCGTTCCGGTTGGCGCCGGACACGATGGCGCGGATCGAGCGGCTGGGCGGGCTATTCCACGCGTTCAACCGCGCGTGCAACCGGCTGTATCTCGCCAGCGCCGAGGGGGCGATGCCCGGCTGGATCGCGGCGTGGCTGGACGCGGGCAAGCCGGCGGAGCTGGTGGCGTTCGCGCGGGACAAGGCGTTGCGCAAGGCGCTGCCTGCGGTGATCCGCCCGGACCTGCTGCTGATGGAAGACGGCGGCCTGCGCGTCACGGAGCTGGATTCCGTGCCCGGCGGCATCGGGGCAACGGCGTGGATGCAGGAGGAATACGCGGGCCTCGGGGAGGCCGTGGCCGGCGGCCCGCGCGGCATGCGCGGCGGCTGGGAGAATCTGCTGCCGGAGGGGGACGTGTTGATTTCGAAGGAGGCGGCGACGTATCGTCCGGAGATGGAATGGCTCAACGCGGGGCGCGCCGGGGTCGAGGTGGTGGCGGCGGAGGGGTACGCATGGCGGGACCGGCCCGTGTACCGGTTTTTCGAGGCGTTCGACCTGTCCAATCTGCCGCGGCACCGCGAATGGATGGACGCCGTGCTGGCGGGGGGGCGGATGACGCCGCCGCTGAAGCCGTACCTTGAGGAGAAGATGTGGCTGGCGCTTTTTTGGGTGCGGCCGTTGCAGGGTTGGTGGCGGACGGAGCTGGGGGAGAAAGGGCAGCGGTTGCTGCGGGAGATCATTCCGTTTGGGTGGGTGCTGCATCCCGAGACGCTGCCGCCGCACGCCGTGCATCCGCGGCTGGAGATTCAGGACTGGAACGAGATGGCGCACTTTTCGCAGAAGCAACGGCGGCTGGTGGTGAAGGTGTCGGGTTTTTCGCCAGAGGCATGGGGTTCGCGGGGCGTCTGGTTCGGGCACGACCTTGCGGCCGGGGAATGGGCGTCGGTGGTGCGCGAGGCGTTGGAGGCGTTCCCGCGGTCGCCGCGGATCATGCAGGTGTTCGAGCAGGCGGCGGCGGCGCCGGTGGACTGGTTTGACGAGGCGGCGGGCGTGACCCGCGCGACGGCGTGCCGTGTGCGGTTGTGCCCGTATTACTTTGTGGAAGGGGACGCAGCCAGGCTGGGGGGCGTGCTGGTGACAGCCGCGCCGGCGGACAAGAAAGCGGTCCACGGCATGCGGGACGCGGTGCTCACGGTGGCGGCGAAGCCTGAATGACGGCCGCGAGCGTGGCTTTGGTTGCGGCGTCAGCTTTCATGCAGAAGCCGCCCCTTTGTAATTTCCTGGCGGAGCAGGGGGGAGGCGTCTTCCCATCGGACGAGGTCCACGGGCAGCGTCAGCCGACTGTCCAGCTCGGACCATAGCTCGAAGAGCGCGTATTTGTCGAGCCCTTCGACGGCGAAATCCAGGTCCGAGCGCCAATCCAGCGGGCGGCCTTGGCCGGCGGACCCGAAGAGCCACACGCGGCGGAAGCCCGGTTGGCCGGCCAGAAAGTCCCTGCCCAGCGCGATATCAGCGGCCACGCGGCCGGGTTCAACGCGGGTGTTGGCGGTCATGAGGCCAATTTAACCGGCCCCAGCCGGAAGCTCAAGCGTGGGCATGCCCCATCCGCCGACCGCAGCTTGCCGCGGCGGGCGCGGAGTGGGACGGCGCGGGTCAGGGTGCGGGGGTTGGTTTGACAATGGGGAGGATGAGGCGTGAGGGGTGGGCTGGGGAGGCGTGGAGTGAATGGCGGGCGGGGCGGGCGGCGGCCAAGGCGGGAATGGGGTCCCACGTGTTGGGATGGATTTGGTAGGCGGGGTGGCTGGAGCCGGCGACGAGGAGGCCGATCCGGTGGCCGCGGTTGAACACGATGGCGGCGGTCTTGATGTCGAAGGCGAGGCGCGCGGGCGTGGCGGGGTCGAGCTTGTCCTGGGCGGCGAGGCCGTTTCGGTGGCGGGCGAGGGCGGCGCCTTCGCGGACGAGCATCTGAAAGCCGTCCGGGTAAATGTCCACGGGCTTGGCGACGAGCATGGCGTCGGGGGCTTCGCTGGTGAGAAAGAGTTCGACGCGGATTTTGCCGAAGAGATCGAGCGGTTTGGCGAGGGGTTCGGAGGCAAAGAACAAGACGTCCCCGCGCGCGGTGAGGGGGCGCTGGTCTAGCCCAAGTTTCTTATGAGATTCGCGGATGCTGGGGAAAACCGTGGATGGGCCGCAA
>CAYSZK010000089.1:0-17119 GCA_964435495.1 uncultured Verrucomicrobiales bacterium
ACGGCGGCGAGGGCGCCGCCGCTCCAAGAGGCGTGACTCTGGATTAGGGGGTGCTCCGAGATGTCCGCCCCACCAAGCTCTCCGGACCTTCCGCTCGCCCGACGCACATTTACGGCGGCGGGGGCGCCGCCGCTCCGGTTGCGCCGCGGCCCGCGGCGCAAGGATTCGGGCGGCGCGCGCTTGACATCCCGGTGGGCGGCGGGGAGAGTTCGGGATAAGGAGGCCGGTGATGCAGACGTTGCGTTTTGAGCAGGGGCACCTGATTTTTCAGGAAGGCCAGGAAGGGCACACAGCCTACCGGATCGCCACGGGGCGCGTGGAGATATTCATCAGCCGGGATGGCATGGAGATCACCCTGGCGGAACTGGGGGCGGGGGACATCTTCGGCGAAATGGCCATGATCGAGGACAAGCCGCGGTCGGCCAGCGCGCGGGCAATGGAGGAGACGGAGGTGGAGGCGCTGACGGAGTTCGACTTCAACGAAATGATCCTGACCCGTCCGGCGATGCTGCTCCCGTACCTGAGCTCGTTTTTCGAGCGGCTGCGCCATGCCAACGAGCAGTTGCGGCGCGCGGCCGTCCAGCAGGGGCCGGAGAAGCCGGCGATGCTCCACGCCCCGCCGGTGGACCGGAAATTGGCGGTGCGAATCGCCGCCGCGCCGGGGGGCGCCCCGGCGCCGTCGATGGCGGCGCAGAAGTTTCCGTTCCGGATCGGGCGCGCGAGCCGGCAGGGGGAGTTCGACGTGTTGTTCACCAACGATTACTCGGTGGAGGACAGCGAACCGTTCTCCGTGTCGCGCAACCAGTGTTCGATCGAGCGGGAGGGCAGCTCCTTTTACATCCGCGACCGGGGGAGCCGCCACGGGACCATTGTGAACGGCGAGCCCATCGGCGGCTCCGCGGGGCGGATGACGGCGGCGCTGAAGGTGGGGCCCAACGATGTTGTGCTCGGGCCGAAGGCAAGCCGTATCCGGCTGGCGGTCAACGTGGTGCCGGAATAGCCCGCACCGGCGCGGGCGGGGTGGGGGGGGAGGGCGGCTGAAAATTTCCGCAGAATCCGCTTTCCCGATGGGGCACAATCCGTATATTCCGCGCGATTTTCAACAAGGAGGCGGAAGAATGAAGCGAGTGATGACTGCGGTGGCGATGTTCGGTGGCGTGCTGGCGGCGGGCGGCGCGGGGGCGTGGCCTTGGGACAGTGCCGCCGGCGACTATCGGGATGCGGGAGGCGGCGCGGCGGCGGAGGGGCCGCGGCGGGTGACCCATGTTGTGCTGAGCCTGCCCGACCAGGGTTTTGCGGCCTACAGCGGGGACCGTGTGGTGTTGCGGGGGCCGGTTTCGACGGGCAAGGCGGGGTACACGACTCCGTCCGGCAGCTACCGGGTCTCCAACAAGCACCGGCACTGGGTCTCGACGATCTACGGGATTCCGATGCCGTACTTTTTGCGGCTGAACGGAGGCTCGATCGGGCTGCACGCGGGGTATCTGCCGGGGTTTCCGGCGTCGCACGGCTGCATCCGGCTGTTGGAGGGTGACGCCGCGCGGCTGTTTGCGATGGCGCCGGTGGGAACGCGGGTGCAGATTGTGGGATATTCGACGGGGGACACCGCGGGCATCCCGCAGCCCAAGCCCAAGGTGCGCTACTACCGGGTCGTGCGCGGCAAGAAGGTGTTCATGTCGGAGAAGGACTCCGACGCCTACAGCGCGCGGCTGGAGAAGTCGAAGAAACAGGGCACCAAGAGCCGCTGAAATTGGCGGGCTTGCACCCTTGCGCCGGGGGGCTAAGCTTGCGGTTTCCATGAGACCTCAGGCGGGCTGTTTCTTCACGAGGTGCGCCACGGCGTTGCTGCTGGCGGCTTCGGTGTGGGCCGGAGCGGTTCCTGGGCGCGCCCAGAACGCGGACGGCATCGCGGCGGTGGTGAACACCAACGTGATCACGTTCTCCGACGTGAAGAAGGAGGTTCGCGAAACGGAGGAGACCCTGAAGGCGTCCGGGCTCGCGGGCAACGACCTGATCGAGCGGATCAAGGAGGCGCGCTTGGAGGCGTTGAAGGCGTTGATCGAGCGGCAGTTGATCATCCAGGAGTTCGCGGCCAAGGGCGGGTTCCTGCCCGACAACATCATCGAGAACCACATCCACGACATCGTCCGCGACAAATTCGGCAACGACCGCACGGCGTTCATCCAGACCCTCAAGGCGCTGGGGATGACGATGGAGCAGTTCAAGAGCGAGCAGCGGGACAACATGATCGTGCAGTACATGCGCCAGGAGAACGTCGCCCAGGAGGTGATCGTCTCGCCGTTCAAGGTCGAGCAATACTACCAGGAGCACGCCCCGGAGTTCACCCACAAGGAGCAGGTCAAGCTGCGGCTCATTTTCCTGCGCAAACCGCTGTTCAAGGAAAAGCGCAAGCAGGCCGACGGCGCCGAGATCGAGGTGGACACGCAAAAGTTGCTCGCCGAGGAGATCGTCCTCAAGCTGGACGCCGGCTCGGACTTCGCGGACCTCGCCAAGGCGTACTCGGAAGGTTCCAACAAGGAAAGCGGCGGCGAATGGGGGTGGGTCACCCAGGACACCTTGCGCAAGGAACTGGCGGCCATCGCGTTTTCGTTGTTCCCCGGCCAGCACAGCCGGGTCATCCAGACCGACGACGGCTATTACGTCATCCGGGTCGAGGACCACAAGGAGGGGAGAATCCGGCCCATGGAGGAGGTCCGGGAGGAAATTGAAAAGAAGCTGGTGACGCTGGAGCGCCAGAAGACCTACGAGGAGTGGATCAACCGGCTGAAAGCGAAGGCCTACGTCAAGATGTTCTGACGCGCGGGGCGCCGCCGGGAACGGCGCGCCCACCGGGCCCATCGCGCCCTGGCCGGGAATCGCCGCCGGGCCGGAAGGTCAGGCGAGGTTTTCGCCGACCTGAAACCGGGAGAACCGCCGGATCACAATGTTTTCCCCGAGCTCCTGCACCTTTTGGGTCACAAGCTCCTTGATGGTCACGTCCGGGTTGCGGACGAAGGCCTGTTCCAACAGGCAGGAGGCGGAGTAAAACTTGTCGAGGCGCCCCGTGACAATCTGGTCCAGGATGGTCCGGGGTTTCTTGGCGTTCTTGGGGTCCTGGGCAAGCTGGCCGAGGAGAATCTCCTTTTCCTTTTCAAGGGCCGCGGCGGGCACCTCATCGCGGGTGACGTAATGCGGGTTGGCCGCGGCGATCTGGAGGGTGATGTCCTTCACGAACTCGCGGAACTGCTCGTTCTTGGCGACGAAATCGGTCTCGCAATTCACCTCGACGAGGACGCCGACTTTGCCGCCAAGATGGATGTAGGAGGCGATGACGCCTTCCTTCGCGTCGCGCCCGGCCTTCTTCTCGGCGGTGGCGACGCCCTTCTTGCGGAGGTATTCGATGGCCTTCTCGAAGTCGCCGCCGGACTCGGCCAGGGCCTTCTTGCAGTCCATCATGCCCACGCCGGTCTGCTCGCGGAGGCGCCTTACGGTGTCGGCGGAAATGGTTTGGTTGCTCATGCGTGTGTCTCCCCTTGGTGGATTGATGTTGCTCCGGGCGCGGGGGCGGGTCAAACCGCCGCCGCGGCCTCCTTTTCCTTCCGCGCCACGGCGCCCGAGGCGGCGCCCGCCACCGCGCCGGCAAAGGCCTCGACGAGGATTTTGACCGAGCGGATGGCGTCGTCGTTGCCGGCCACCGGGTAGGTGGCATCGGAGGGATCGGCGTTGGTGTCCACGACCGCGACGACCGGAATCTGAAGGCGCCGGGCCTCCGCGATGGCGATGGTCTCCCGCGTGGTGTCGATGATGACCATGGCGGCCGGAATCTTTTCCATGTTCCGGATGCCCTGGAGATTGCGGATGAGCTTGTTCTTTTCGCGCTTGAGCTTGGCGGCCTCCTGCTTGGGCAGCTTGTCCATTTCGCCGGACTTTTCCATGCCCTCAATCGTTTCGAGGCGCTTCACGCTGCGGCGGATGGTGGTGAGGTTGGTCAGCGTCCCGCCGAGCCACCGGTCCACGACGTAGGGACAGTCCGCGCCGATGGCGGCGGTCCGGACGGTGTCCTGGGCGGACTTTTTGCACCCGACAAACAGCACCTTCTCGCCACGCCTGGCGGTCTCCCGCAGGAAGTCGCAAGCGGCCTTGAGTTGTTCGTGGGTCTTTTCGAGGTTGATGAGGTAAATCCCGTTGCGGGCCTCGTAGATGAAGGGCTTCATCCTTGGGTTCCAGCGCTGGGTGCGGTGTCCAAAATGGACTCCGGCTTCGAATAATTCCTTGATCGAGATGTCGGCCATGGGCTTCTGGTTCTTTCCTGGGGTTGATCACCCGTTCGCGCCGCCGTGGGACGGCCGTCCGGGCTTCCGTTTCTACGGAATGCGGTTGTTGTTTCGGTGCCCCGTCGCCGGGGCGTTGCTGTCTTCCCCACCCCGGCTGCCCGGATCAGGGAAACGGCGTTTATAGCCGCCGCGCGGATTCCGGCAAGGGAAAAGTGCCGTTTGCCCCGCCCCGCCCTTTCAGTAGATGGTGAAATCGACGTCCAGGGTGAGGGTCTCGCCAACCTGTTGCTGGATGCCGTCGGGCATCCGCTCGAACGGCGCGCACAACCGGATCGCGGTTTCGGAGATGGTTTGGAGCATGGCGCTGCCGGAGTTGTTGCCGCGCACGTCCATCGCCGCAAGCGAGCCGTCCCGCCGGATCGTGAAACGAATCGAGACCGTGCCGTAGTTGAGCAGGGCCGACTGTTTGTGGACCATGTACCGCCATTGGGAGCCGACGCTGCGGTAGATGTTGGCCCGATACTTGCCAAACGGCGTCGCCACCGCGTCCACCGAGGCGTCCCCCTGCGGCGCGGCCCCGCCTTCCGCCGCGCTCTTGGCCTGCCGGAACGAAAACGGCCCCTGCGTGCCGGGCTCCTGCGCGGCCGGCGCCGGCGGGGGGCTCGGCTTGGTTTCGGGGTTGCGGAAGGGTTTGGTGTCCACCTCCCGCGGCTTGGGCAGCGCGATCTGGGGATCAAGCCTGGCGACTTTCAGCGGATTCACCCGGGCCTCGGTCTCGGGCGCGGTCTCGCGCGGTTTCGGCTGTTCCTTCGCCGGATTCTGTTGCGGGGGCGCGGGTTGGGCGCCCGGTTTGGGCGCGTCCGGTTTTTCGACAAGGTCCAGCGAGGGGCGGCGCCCGTCGAGGGTGGGCAAGGGACGCGCCGCGTTGCCTGGGACGGGGCTGGCCAGCCGCGTGTCGCGGTCGGACTCGAACGGGGCGTCGGGGTTCGGCCGGTCCGCGGGCAGCAGGCTTTCGGTGTCGATGTGGCGTTTCGCGGCAGGCGCTCTCGGCGCCTGCGGCACGGGCGCGGGAACGATGACCAGGACCGGCGCCTTTTTCGCCGGGTCCGGCACAAAACGCCCGATCCGGGGAAAAAGCCCGAGAAACAGGAGCAGAAAAAGCAGGAGGTGGAAGACGACGGAAGCCGCCCCTGGGAGGAAGTAGGGGTTGCGGAAGCGCGCGGACACCGTCATGCGGAGAGCATAGCCGCGCCGCGAACGGATGCCAGCCGGGAGAAGGGTTGGGGGGCGGCCACCGAACCAGGAAACACCCGAGCGGCCCCAATCTGGGGTGCCGGTTAACCCGATTTCAGGGGGCCGGGGGCGCGCCGGTGATCTTGAAGTTGCGGAAGTGGATGGGGGCGCCTTCGCTCTGGAGGGCGACGCGCCCGCGCGTGGGTTTGAGACCCTTGCCGGCGTTGGCGGGTTTGCCGTTGACTTCGACGGTGACGGCGCCGCCCCGCGAGACGATCTTCATCTGGTTCCATTCGCCGGGCGGCTTTTCTTCGATGCCGTCCTCGCGGACGAGCCGGAACACGGGGACGCCCTGGGGCTTCATGGAGGGGCGGTCGGACTGGATGGCCATGCCGTTGCCCATGACCCAAAAGTCGCCGGCGTTGTTCTTCATCAACTGGACTTCGAGGCACATGGGCCATTGGTTGAGGCCGGGCTGGCCGGGGATGGCGTGGATGAGGACGCCGCTGTTGCCGCCCCCGGTGCCGGGCGCCCAGCGCCATTCCAGTTCGAGGGTGAAGTTTTCGAATTCCTCGCGCGTGGCCAGGTATCCTTGGGGCGCGCCGGCGCAGACGAGGACGCCGTCCTCGATCTTCCACGCGGCGGACGGTTCGAGGAGCTGCTCCTTGTCACGGAACTCGAATGCGGCGAGGCCCTTGTCCTTGATCAGGTCCTGGGCATGGAGCGGGAGGGGGAGAAGCAGGGCGGCAAGTGCGGTCGGGAGGTGGTTCATGGATTGATTGAGCTGGACGGTTAGCATGGGAGGAGCCGGGACGCAAGACGCGGCGTTCCCCGTGCCGGCGCCCCTCTTTCTTCGATCTTTCGATCTTCCTCTTGCCGCGGGTGGCGCGCGGGCGGATCGCGGCTATGTTGCGGAATGGCTCGCCAGGTCGAAATGTTCTATGACGCCGACTGCGGCTTCTGCCAGCGCAGCGTGGACTGGCTGCGCGCGCTGGACACCGCGGGCGCGGTGGGGTTTCGTCCGTTTCAAACTCCCGGCCTTCGGGAGTCGCGGCCCGAGGTGGATTTCGCGCGGGCGGGCAAGGGCGTGCAGTTGCTGGACGAGAGCGGGCGCCTTTCGTTTGGGGAGGCGGCGATGGCCGAGGCGCTCAAGCGCATTCCCGGATGGCGCTGGCTGGGGTCATTCCTTGTGTGCCCGCTGGTGCGCCCGTTTTCCGCGCTCGGCTACAGGCTTGTCGCGGTGAACCGCCGGCGCATTTCGCGGCTGCTCGGCCTCGATCAGTGCGCCGTGCCTCCCCGGGAGTGACTTCCCGGAGCGCGGGCGCGCTCCCGCCTTGGCCCCTGGCCGTACCGCCGGCGTCACACGCCGGCGGTACGGCGGGAAAACACCACGGGGTTTTCCTCGTCGTTCCCGAGTGTGTCGCCGGTCTTGAGCGTGGCGAGGTAGTCGGGCGGGAGGATATTTGCCTGGCCGTTGAACGTGGCGCCTTCGGGCATGTAGGCGCAGGTCATGGCGCGGCGGCGGCCCGGGGTCATGTTGGCGCCGGCGCCGTGGGCGCAGAGGCCGTTGTGGAAACTGCAACTGCCCGCGCGCATGGGTGCGGCGACGGGCTGCGTCCGGGCAAACTCCGGGTACACCTTGAAGAGGTCGCCGAGATTCTGGCCGATGCCGACGTTATCGAACCGCGCGAGGCGGTGGGAGCCGGGGATGAAATAGAGGCAGCCGTTCTGGAGCGTGGCGTCGTCCAGGGCGATCCAGATCGAGATGGCGTCGCGGGAATGGAACGACCAGTAGGGGTTGTCGAGGTGCCACGCGGTGGGATTTCCGAACGGCTCCTTGATGAGGGCCTGGTCGTGCCAGACGCGGTAGCCGTCCACGCCGGCGAGGGCGCACATCATTTCGCCGAGGCCGGGATGAAGCATGAAATCGCGGACGACGGGGCTGATTTTCCAGAGATTGAGGCGCTGGGTGAAGACTTTGTCGTAATAGGAATCGCCGGACTCCCAGTTGACCTTGCCGCCGGCGACCTTCTTGTTGCCCATGCGCGCGACGGCGTCATCGACGGCGGCGCGGAGGGAGTGGAGTTCGTCCGGGCCGAGGAAATCCTCGACCATCACAAAGCCATCCTTCTGATAATCGCGAATCATGCTGTCATTAACCTGGGTTTTCATGCGCGGGCAATCTAAGCTGATAATTTTGGATTTTCTTGGTTGATTTTGTCCCAAACAGGTGTGGAATTTGTCCCGTGGCGGCCCCTTTGTTCCGTGTCCGGAACCGGTTCCCGACCCTGGCCTCGGCCGGCGTGGCGGTGGAATGGTTCCGGCGGTATGTCAATCCGCGCCCCAACCCGCACGGGGTCGATGTAACCCTGCTCACCTGCCTGGTCCGGGGGCGCGCGCGCCACCAGATCGGCGCGGAATCCTTCCAGGAGACCGGCGGGTCGGTTGGAATCACGCAGCTTGGGGAGGCCCACACGCTGGTCGCGGGCGGTCCCGGGGTGGAGGTGGCCAACGTCTATTTGAACCCGGCGTTTCCGCTGCCGCCGGTGCCCCAGGCGCTGCTGGGGGCGCGCCTGGCCCTGCTGCCGGAGCATCCGGGATTGGTGCACCGGCTGGACCGGCGGGTGCGCGTGGAGTTCCCGGATTTTTCCGCGATGGGCCGGCTGCTGCGGGCGATGGAGGCCGAGCAGGCGGGCGCGGGGCCGGGCCGGGACGAGGCGCTGCGGGGGATGCTGCAAGTGCTGGTGGTCTGGCTGTGCCGCCAGGCCCGCGCGGCGGGGGTGGGGCGCGGGGCGCCGCTGCCGGGGGCGGCGCCGGGCGGGGTGGAACGGGTGCGGCTACGCCTGGACCGCAGGTTTCGGGAGGCGCAATCCCTGGCGGCGCTGGCGGCGCTGGCCCGGATGACGCCGACCTCCCTGTGCCGGGCGTTTCGGAGGCACACCGGGCGGACGGTGACCCGGTATGTGGCCGAGCGGCGGTTGGAGGCGGCGCTGGGGATGCTGCGCAATGGGCGGGAGAAAGTGCTGGCGGTGGCGCTGGAGTGCGGGTTCCGGGACGTGTCGATGTTCAACCGGAAATTCCGGGCGTTGTTTGGGATGACGCCCGGGGCATACCGCCGCGGCCTGGAGCGGCGGTCCGGGTAGCCGGGGCACGAACGGATCGGGTTGCCGGCGGGTAGGGCGGCGGCGGCGCCGTGTTGGCCGGCGAAACGCGGGCGGGGTGCGGCAGTTTTTATGGCAATCGCGCGGGAAGGCGGTAGAGTCCGGCGATCTATGGCGCGAAAGGCATCCAAGGGTCCGAGCATGAAGGACCTCGCGTTGCAGGCGTTGCGGGACAAGGTCGCGCGGCGCGAATCGGGCGAGGGACCGGATGGGCGGGGAGTGGACTGGGACGTATTGTGGTCGGACATCAAACGGATTCTGCGGCGCGTGTTTTACGTGGCGGTCGCGCTGGGAATTCTGCTGGCGATTGGGGGTTTCTTTCTGATGCAGCGGTACTACGGCAAGGCGGCGGAGTTCGACCTGGGCAAGCTCAACGAGTACACCGAGACCAACATTTTCCTGGACCGCAACGGGCGGGAGGCGGGCCGGGTGTTCAGCGAGGACCGGACGGTGTTGCAGCATGGGGAAATCCCCGACGTGATGCGGCGGGCGGTGATCGCGGTGGAGGACCGGCGTTTCTACAAGCACTGGGGGGTGGACGTGATGGGGTTGCTGCGGGCGATCTACATCAACATGCGGACCGGCTCCTTTTCCCAGGGGGGCAGCACCCTGACCCAGCAGCTCGCCAAGAACGTCGTGGGGACCTTCGCCAAGACGCTGGACCGGAAGTTCACGGAGGTCTTTCTTGCGCTGCGGATTGAGAGCACGTTCAAGAAGGACCAGATTCTCGACTACTACCTGAACCGGATTTATTTCGGCAAGGGTTACTTCGGCGTGGAGGCCGCGGCGCGTGGGTACTTCGGCAAGCACGCCGGCGAGCTTTCCCTGGGCGAGGCGGCGATGCTGGCGGGGATTGTGCGCTCGCCCAACAGCGCCTCGCCGCGCCGGAGCATGGAAAAGGCCGTCGAACGCCGCAACGTGGTCCTGGACCTGATGCTGGAGCAGAAGATGGTTTCCTCCGCCGAATGGGCCGAGGCCAAGCGCGGGGCGGTCAAGCTTGCCGCGGAACGCCCGGCGGGGGTGAAAAGCTATTTCCTCGCGCAGGTGCTCAAGGAACTCGAAGAGGTGCTGGCGCTGGAGGAGGACGACATTCCGCAGGGGCTGCGCATCCACACCACGCTGGACCCGCGGATGCAGGCCGCCGCGGAGGCTGAGCTGGCGAAACACCTCGAACGCATCCAGGCCGATCCAGGTTTCAACGACCAGCGCCAGGTCAAGGGCGACCCGCTCCAGGGCGCCGCCATTGTCGCCGAGGCGGACGACGGCGCCGTGCGCGCCCTGGTGGGCGGGCGTGATTATCTGGCCAGCCCGTTCGACCGGGTGACGATGGCGCGGCGGGAGAGCGGGGCGCTCATCTACCCGTTCCTTTACGCGCTGGGGGTGGAAAAGCTCAACCTCCACCCGGCGTCGATGATCAATGCCTCGTTTATCGCGGACGAAGACTTGAAAAAGCCGGAGGCGGTCGCGCTGGGGGATCCTGACGAGGACATCACCAAGCGCTTTCTCACGCTCCAGGATGCCCTGGCCCTTTCCGCCAAGACCTGCGCGATCCGGGTCACGTCGCAACTGGGCCTGCCCACGGTGGTCAACTTCCTCCGCCGCTCCGGGGCCAAAGTCAACGAGACGGAGCGGGATTGGACGCTGAGCCCGATGACGCTGTGGGAAATCACCGGCCTGTACCAGGCGCTCGCCAACCACGGCGAGGTCCGGCCGTTGCACGCCATTGAGATGGTCGTCGCCTCGGACGGCGAGGAGCTCTACAAACGGGCCGGGGCCAAGGGCGAACCGCTGCTCGACCCGCTTCTGTCCAAGCAGATGGTCCTAACCCTGCAATCCGTTGTGCGGGAGGGGACCGGAAGGCGGCTTTCCCTCGACTACCAGTTTCCGGTGCCTATCGCGGGGACGCCGGGGTATTCGGAGGGGTATCGCGACGCATTTTTCGCGGGGTTCACGCCGTCGGTGGTGGCGGGCGTCTGGATCGGCTACGACCAGTCAGTGCCCATCGGCAACAAATCGCTCGCCGCGCGGGCCGCGGTCCCGTTCTGGGGCGATCTGGTGCAGAAAGTCATCGAGATCGATCCGCGGCCGGGGGCGTTCGACCAGCCCAAGGAATTGAGCAAGGTCGAAGTGGACCGGCGTTCCGGCGTGGTGAAAGGCATCGGCTGGCTGAAGCCGGCCACGGGCAACATCTTCGTGTATCTCAAGCAAAGCCAGCTCACCGCCGCCCAGCGCGAAGGCGCCCAGGCGGCCGCCCGCGTCCGCCAGTCGGAGGATTGGTCCGACTGGATCGGCACGCTGTTCGCCAGCTCCGCCGAAGGGTTCGAGGCCGACGCCATTGTGGACCCGTCGGACTTCGAGGCGGAGGCGATCCCGCCGTTCGCGGAATACAAAATCCCCGGCATCCGCGGCGACATCATCACCGCCGACAACAAAACCGTGGCGGCCATGGGCCAGGTCCAGTCGCTGGTGCTGCCCTGGCCCGCGCTCGAAGTGGCGCCGGGGGCCAACGAGGCCTTGCTTTGGGCGCAGGACCGCATCGCCCTGGCTTCCCGGTTTTTCGGGCGCGAAATCGCCTTCGCCGAAGACGAGCTGCTCAACCGCTACAAGTTCCAGAGGTTCCATCCCATTCCGGTGGTCGATGCCCTCACCCCGGCGGAGGTCGAGCGCTTTGGCGCGGGGGATTTGCCGAAGAAAGGGTTCACGTTGCAGGCATACCCGCGGCGGTTCTATCCGGCGGGCCGCATGCTTTCGCACACCCTTGGCTATCTCAAGCGCACCCAGGGACGCAACCGCGGGACGATGCACCAGGCCGACGAGGTGATCTACGACGATTACGGGGGCGCCTCGGGGCTGGAGGCGGTCTTCGACAAGGAACTCTACGGGCGCCCCGGCAAGCTGGTCCTGGCCACGACCCCGGACGGGTTCACCCAGGCGGTCAAGGTCGAGCGGCAGGCCGAGGCGGGCCTCACGGTGCAAACCACCATCGACAGCCGGATGCAGGAGGCCTTGGAGAAGGCGATCGAACCCATCCGCGCCGGCGCCGTGGTCTTCCTGGACGTAAACAACGGCGACATCGCCGCGCTCGCGTCCCGCCCGGATTTTGATCCCAACGAATTCCTCCCCGCGCTGCCCGCCGAAAAGTGGCAGGAACTCACGACCTCCCAGAAGAACCCGCTGATGCACCGGGTGTACCGCCAGCCCAACCCGCCGGGCTCGACCTTCAAAATCGTCACCGCCCTCGGCTCGGTCCAGGCCGGCATCTTCGACCCCGACCGGCCCGTCCATTGCACCGGGACCTTCACCGTCGGCAACGTCGTGTTCCGGTTCCCGAAGGAAACCCGGACCGTCACGTTCCGCGAGGCCACCGCTTTCTCGTTCAACACCTATTTCATGGACCTCGGCATCCGGGTGGGGCGCGACCGGCTCATCGCCACCGCGCGCGACTTTGGCGTGGGCCGCAAAACCGGATTTCTCCTGCCCGACGAGCATCCCGGCCTGATGCCGGATCAGAAATTTGTGCTCGCCCGCCACGGGCGCAACATGGGCGGCGGCGACGTGGCCAACGCCTCCATCGGCCAGGGCGACGTTCTTTGCACCCCCCTTCAGATGGCGCTGTGGAACGCCGCCATCGCCAACGGCGGGACGCTGTTCCGCCCCCGCCTGGTCGCCGCGCTCCGCGACAGCACCGGCCGCGTCGTCAAGGATTTCCCGCCCGAAGTGCTCCACAACGCCCAAGTTACGCCCGAAGTGCTCGCCCCCATCCGCGACGCCATGGTCGCGGTGGTGCAGATTGGCACCGGCAAACGGGCGGGCGTGAAAACCGTCCAGGTCGCCGGCAAAACCGGCACCGCCCAGGTGGGCAGCAAGGCCAAACCCAGGCAGATCGCGTGGTTCAGCGGATTCGTGCCCGCCGACCAGCCGCGCTACGCGTTCGCCGCGATGGTGGAGGGCGACTTCGACCAGGACCTGCACGGCGGAACAGACGCCGCGCCCATCATCGGCGCGGTTCTGGGCGAAGTCTTTGGCAAAGCCGCCGAAGATCCGACTCCGGACTCCCCGGACGCCCAGACGGATTGATTTTCCTCGCCCCGCGCGGGTGGTTCCCTAGGCTAACGAATCGCCGGGGCTCGATGGCCCGGCGGGGATGCCATGCGCGCGGAACGACAAAAACCCGATGCCGACCCCCAGGATCCGACCGACGAGGAGCTCGTGGAACGGGTTCAGGCCGGGGACACCCGTGCCTTTGACGTCCTCGTCACACGCTACAAGGCCAAAATCTACGGCACGCTCTACCACATGACCTCCAACCACGAGGACGCCGCGGACCTGTTGCAAGACACCCTGATCCGCATTTTCAAGGCGATCCCCAGGTTCCGGCGGGACGCCCGCTTCTCGACCTGGGTCTACAAGATCACCGTCAACGGCGCCATCAACTTCCAGCGCTCGTCCAAGCGGCGCGACCGCCAGACGTTCAGCCTGGACGAAATGGACCTGGACAAACCCGAAGAGGACTCACTTAAAGACCTTGTATCCAGTGAGTTGCGCATCAACGAGGAAGACCGCGAAGATCGGGTCCGGCGGCTGCAAGTAATATTGAACGAAGCCATCCAATCGCTGTCTGAACACCACAGAGCAGCGGTGGTCATGCACGATGTTCAAGGTATGACACATGCGCAGATCGCGGAGATATTGGACGTGCCAGAGGGCACGGTCAAAACGCGGCTGTTTCATGCGCACCGGCTGTTGCAGAAGAAACTTGGCAGGCACCTCAAGGAGGACTAGAAAGTGGATATGGATTTGACGAAGATCGAGCGGTTGATTGCCCTGAAGCGTTTTGAAAGGCCCCGGCCCGGCTTCCTGGAGGATGTCGAGCACGAGTTTCATCACCGGCTCCGCGCCGAAATGTTGAAGGCCGAACGCCATTCGCTCCGCGGCCTGATCCGCGGGTTCGCCCAAGGCATCGAATCCGTCGCCAACGCGTTCGGCGAACCGCTCCGCGCGTTCCGCGCGCTCGGTTATGTCGGCGCCGGCGCGCTTGCCGCGTGGGCCTTGGTCGCCGCCGGCCCCCTCCGCCAGGTTGTCCCCGCCGTGGCCCAGCAGGACACCGCCTCCGAAAGTTTCGCCTTCAGCGCCGCCACAGCGGCGCCGGCGTTCGATGGCCAGGCATTGTCGCTGGAAGCGAACCCGCGCCCCGCCGCCCCCCCGGTGGCGCTCCTTCAGGAAGCGGCCGATCTCGCCTACGGAGCGTCCGTCACGCTGTTGGATGGCAATGTAACCCCGTCTGTCGCGGTCACCCGCGCCAGTTTTGTCTTTTAGCGGCGCCGGTTCCGGCGCATGCTTGCCACTCCGATGGCAAGAGTCCTGTCTCCAGTCGCCCCGGCGATGCGGCCCCTGGCCGTCCTCGCACTCCTGTTCGCCGCCCTTCCCTCCGCGCGCGCGGAAACGCCGCTGCTGGACAGGATCGGCCGCGAAATCCAGGGCGTTCTCGAAAACCATCGCTCCTCCATCGTCCGCGTCTGTTCCAGCCGCCCGGGCAGATTGGTGTCGGGCTCCGGATTCTTTCTCGACACAACGGGCACCGTCGTCACCGCGTCCGCGCTGATCCATCCGGGCGAGACCGTCTGGATCGAATTTGGCGGCGCGAAGCATCCCGCCGAATTGGTCGCCGCCGACCGCCGCAGCAGCGTCGCCATCCTCAGAACCGACGCGCGGGGCGCGCCAGTCCGCCTCACGGAGGCCGCACCCTGCCAGGCCGGATCGCCCGTGGTGGCGTTGGGGTTTCCCTACGACCGCGAAGCCGCGCCGGCGTTTGGGTTCGTCGCTTCCCTGGACGCCCAGGCGCCCGACCAACGCTATTTCTGCACCACCCACATCCGCGCCGATCTCCGGCTCATCCCAGGAATGCTGGGCGGCCCGCTGATGAACACCCAGGGCGAGGTGGTCGGGCTGATCACGGGGTCCCTGGACCGCGGCCTGAATTCGTACGCCCTTCCCGCCGACGCGTTGCTGCGCGTGGCCGGGGACCTCCGCGCCCATGGCCGGGTCCGGGCCGGCTGGCTGGGCATCGCCGTTGCCCCGCCCGGCGACGCGGCAGCCAAACCCGGCCCTGTCGTTGTCGAAGGCGTCGTGCCGGAGGCGCCCGCGGCCGCATCCGACATTCAGCCCGGCGATATCCTTGTCCGCATTGGGAAAGACTCCGTCCGCGACCCCGGCGACGTCCGCCGGGCGTCCTTCCTGGCGGGGATCGGCCAGAGCATGGAGATCGTCCTGAACCGCGCGGGCAGGGAAATCCGGGTTGAAATTCCCGTGGCGGAACGCCCTGGGACCGATGGCGGGGAACCGACCTCCCTGGATCCCGCCGTGGCCACGGTGCACGCGGAGGTCACCGACATCCCCATGCCGCCCCCCCCGGCGCCGTAACTTCTCCATCGTGGCAGCGCCTTCGCCGCCGTAAATGTCCGTGGCGCCGGGCGGCGGCCGGGAAGGCCGAATCGCTCCGCCATGCCAACGCTTTCCCCTCCCGATGCCAGGATTTCGGATGGTCTGGGTTGCCGGAAAGCGGTGAAACACGGGTGCGCGGGCCTTGGACGCCCCCGAAACAACCGACACTTTTGGTGATCCGATCGGATCACCAAAAGTGTCGGTTGTTTCTGAGGATGTGGCGCAGTGAAGGCGGCTGGACGCTGGGTTTTGCCATGAGCAAACCCGCGCGCAAGGCCAGGACTCGCGCCGAAGAACCGTCGTTTTTGGTGATCCGATCGGAACACCAAAAGTGTCGGTTGCGTTTGAGGATTCGGCGCGGGGGTGGGGCTTGGACGCGGGGCTACGGAGGCGGCGGGCTCCCGGCAGGGGTCTTGACGGCGGGGGCCGGGTTCGCGAGTGTGGGGCGGAGATTGGCAGGAGCGATTATGGCGCAAGCGGTGATGGAACCCGGGGAAGTCCGGAAGTTTGCGGAGGAACTCAAGCGGTTCCGCGTGGACATCCAGGAGCGGATGGCGTCGTTGCAGGCGCGGTTTGCCGCGCTGGGCGATACGTGGCAGGACCAGGAGCAGCAGAAGTTCCAGGAGGAATTCCAGCAGACGCTCAAGGGTGTGCGGAAATTCCTGGACTTGTCGGAGCAGCACGCGGGTTACCTGCTGCGGAAGGCGCAGCGGATCGAGGATTACCTGGGGCAGCGTTGAGCGCGCGGGCCATGGACGCGAAGGTCACATCGATTGAGGCGGTCGAAGCCTTCCGGGCCGGGCTGGTGGGCTATCTCGAAAAGGCGGGGCGCGCCCTGGACGAAGTCGCCGAGGAAGTGCGGCGGACGCGCTCGTGGGTGGAGTCGGACCGCCTGGTATTTTGGGAAAAGGAGGTGCGCCGGCGCAAACAGGCCCTGGAACAACGGGAGCAGGAATCCTGGGCGGCGCGGATGTCGCCTCTGCGCCAGGACGGTTCGGGGCGCCTGGCCGAGGTGCGCAAGGCCCGGCAGGCGATGCGGGACGCGGAGGAAAAGCTCGCGGCGACGCGGCGCTGGGCGCGGCAGTTTTCCAACCTGGTGGACTCCCCGGCCCGGGAGATTGACAGCTTGCGGGAGATGCTGCGGCAGGAGATGAAGGAGGGGGCCGCATTCCTGGGGCGGATCGTGGGCGCGCTGGATGACTACGCGGAGCTGGCGCGCAGGACGGCGGCGCGGCCCGTCGCCGCGGCGGAGGGGGATGGCGCGGAGGGCGGCGCGGGGGAGGCGCCTTCGGCATGAGCGTGAACTCGAGCCGGGCGCGGCTGGTGGCTTTGACAGGGGCGTTGATGGGGAGATGGCGGGAGACCCGCACGCAGTGGCCCGACGCCAAGGGCGCGGAGTTCGAGCGGCGGTACCTGGCGCCGCTGGAGGACATGGTGGCGTCGGTGGCGCCAAAGATTGAGGATTTGGACGTTTTGCTTGGGAAGGTGCGGGATGAATGTGAGTGAGTTGCCCAGGGTCGAGGAGGCGGTGGCATGGCTGCGCGAGATTGGGGAGCGGGTGAAGGAATTCGCGGCCCAGGAGTCCCGGTTGTTGCGCGCCCAACACGCGGAGCTGGCGGTGCTGTCGGGCCGGTCGGACGAGGCCGCCCGCGCAACGCTGGCGGAAGCCGCGGCGGAAATGGAAACGGCCACCCGCGAGATGGAGACGGCCCGCGCGCGGACAGCGGCCCTGTATGAGCGCCGGGCGGAGCGGGTGGAGAGGATTGCCGAGGCCCGGCACAGGCGGCAATTGGAGGCCATCGAGAATTCGGGCGACCAGATCAAGTACAACATCAAACGCGATCTGATGCGCGTGCGGCGGGAGCGGGACGAAGCGATCCAGGCCGCCGGCGCCGCGCTCCAGGACTTTCAAGCGGAGCACGCCGCTCTACTCGGCGCCCTGGACCCTCTGGAGCGGCGCACGCGCGCGGCGGCGCGCGCGCTGGGTGCCGGCGCCGCGGGGGGCGCGCC
>CAYSZK010000090.1:0-17104 GCA_964435495.1 uncultured Verrucomicrobiales bacterium
CCGACGCAAACCACTCAACAAAAGGGTATTACGCCTTATTTAAGCGCCATTCAGGCCTGTCCCAATGTTTCGCGGCCTTCGCCCGCCCTTTGACCTTCCCCAACATCCTCAACCTTCCCCTCGCGCACCGCACTGTTACGGCGGCGGGGGCGCCGCCGCTCCCATGGCGCCGCAACTTCTACGTCCGCTTCCCGCTTGCCCTTTTGTCCCCGGCGGGTAGAATTTGGGTTCGCAGTCGGAAGGGTGGCTGAGTGGTCGAAGGCTCTCGACTCGAAATCGAGCGTGGCAGCGATGTCACCGTGGGTTCGAATCCCACCCCTTCCTTTTTTCCGCGCCTGCCGCGGGTGCCCGCCCCTTGCTTGCCAGGAATGGGATAGGCGACGCCGCGTTGCCCGCCAGGCACAGTCCCCCGCGGGGGCGCACCCGAAACCCGCCCAGCAGGCGGGCGCACAATACATGGAAGGAGGGGGAGAACATGGGCAGGAGTGGATTCGAACCACTGAAGGCATAAGCCAGCAGATTTACAGTCTGCCCCGTTTGGCCACTCCGGAACCTGCCCGGGGCCGGAACCCCCATGTATGCCGCACGCCGCGGGATTTTGCAAGCCCCAGATTCGTGTCAGCAGATAAAGATCGGCGCCCGTTGCCAGCGCCCGTTGCGGCGTTCCATGACCTGCCAGTTGGACCGGTCGTTGATCGACACCCAGCGCCGTTCCTCCTTCCGGTAGTGCCAGTCCTTGTCCACCTGGTAGAAAATCTGCCGCCCCGGACACTCCAGCAGATTGCAGATTTCGAACACGTGGTGGTTGCTCGCGTCATGGTCGTGCCGGATTTCGCGCGCCATGCGGGAATAAAGCGCGTTCAGGTCCCGCAGCATCGCGCCGATTTCGGGCTCCAGCTCGGTGACGTTGAGCCCCAGGCGGCGCGCCTCCCGCGCCGTGATGGGATAGGAGTGCGATGGATAGCAACCGTTCAGTTCCTGGCTGATCCGCCTGGCCCGTGCCCGGGACTTGAGGTGGTAGGCAAGCAACTCCTCGCAAATCCGTATCGACAACGAGCTCGACCGGTCCAGCGCCCCGATCACCAGGGGATGCAGGTATTTGTAAACCTCCGGATAAGGATTTCCGCCGCTGCGCTGTTCCCGCCACAGCCGCAGGATGCGCATCACCTCGTCCTGGCTCACCGAGACCAGGCAGTTTTTGTGGTCCACCGGCGACAGATCGTGCTTGAGCGACGTGTCCACCGCCGTGAGATAGGAGGTTGGGCCCATGTGGATTTCGTTCGCCCCGAGCGCCACCATGGTCGCCGCCGACGCGCACTCGAATGGCGCGAACAGCACAATCCGCCGGGCCCGGCTCCGCAGCAAGTGAACCAGCCGGAGCGCCGCCTCGGGATTGCCGCCATCGGATTTGAGGAACAACCCGATCTCGCGCCGATGCGGCATCTCGCCCAGCAAATTGGCCATGGCCATCACGTCGTTCTGGCAGATCGATCCGCCCGACGACGTCCAGTACGCGATCACCGGCATGCCCGCCGCCTTCTCCAGGCGCTCGAAGATCTTCTGCGTCTGCTCCGTGAGCACAGGGGAGGCATCCCGTCCCTCCCGCGCGGGCCGTTTCATCCCGGCTCGTCCACTCGATCTTCCAGCCATACGCGGGGGAGACTACCCGCCCCCACCGGAAACCAAAGCGAAAACGGCGCGCGCCCCGGGGAAGGGAAGCGAGCGCTCACTCCTCCCGTTTGACGTCGGGCGTCTCGATATCGAGCTGGCCGTGGATGCGTTCCTCGGCCTGGGGCTCGCGGAGCACCTTGAGGATGCACCACCCGAGGAACGCGGTGACGCCGCCGACCGACGCCACCATGACGATCCAGCCGCCCAAGGTCATGCCGCGCCTCCCTCCGCCTTCTCCCGCTTCTCCCACCGCCGCACAGCTTGGTTGATGAGAATCACGAAGAACAGGCCCACCACAAGCACCAATCCAATTGACAGGCGCGCCACGAGGCTTTCCTGGAAATTCTTCACATAGTCCCCCGCGTTCTGCCAGAACCACATCACGAAGACGGCGATGAGATAGACCGGCGACACGTACTTCAGGATGAACCCGACCGCGCGCGGAATCCGTATCTCCGCGCCGGTATCCAACTCCTTGAGCCCCCGTTCGGCGCCGAGGACCCACCCGAACAGGATGACCTGGATAGTCGCCAGGACGAAGATGCAGAACGTGCCCACCCAGAAGTCGATGTTGTCCAGCGCGGCGAGCCCCTTGCTGAAGTACACAATGAACCCGGTGCCCAGGAGGGTCACCAACCCGAGAAGCGCGACGGACCCTTTCCGGTTCAACCCCAGGCCCTCCTCCAAGAACGCGATTGCCGGCTGGAGCATGGACAGCGAGCTGGTCACCGCCGCGAGGAACAGCAGCGCAAACCAGACAAACCCGACCCACCGCCCCAGCGGCATGTGCTCGAACACCAGCGGCAAGGTGTTAAACCCCAGCCCGAACGTCGAGCCGCCCGCCCCGGCCGCGCCCAGGAAAAGGAACGCGGCCGGAATCGTGATCATGCCCCCCAGGGCGACCTCGCAGAATTCGTTGCCCGCCACCGACGTCGTCGCGCTCAACGCGATGTCGTCCCGCTGCTTGAGGTAGCTCGCGTAGGTGATCACCACGCCGAACCCGACCGACAGCGAGAAAAAAATCTGCCCCGCGGCCTCCATCCACATCTTCGCGTTGCCCAGCGCCTGAAGGAACCCCACGCTTTCCGTGCGGGGATTCCACATGAACCCTAGGCCGTTGAGCACGGTGCGTTCGGGAAAGGCGGGGTCCGGCGTTCCCAGGGTCAGCACGCGGACCAGCACCACCAGGGCGCACACAACCAGGGCCGGCATGGCCCACGAACAAAACCATTCGATCCCCTTGCTCAATCCCCGGTAGATGAGGGTGAAATTCAGGACGACGCAAAGCAGCAGGCAGATGCCCCCCACCCCGAAGGCGTTCTGGAACACCGCTCCATCCTCCCCCAGCCCAGTGTAGGCCGCGAAAAACTCCCCGTACTTCTTCGGGTCCTTGCCGAACGCCATGTCGCCCACCAGATAATGCCATGCGTAGCCCAGGCACCAGGACTCGACGAACACGTAGTACATATAGATGACCACCGGCACCAGAAGGCCGAGCACCCCCAAATACGGGGACAAAGGTTTCTTCCAAATCGCCCGGAAAATGCCGGGCGTCGAGTTGAAGCCGCGCTGGCCCCCGTAGCGCCCCATCGCCCATTCCGCCCACGCGATCGGAAGCCCCAGCAGCAACAGCGCCACGAAATAAGGCACCATGAACGCACCCCCTTCGTACTTGGCCGCCAACCCGGGAAACCGGAGGAAGTTCCCCAGCCCCACGGCGCTGCCCGTGACCGCGAGGATCACCCCGATGCGCGAACCCCACGCCTCTTTACCCCTGCCGCTCATGCTGTGCTCACAACTTTTTCAAATCCCCGATATGCTCCCTGGTCTCCGCCACGATCACATGGCTCAACAGGATCAGGGATACCAGGTTCGGCACCGCCATCAAGCCGTTCATCACGTCGGCGAAATCCCAGATCACCCCGATCTTCGCGTTCGCCCCCACAAACACCGCCGCCACCCAAATCCAGCGGTACACCGGCACCGCCTTCAGCCCAAACAAGTATTCAATCGCCTTCTCCCCGTAATACGCCCAGCCCAGGATCGTCGAGAACACAAACGTCATCAGGCCGCCGGTCAGGATCACCTTCCCAAACAACCCCAGGTGCCCGAACGCCGACGCGCAAAGCGCCGCCTTGTTCTTGGTTTCCGAAATCTCCGGGCTGGTCCAGTCGCCGCAAGTCACCACCACCAATCCCGTAAGGGCGCACACCACCACCGTGTCCCAAAATACACCCGTGGAAGAGACCAGCGCCTGGCGCACGGCGTTCCGCGTCTGCGCCGCCGCGGCCACAATCGGCGCGCTTCCCAGCCCCGCTTCGTTCGAGAACAAACCGCGCGCGATCCCGTAACGCATCACCTCCTTGATGGCGGCCCCGGCGAACCCGCCGACCGCCGCGTGCCCGGTGAACGCGCTGGAGACGATCAATTCCACCGTGCCGGGCAGCTTCGCGGCGTTCATCACCAGGATCACCAGGCAGCCGAACCCGTAAAACAGCGCCATGAACGGCACGAAAATCGCGCACACCGACGCGATGGACCGAATCCCGCCCAGAATCACCGCCGCCGTCATCACGGTCAGCAGCACCGCCACACCCAGCTTCAACGCGTCGACCGACTCCGTCGGCGCCCCCGCGCCAAACTGCGCCACCACCATCTCCGAGATTGCGTTGGCCTGGTTCATGTTCCCGATCCCCAGCCCCGCCAACGCCGTGAACGCCGCAAACAACACCCCCGCCCACTTCCAGCCCAATCCGCGCTCGAGCACGTACATCGGACCGCCCGCCATCTGCCCCGCCGCGTTGGCCACCCGGAACTTCACCGACAGCACCGCCTCGCTGTACTTCGTCGCAATCCCGAACACCCCTGTCAGCCACATCCATAACACCGCCCCAGGCCCGCCCAGCAGCACCGCGCCCGCCACCCCGTAAATGTTCCCCGTCCCAATCGTCGCCGCCAGCGCCGTCATCAACGCCCCAAAATGGCTGATGTCCCCCTCCCCCTCCCGCTTGCCGGAAAACGACAGCCGGATCGCCTGCGGCAGGAACCGCTGGATGAACCCGGTCCGCACGGTCAGAAACAGGTGCGTTCCAAACAGCAAAAGAATCAACGGCCAACCCCACACAAACCCCGCCGCTTCACTGAAAAACGCCGCAACATGTTCCATGCCTGCCTCCTTGGTTGAGTCCACCGCATAAGGCGGCTTGCCGCCGCCGTCAAGCATCCTTCTACTCCCCCGCCGGACGGCGTTTCCGCCCACTTTCCCCTTCCCAAACACGCTCCGCTTGCACAGATTGAATTTTCCATGAGCGCTGAGACCGTCGTCTTCAACAACACCGTCCTTCGCGACGGCCACCAGTCCCTTGCCGCCACCCGCATGTCCACGTCCCAGATGCTCGGTGCGCTCCCGCTGCTGGACCGCCTCGGCTTCGGCAACCTCGAAACTTGGGGCGGCGCGACCATCGATTCCTGCCTCCGGTTCCTCAACGAGAATCCCTTCGACCGCATCTCCACCCTCAAGGCCGGCGCTCCCAACACCCCCCATTCCATGCTGCTCCGCGGCCAGAATATCGTCCAATACACCGCCTTCCCCGATGACGTCGTCCGGGCCTTTGTCGCGTGCACCGCCAAACGCGGCATGGACATCTTCCGCGTCTTCGACGCGCTCAACGACACGCGCAATGTCGAAACCGCCGTCAAGGCGGTGCTCGCCGCCGGCAAACATGCCCAGGGCGCCATCAGCTACACCATCAGCCCCGTCCATACGCTTGACTCCTTCACCGCGTGCGCCCGCGCCTTCGCCGCCATGGGTTGCCAGTCCATTTGCATCAAAGACATGGCCGGCCTCATCCAGCCCGGCCCCGCCGCCGATCTCGTCCGCGCCATCAAACGCGCCACCGGCCTCCCCGTCGTCCTTCACAGCCATTGCACCGCCGGTCTCGCCCCCTCCTCCTACCTCGCCGGCATCGGCGCCGGCGTGGACGCCGTCGAAGTCTCCATCGCCCCCTTCGCCAACGGCGCCGGCCAGCCCGACGCCTCCCTCATGCTCGCCCTCCTCGAAGGCCACCCCCGCGCCCCAAAATTCGACGCCGCCGCCCTCCACGATCTCCAGGCGCATTTTACCCGCGTCTATTCCGAACTCGCCGCCTTCACCAGCCCCGCCAACGAACGCGTCGATATCGGCATCCTCCGCTACCAGGTCCCCGGCGGCATGCTCAGCAACTTCCATAACCAGCTCAAGGAACAGGGCATGGCCGCCCGCTTCCGCGAAGTCGTCGATGAAATGCCCCACGTCCGCCAGTGCCTCGGCTGGATTCCCCTCGTCACGCCCACCTCCCAGATCGTCGGCACCCAGGCCATGCTCAACGTCAAGTTCGGCCGCTGGAAAAATATCGCCCAACCCACCGCCGACGTCGTCCTCGGCAAGTATGGCCGCACCCCAGGCCCCATCGACCCGGAACTCCTCAAACTCGCCATCCAGAAAACCGGCGAAAAACCCGTCGAAAGCCGCCCCGCCGACTCCCTCGCCCCGCGCATGGACAGCCTGAAGTCGGAACTCCGGTCAAAAAACCTTCCCGACAACGACGAAACCGCCGTCCTCTACGCCATGTTCCCCCAGCAAGTCGAAGCCTTCCTGAAACCCAAACCCCCAACGCCCACAACCGCCACCCCCGCGCCCACCCCTGCCGCCGCCCCCACCAGCCGGCGCATGACCCTGGACATCGACGGCCACCGCACCGAGGTCCTCGTCGAAGAAACCTGAAATCCGCCGTCCCGCACGGAATCGAAGGGACGGCGGCAAGGCACGCCGCGGCTCCCTGAATCCCCCGCCCAACTCACGATCCCCGCGCTTTCCAAGGCAGCGTCGCCCCGTCGCTCCAGACCGGCTCAATGACCTCTTCAATCACACTCGCCGTGGGCCCGCATTCGTTGGCCTGGATCATTTTGAAAAGGCGCTGCGCCGCGCGCATGCCAACCACGCCATCCTGCGACAGGCATCCCGAAAAGTCCGCAAGGTTCGCCAGTCCCCGGAACACCAGCGGCGAAGCCACCCCAACCGGCCCCGGAACCGTGCCGCCGACGGCCTCGTAAAGCCTGTATAACGCCCACGGAAACATCACCAGCGCGTCCGGTTCAAACTTCCGCAGCCAGCCCCGCACCGCGAGGAGGTTCGCCGGGTCCGGTTCCGGGGAATCCATCAACATCAGGTCCAGCGCGCCGCCCGGCGGCAACAGCGCCTCCCGGTACCCCGCGACCGCGCCGACCCGCGCCAGATCGTCCTGCGCGGACAAGGAAGGGAGCAACAACACGCCCACGCGCCGATAGCCCATATGGAACACCCGCCGCAGCGTCTCGATCATGTGGTCGAAGGCGCTGAACCGGATGACATGGAACGGCAGTTCCGGCCGTCCCCGCGTCTCCTTGACCACCGAAAACCGCTCCCACCCGGCTTCCACAATCTCGTCCTCCCGCCACCCGAGCGTGATCGGCAGCAAAAACAGCCCCCGCACACCCCGCTGCCAAAGCACGTCCAACGCGCGCTTCGGCGTGGCATACTCCCCCTGGACAACGCGCGACGCGGCGAGGCCCAACGCCGCGCATTCCGCGGAAAACGCCTCCCACACGATTCCCCGGTTGTCCGTGACGCCGACACAGGCCACCGGAATCGTCCGTTGGTCGTCCCGGCGGCGGTTTCGCTGCATGGCGAGCATCGCGGCGGGCGCGTTGCCCTGATACCCGAGCTTGCGCGCCGCCCTTCGGACGTTGCGCGCCGTGGCCGCGGAAACCCCCGGCAGCCCCCGCAAAGCCAGCGACACGGTGTAGGTTGAACAATGCGCCGCGCGGGCAATGTCGTCGAGGGTGGTTTTCTTCATGGGATCACGCGGCCCGGACCCGGACCGCCGGCCCGACGGGCCGGGCCACCGCGTCCAAGACGCCTTTGGAAGAATCCACCCAGCCCCCAGGCGATGGCAAGCCGATTCCCATGGGTGCTAATCGCTTAGGTTTCATGTCCCTTGCCTTCCCGCGCGCCGCGCGGCATGGTCAGCTTTGTTCGAAAGCCGAAAACTGAAAATCGAGAAGACCAACCATTTGAGTCATTGCAAGACAGAGAAGGTCAACCATTAAAGAAAAGAACACCCATCCTATGAAAACGCCAAACCACGCTTCTTGGTCCGCGCTCGCCGCCGCCGTCGCCCTCCTTACATTTTCCACCGCCGGCGCCCGCGCCGCTCTCCTCGCCTACGAAGGGTTCAACTACCCCGTCGGCAATCTGGCCACGAACACCCCCGGCGGCACTGGCTGGGGCTCCAATTGGACCGAAAGCGGCGCCAACACCACGAAAGTAATCACGAACAGCCTCGACTACACCGGCCTGGCCGAGACCGGCAACAAAGGAAGCGCAAACTTTGGAGCAAACGCCTACCGCCTGCTCGATGTCTCCGGCGGGGGCACATTCGGCCTGGCCGGGTATGTCGATGGAAACGGCGACATCGGCGCGGACGGCGAAACGCTCTGGTTCAGTTTCCTCATCCAGGACAATCAAAACGCCCCTGGCTTCGGGTTCCGACGCGACACGAATTCCGTCTTTTATGTGAGCGACATCCAAAACACCAATCTGTGGGATGTGGGCCAGCAGGGTGGCGGCCAGGAATCCCTCTTCGCCACGAACATCGCATCCACCACCAGCCCCGCCACGCAGATGTGGCTCGGCAAGATCGTGTTCGCTTCGGGAAACGACACGCTCAGCCTCTGGCTCAACCCCACCCTCGCCGGCGGCGAAGCCGGTTTGGGCGCCGCCCTTGTAACCGCCTCGACCAATTTCGCTTTCGATGAAGTCACTTTCAGTTTCGGCGGCAACAGCGTTTCGTTCATCGACGAAATCCAGTTCGGCGAAACAGCCGCCGACATTGGCCTGGTCATCCCAGAGCCCTCGGCCGTCTTCCTGCTCGGAACCGGAGCGGGAACGCTCCTCCTGCTACGTCGTCGGCGCTGAAAGGGTCCCCGAGTCCGGGCGTTCCGGACGCGGCCCTATCCACGATTCCACCCGGGGTTGAGTCGCCGGGCTATTCTCCCGCATCCCTCCGGGATGGTCCTCAAGGTTTCAATACACGAACTTCCCTGATGAACCCCATTCTTGAGGCCTCCCCCGAAGGCTGGCGCCGGTTCCTCGACCGCGATCTCAAGGCTCGCCGTGTCCAGCGGCCCTTCTGATTCCCCCAAACCCGTTGGCCGCATCCGGGACACGCGCGGACGCCTTTTCCACGCGCGCGGGCGCCTCGCGGAGGGCCCGCCGGTTGGGCCGTCACCCCTCTCCACCGGCCAGGATCACATAAAGCGAGTCCTCCGGAAGCGCCAAACGCACGCGCCCATCTTTCCGCCCCAGGGTGAGTTCCCCGGCTTCCTTGCCGGCGCTGTCCAACCGGAACGCCCGCGATACGCGGCTGTTGCGCAAGTCCACCGAGGCATGGACCCGTTCGATAAGCCAAGGCGCCATCCCCAGCGACAGAATCCGCTCCCCCAACACTTTCTTCCCCCGCACTTCCCGCTCCTCCGCCTCCGCCCGCCATCCCGCCAGCCGCGCCACCGTCCCCGCCTGCACCAATATCCGCCCGCTATCCCGGAGCGGATTCCCGTCCATCGCCACCGCCAAGACAATCGCGTACTCGTTCGAGCAGGCAACGGTCAGGTCCGCCAACGCAAAACGCCCGCCGCCCGCCTTGAGAAATCCCGCCGCGCCTTGCGCCCCAGGCGCGTCCACGCGCAGCACACCGCGCTCGCGGTTCAAGGAAAGCTGCCCGTGCGTCGTCCGCACCTCTCCGGAACCCGCGTCCACATACGCCCCAATGTCCCCAACCCGCGACTTGGCGGGATTCCCGTCATAGGCCGCCTCCACGCGCCCAACCAGAAACGCCTCGGGCCGCGCCGCGCCGGCCAGCGCTTCCTTGGCGCCGAGCCTTGCAAACGGAGCGGGACCGGCGCCGCCGCCCGCCGGAGGTGCGCCACTGCCCTCGTTGCCCTCCGGCGAATACCCCATCCCCTCGGCAAGCAGAGGAGGCCGCCGCTCAAACATTTCGCTTCTCCCAAACTCCTCGCGCACGACCACATCCGCGGGCGCGATCAGCCCCAGTCGGAAAATCAACGCCGCCGCCGGGAACTGCGCCAGGTATCCCGGGTGGGACAGGGTCCAGCGGTGCATCGGATGCCCCCCCTCCAACTTCAGAAAAGCCATAACAGGCGGATCAAGATACACCGGCGCCGTCGCCGAAAAATGGAATATCCCGTCAACCCCCGCCATGGCGCCGTACGCCGCCAGCAGCGGCGCGCCCTCGACCGTGTACGGATTCGGCAAGAGCCACGTCGTGCTCGACATGTTGAACGCCCGGCCCGCCGTCAGCTTCCGCAAGCAGGGAATGTCCCCGTCCCGGAAGGCCGAGCGCGGCGCGTAGAAATCCCCAGGATCAATCCGCCAGGCCTTGTTCTTTCCTTCGTGCGGCACATTGAAGAAACTGTTGAACTCGATCACGTCGGCGCCCGCCCAGGCCCATCGCTGCGCCGCCCCCAGTTGTTCGGGGAACGCCGGCCCAAAATTGCTCGACGTGATCAGCGACTTGACCCCCAGCTCCCCGCGCAGGAACCGGACGGTTTCCTCGTAGAACGCCCGCTCCAAACCCGCGAGAAACTCCACCTGCGCCTCCATCCGCTTTCCCGGTCCCGTGGCCATCTCGTGCACCCGCGCCACAGCCAGCCGCTGTTCCGCGGGCGCGTCCCCCTCCCGCGCCCCGCCCCACGCCTCCAACGCCCCTTCCACCGATCCGTGCTTCGCCTTCGCAAAGGCGCCAAACCGGCGCTCCAGTTCCCGGCGCGGCCCGCCCTTGATCCGGTCCGTAAAGAAGAACAACAACGAGTCCTCACTCACGATCTGCACCAGGGCCACGGCCGGGTCGTCCCTTAGGGGGATGCCCGTGTAAGGATTCGGCTCGGTCATCAACACCCGCATCCAGTTCCGGTAGGCCTTTTGCAGCGCCGGCTCGAAAAACAGCAACCCGTTCAAGCCGTCGCCGCTCTTGTAGCCCTCCAGACCCCACGCTGGATTGATGTACTTGACCGAGCCATGATCCCAAAAAGGCGAGATTCGCGTGTAAATCCCCTCCTTCTTCATCGCCGCCACCACGCGCCACACGATGTCCACAAACCCGCGGTCCGGCTCCTCCAACCGGCTCCCTTCCGCCTGCGGCGCCAACCCGGCCGATGCCCCTCCCATCCGCACCGCGTTGCACCCCATCCGCGCCAGAAACCGCGCGTGCCGCGCCAGCTCCTCGTCCGTCGTCTTCAGGGTGCAATTCGCCGCCACCCCCCAAAGCCGGATCGGTTCACCGTCGCCGCGCACGTAGCTCTCCCCGTCGGGCGCCAGCCGGATAAAGCCGCTTCCCCCCGCCACCTTCTCGTTCATTCCCCGCAAGTCCAGCGGCCCGTCCGCAAACGGGTCCACATCCATGGCAAAAGCCCAACCCCGCCCGCCGCCCCCGGCGTCCCGCGCTGCCGCGGCGCCCGCCATCGCAAATCCCGCGGCCACCAAGGCCATTCGAAGTCCGGTTCCCACGCGCCACCCATTCCACTCGCTTCCAGGCCTCCTGGCAACACGGGAACCACCTCCCCAGCGAGGTCGGCGAGAAGGCTCCCGGCAAATCAGACGGCTCCCAACAGCGCCCGCGCTATCGCCTCCCATTCCTTCTCCAGGGAACAGGCCGGCTTCTCCCGCCCGCACCGGCGGTACCAATATGCCGCGTTTCCCTCGTCCCCCTCCACACGGTGCAAATGCGCATGCACCCAATCTCCTTCGCCACTTCCCGCCTCCTGCGCCAGGGCGTGCGCCTTGTGCCAGTCCCCCTTCTTCGCAAACCACAGCGCTTTCAGGGGTGCGGCCATACCCTCCGGCGGATGATCCGAGCCCACCGACGCCACGAACGCCTCAAAATTCATGCCCTCCTCTTTACACCCGCGTCCCGCCCTGTCCACCCCCGCGCTCCCGCCCTGCGCGCTTCGCCCGCCCTTCAACACGCTTGACCTTCCCGCCCGGTTTGCCCACGCTGGCGGCCAGTGTCCATTTATTAGTTTTTGGAAGAACGCCAGACATCAACTTATGCAAACCGCCGCCCCCGATGCGCCCACAATCCCCACGCTGCCCAATGACGAAATCCGCCAGATTCTCTGGCGCTTCTCCGGACGCTTCGACCTCGCCATGCTCGTCCAGGCCGCCCGCGGCGTCGCCCGCGGCCCCGTCGCCCGCCTCGTCGCCGAAGGCGCACGCAACAGCCACGAGTGGACCCCCGCCAAGGCTTCGCTCCTCAAAATCTTCGACGAAAGCGGCATCACCGCCGCCTTCCTCGATCCCCAGGACGGCGGCATCGTCGAAGGCCCGAAGAATCTCGCCCTCGCCCTGATCGCCTTCGAGCTTTCCTGGGTCGATGCCGGCGCCGCCACCTGCAGCCTCGCCGGCAACCTTGGTCTCGCCCCCATCCACGAAATGGGCACCCCGGAGCAACGCGCCCACTACATGAGCCTCGCCGCCCCGCCCGCCCCCGGCGAAAACCGCCGCCACATCCGCGCCGCGTTCGCCCTCACCGAACCCATCCCCTTCGCCGGCGTCGAAACCGGCATGCTCGCGGGCAGGGTCCGCGTCGCCCAATGGGAGAAGAACGCCGAACCCATCCTTCATGTGGACAAGCGCGGCCGCTTCATCACCAACATGGGCTTCGCCAACGTCGTCACCGCCGCCGTTGATTCCGGCGACCCCCGCATCAAGGGCAGTTGCCTCGTCATCCTCGAAGACACCGACCCCGGCACGTGGGACCCCGGCGTGCCCACCAAGAAACTCGTCCACCAACTCTCCTCCACGCGCGACCCGGCCTTCAGCCTCGACGTCCCCGCCAGCCGCATCGTCGGCGGCTACACCGTCAAGGACGGCGTCATCATCCCCAACCACTCCCACGGCGAAGTCATCGAAGCGGTCTTCAAACGCACCCGCGTCACCGTCGGCCTCATGACCGCCGCCAAACTGCTCTCCGCCATCGAACCCGTCATGATGTACCATCGCCGCCGGTTCCGCGGCGGCGATGGCGGCCCCGACAGCCCGCGCCACCAACTCGGCCTCCAGCAAAAACAGGACACCCTCCACCGTCTCGTGGACATCTGGGCCACCGGCGAAGCCAGCGCCGCCCTCGGGTTCGCCACCGCGCGCCTCTTCGACGATCTCGACCCCCTCGAAAAGGAAAAGGACGCCGCCCTCGCCGCCCGCAAGATCGACGGCGGCCGCGCGATGATGAAGGCCCTCGCCGCCGCCCAGGAGGGCGCTGCCGAACGGCTCGCCCTCTCCGCCATGCCGCCCGCCGAACGCGACCCCGCCCGGTTCGCCGCCCTGGAAGCCGATCCCCTGGTCCGGTTCGCGGACCTCGATTGCGTCGCCAATGTCCTCTGCCCCGCCTGCAAACTCTGGAACACCGGCCACGGCGCCAATATGATGCGCGAAGCCGTCAGCCTCATGGGCGGTTACGGCGTCACCGAGGATTGCCCAGGGTTCCTCGCCCAAAAGTGGATGGACGCCCAACTCGAAGCCACGTACGAAGGCCCCGAAGCCGTCCAGCGCCTCCAGCTTTCGATCACCATGGCCAACGACTTGTTCCTTGCCCATTTCCGGCGTTGGATCACCGACATGCGGCGCATCGCCGCCGAACGCCCCGGCACCGGCGCATGCACGCTCGCCACCGCCATGCAGCTCTGGCTTTGGACCCTCGGCCATCTCCAAGTTTCCACCGACGCTGACGGTGCCAAACTCTACCACAAAAACCGCCAGGGCGTCACCTTCCCCCTCGCCGACGCCCTCTGCTGGCTTCTCGCCGCCCGCTGCCAGATTCTCGACGTGCTCGAACTGGAATCCGCCGGCGCCGCCAACCCCGCCCTCGCCGACGCGCTCCCCGGCACGGTCCGCTTCCTCGCCGACCTCTGCCACGTCCAATCCGCCCGCGCCGCCGGCGAAACCGGACGCGTCTGCGCCGAGCTCGTCACCGGCTACCGCCGCCACCCGGCGTGGGACGACGCAAGCTGCCGCGCCTGCTACTCCACCGAGGAACTCGAAGCCCTCGAAAGCGTCATCCCCGGCATCGCCTCCTCCGCCCGCGGCCTGGCCGACATCACCGAACGCGGACAGGCCCACCCGGCCAAGGCCGGCCCTTGCGCCTGCGCCGACGGCCTCGAAGACTTCATGCGCCTCCGCGCCAAACTCGACGGTTGCCTCACCGGCTCGCGCCTGGCCAAAGACCGTGCCGCCGAGGCCCTCACCAAGATCATGATCCCCGAGGCGCTCGATTACCCCGTTTGATCCGCCCGATGGAACGCGCCCTCTCCGACCCCGCCCCATCTCCCGCCGCCGAACGCCCGCGCATGGACGTGGACATCGCCTGCGTCGGTTTCGGGCCCGCCATGGCCGGGTTCCTCAACACGCTCGCCCCCCAAATCCTCAACCCCGACGGCACCCCGGCCGTCGAAAGCCCCGCCGCCCCGGGCGTGCCCCCGCAAATCCTGTGCTACGAACGCGCCGACGACATCGCCTTCGGCGTTTCCGGCGTCGTTACCCGCGCCCGCGCAATCCGCGAAACCTTCCCCGGCCTCCCCAAACAGGACATCCCCATGGCCGCGCCCGTCGCCGCCGAAAAGGTGCTTTACCTGCTCGATCCCCACGGCGCCAGCCGCCGCTCCCCGGTCCTCGCCGCCGGCGACGCGATGCTCCGCGCGTTCCAATGGCTGCTGCCCGTCAGGGACCAGGCCTTGGAACTCCCCTGGACCCCCGCGTTCCTGCACAAGTCCGGCGGCATGATCTTTTCCATGGGCCAGTTCATGCAATGGGCCGGCGCACAGGCCCAGGCCCTCGGCACGGTCCAAATCTGGCCCGGCACGCCCGTCGCCCAAGCCATCCTCCACGATGACCGTGTCGCCGGCATCCGCCTCATGGACCAGGGCGTGGACAAATCCGGCAACCCAACCGCCGAATTCACGCCCGGCATGGACATCCACGCCGCCCTCACCGTCGTCGGCGACGGCCCCGTCGGCGCCGTCGGCCGCCAGTTGGACGAAACGTTCGGAATGCCCGAAGGCCATCATGCCCGCGACTGGGCCGTCGGCATGAAGTTTGTCGTCGATCTTCCCGCCAATTCCGGCCTCGCATGCGGCACGGTCCTCCACACTTTCGGCTATCCCGAACCCGAAATCTTCGGGTTCCTCTACGTCCATCCCAACAACACCGCCTCCCTCGGCATCTTCGTCCCCTCCTGGTTCGACAGCCCCGCCCGCACCGCCTACCGCTATCTCCAGCATTGGATGCTCCACCCGCGCCTCTGGCGGCATCTGAAAGGCGGCAAACTCCGTTCCTGGGGCGCCAAGTCCATCGCCGAATCCGGCCGCCGTGGCGAACCCCGCCTCGCCGGCAACGGCTACGCCCGCATCGGCGAAGGCTCCGGCAGCACCAACGTCCTCACCAACTCCGGCGTGGACGAAGCCTGGGCCACCGGCGCCCAACTCGCCCAAGCCGTCATCGAATTGCTCAAGGATAAGAAGCCCTTCACCCGCGGGAATCTCGAATCCACCTACGTCGCCCGCCGCCGCGCGAGCTGGGTCGAATCCGAGGGCCGCATCGCCGAACGCGCCCGCGACGGCTTCCAGAACGGCATCCTCCCAGGCATGATCGGCATGGTCCTCGCCGCCTTCTCCAACGGGCGCCTCCACCTCGGCCGCGAACCCGTCCCCCCCTGGAAACGCGTCCGCCGCCTCGACGATTATTACCGCGGCGTCATCCCGCCCGAGGAAGTCCGCCGCATCCGCGACGAATGCGCCGCCAAAGCCCAGCCGCTCCACGACGCCTTGATGGACCGCGCCGGATGGCCCGCCATTCCCTTCGACGGCCAGCTCCTCGTCTCCCACCAGGACGCCCTCCTGCTCGGCGGCAAAGTCCAGGCCCCGCCGGGCTGCGCCGACCACGTCGCCTTTCTCTATCCCGCCCTCTGCGAATCCTGCGGCACAAAAATCTGCGTCGAACTCTGCTCCGGCCAGGCCATCGCCCCAGGGAAAAACGGCGGGGTCCCCTCGTTCGACCGCGAAAAATGCGTCTTCTGCGGCGCCTGCGTCTGGAATTGCGCCCGCCCGCTTCCCGACAACCCCGAACAAATGAACATCGCCTTCCATGCCGGCGCGGGCGGCCTCCATTCCGCCGAAAACTGATCCCTCCATGAGCAACTCCTATCATATCGTAGTCTGCGGAAGCATCGTCCCCGACCCCCTCCAAACCCTTGAGCCCGTGGCCGGACCGGCCGGACCCGCCCTCAAGAACGAGGCCATGCTCCCCGCCGTGCTCGATCCCTGGGCAAGCCACGCGCTTTACGAAGCCGCCAACCTCGCCAAAAACAACCCCGGCGGCAAAGTCTGGCTCGTCAGCCTCGGCCCCAAAGCCCGCCTGCAACAGCTCATGATGACCGTCGCCCAAAAGGTTCCCTTCGAACTGGTCGCCCTCGACGGCCCCGCCGGCGGTTTCACCGATGCCTACGAAACCGGCGACGCCCTTGCCGCCGCCATCCAGGCCATCCCAGGCCTCGACCGCGCCCGCCTCCTCGTCTTCGGCGGCTGGGAGTCCGCCTCCCGCGCCGCCGGCGCCACCATGCAGGTCGTCGGCGAACGCCTCGGCATCACCGACCAGTTCCAGGCCGTGGACGAACTCAAGGCCAATGCCGACGGCACCCTCGACATCCTCGAACGCGTCGAAGGCGGCGCCCACCAGGCCTCCCGCTGCGCCGGCCCGCCCGCCCTCCTCGGCTGGGCCACCGGCAACCTGCCCGAACCCAAAAACAACCCCCAGATCGGCATGGCCAATATGCGCGGGATCATGCCCGCGCTCCAAAGGGCCGTCCCCGCCCCCCTCCCCGGCGCCGGCGCCGTCGTCGGCAATGTCGCTCTCCCCACACAAACCCGCCAAACCCGTATCGTGAAGGATGCCGCCCCCGCCGAAATCGCCCGCGAAATCGTCGATTGGATCAAAAGCTGACACAACCCCAGGCCACCCCTTTTTTGTTTATGGAAAATATCCTGTTCCTCGCGCCCACCGAACCCGATGGCGGCCTCGGACGCCCCGCCCTCGAAGCCCTCGCCGCCGCGGTTTCCCTCAAGCAATCCCTCCCCGGCGCCACGCTCGCCGCCGGTTTCTTCGGGGCCGCCACGCAACCCGCCGCGGACCGCGCCGCCGCCTGCGGCGCCGGCCGCTTCCTCGCCGTCACCGGACCGGATTTCGGCGTTTCCCGATACGCCACCGACGCCGCCGCCGCCGAGGCGCTCTGCCGCGCCGTCGGCGCCACGCTCGCCATCGCCCCGGCCACGGCCCGCTGCGCGCGCGCCC